>JAYVUZ010000068.1:0-64380 GCA_043787415.1 Fimbriiglobus sp. | reverse complement strand
TGCCCAGGGTCGTCACGGCGGCGATGCAGACCACGATGATGAGGGCCAGCATCACGGCGTACTCGACGGCGGTCGGGCCGTCTTCGGCCTTCAGGAAGCGGACCGCGCTCTTGACCAGGTTCATCGGAAACTCCGGGAAGGGGGACACAAGGAAACACACTGAACCGTTCCAACTGGCGATCACAGGACCGCCGTGGTCTGATCAGCCCGTCACGACCCGCCGCTCACCAGCGTGCCGTTCAGGGCGGTGTTCGAGAACGTGCTGTTGGCATTCCGACCCAACACCGTCACCGAGGCGATACACACCACGATGATGAGGGCGAGCATCACTGCGTACTCGACAGCCGTTGGGCCGTCTTCGTTTTTCAGAAACTCGACCGCTCCGCGGGCGACGACGCCGAACATTGGGCAACTCCTGTGCGACGGCGGGCGGCTACGGACTCGAAACTGCTTGCCGTACAAGAGGTTGCGTCACCTCGCGGCTGCTGGTCGGTCGTTGGTTGGCCCGCTCACGCCAGTACCCTAGAGCAGCCCGCACAGGGGTCAAACTCGCCGCGGCCGGAAAAACCGGAAAGTCGTAGCTGCGGCCGACGGCCGTCGGGTTTGGCGACAGTTCGGCGGTCGCTTCCGGCCGGCACGCAATTTCTCCGGCGGCGACGTGACCGGCACGCCATGCCTATAATCGCCGCACCCCCTCACCCGCTAGGACCGGCCGATGGACAAGAAAACCATGCTCCAGGTGTTGCTGCCGGCCGGGGCTGCGGCCGCCGTCGTCCTGCTCGTCGGGGCGCTCATCGCCCTGGGCACCGGCGAGTCGCCGCCCGCCGGCAAGGTGGCCGCCCCCGGCGAGTCGGCCGCCCCGGCCGGTGGGGACACGGCCGGCACCACCCTCACCCTGCCGGCCGCGGACGCCCCGGAGTGGCAGCCGGCCGCCGGCGGCATGAAGACGTGGGACGCCGTCGAGGGCACCGGCAGCCCGTGCCCGCCTGGGGCCACCGTCACCATCCACTACACCGGGTGGACGCTCGACGGCCAGATTTTCGACAGCAGCGTGCAGCGGGGCACCCCGGCCACGTTCCCGCTGGGCAACCTGATCAAGGGCTGGCAGGAGGGCATCCCGGGCATGAAGCCGGGCGGCGTCCGCCGGCTGTTCATCCCGTCCGCCTGGGCCTATGGGGCGGCGGGCAGCGGCAAAAATATCCCGCCCAACGCCGACCTGGTGTTCGAGGTCAAGCTGATCGCGGTCAAGTGATTCCCCTACCCCCCTGACGGAAGTTCCCCATGAGCGTCGCCGGCACCACCCTGACCCTGCCCGCACTGGACGACCCGAACTGGGCCGACGGCCCCGGCGGCATGAAGCTGTGGGACAGCACCGTCGGCACCGGCAAGGCGGCCAAGCACCTGGACAAGGTGGAGATCCACTACACCGGGTGGACCAAGGACGGCCAGATTTTCGACAGCAGCGTGCAGCGGGGCAGCCCGGCCACGTTCCCGCTGGGCAACCTGATCAAGGGCTGGCAGGAGGGCATCCCCGGCATGAAGGAGGGCGGCGTCCGCCGGCTGCTCATCCCGTATGCGTGGGCGTACGGCGTCAACGGCAGCCCGCCGGCCATCCCGCCGAAGGCGGATTTGGTGTTCGAGGTCAAACTCATCAGCGTGAAGTGATCGTTCTTGGCGAGCGGCCGGCGTGAGCCGGCTGAGGGGCCGCGACCGGGGTCGTGAGGTCGTTCCTCCACCCCGGTCGCGGCCCCTCAGCCGGCTCACGCCGGCCGCTCGCCGGGTCAAAACCAACGGAGCCACCCATGCGTCGCCTGTGTCTGTTCGCCGCCCTGGCCGTCGGGGCGACGGCCGTCGCCCAGCCGCCCACCCCGCCCACGCCGGCCAAGCCGGACCCGTTCAAGCTGCCGCCGCTGGACGCCAAGGAGTGGAAGGCCCTCGGCACTGACGGGCTGAAGGTGTGGGACGTGAAGGAGGGCAGCGGGGAGGCCGCCCGGCCCGGGGCCAAAGTGACCGTCCACTACACCGGCTGGCTGACCGACGGCAAGGTGTTCGACAGCAGCGTGAAGCGGAACGAGACGGCCACCTTCCCGCTGGACGGCGTCATCAAGGGGTGGACGGACGGCATCCCGGGGATGAAGCCGGGGGGCGTCCGCCGGCTGTTCATCCCGTACCCGCTGGCGTATAAGGAGGCCGGCCGGCCGCCGCTCATCCCGGCCAAGGCCGACCTGGTGTTCGAGGTCGAGCTGATGGACGACCCGCTGGCCCTGCCCGACCTGACGAGCAAGGAGTGGAAGCCGCTGGGCGAGGCCGGGCTGAAGACGTGGGACGTGCGGGCGGGCACCGGGGCCGAGGTCAAGCCGGGCGACACCGTCACCATCCACTACACCGGGTGGACGCTGGCGGGCAAGATTTTCGACACCAGCCGGAAGGGGCCGGGGCGGCCGGCCACCTTCCCCCTGGGCAACCTGATCCAGGGCTGGCAGGTGGGGATGCCGGGCATGAAGGAGGGCGGCACCCGCCGGCTGTACATCCCGTGGCCGCTGGCCTACGGCGAGCCGGGCAGCCCGCCGGACATCGGCCCCCGGGCCGACCTGGTGTTCGACATCGAGGTGATCAAGACGGGCAAGTGATTTCGGATCGCAGCCCGAAGCGCTAGCGAGGACGACTCGTCCTCGCTAGCGCTTCGGGCTGCGATCCTGGGCGAACGCCGCCACCGCCTCTTCTTGGGCCGGCGTCTCCACCGACCCCGGGCGGAGGCGCCGCACCCGCTCGACCGCTGCCGCGGCCGAGTCGCCCCGGACCGCGACGAAGTAGCACGCCAGCACGGTGCCGGTGCGGCCCAGCCCGGCGGCGCAATGCACGGCCGCCCCCAGCCCGGCGGTGTTGGCCCGGCGGATGGCTTGCACGGCCGCGGCGAGCTGGTCCGGGGTCGGGGCGGTCATGTCTTCGACGGGCAGGTGGACGCCCAGCAGGCCGGCGTCGTTCACCCACCGCCGGGGCGGCGGCTCCTCGGTCAGCGACACCAGCAGCTCGACCCCGTTGGCCCGCAGCCAGCGGAGGTCGTCCGGCCCCTCGGGCTGCGCCAGCCCGGCGACGTGCGGCCGATCGACCCAACTGAACCCCGGCGGCATAAGCGTTCCGTAGGGCACGGTTCACCGTGCCGTCGTGGGGCGAAGGCGGCACGGTGAACCGTGCCCTACGTTCGCAGCGCGGCCAGCCCGAATTGTACCCGGATGCGGTTGGCCTCCTGCCACACCTTCGGGTGCAGGGCCAGGAAGTCGCCCAGGTTGGCCGTCGCCACCCCGAGCAGTTCGGCGGCCGTCGAGAGCTGCCCGTCGCACCCGGCGAGGGCGTCCAACGCCACCCCGGCGGCCGGCCAGTAGCGGGGGTCTTTGGCGCTCGCCAGGCTGAACCGGCCGTCGCCGCAGGCGGCCACCTCCGGCCGCCCGGCCGCCGCCGGCTCGCGGACGTGCAGCACCACCGCCTGCCGCAGACGCCCGACCGCCTTGGCCTTGTTGGCGTGCTGGCTGCGGCTCTCCTCGGCGATCACCCGCAGGCCGGTCGGCCGGTGCCGCAGCCGCACCGCCGAGCTGGTCTTGTTCCGCTTCTGCCCGCCCGGCCCGCTGGCCCGGTACAGGTCGATGTCGCACTGCCCGACCAAGGCCGCGTCGGGCACCGCGAGGGAATCGGCCCGGGTCACACGTCCAGCTTCCACGGCGCCCGCTTCGGCCGGCTGATCTGGGCGTTGCCGGCGTCGGCGTTGGCCCCGGTGAAGCGGCTGGCCTTGGCGTCCCAGGTGAGCGGCTTGCCGGTCCGCAGGGCGACGGCCGCCAGGTGGCAGACGATCACGCTGCCGGCCCCGACGCCGACGTGGCAGATGGGCTTGTCCCGGCTCTTCACGCAGTCGAAGAAGTTGGCGATGTGGTCGCCGCCGGCCCCCTTGGCCACCGTCGGGTACAGGGCCGTCATCTCCTTGAGCGGCTCGCTCAGAATCTTCGCGTCGGTGGCCAGCAGTTGGCCGCGGGACACGAACAGGTTGCCGAGTTCGCCGAACACCATCACCCCGTTTTCGCCGCCGCTCACCGTGTCCACGGGCACGAACGTGTCCTTGAACGTCTTCTTGCTCACCTCCTTGCCGTCCACCGTCTCCTTGACCGTCTCGTACTTGCGGTCGCGGCGGGTGGGCAGCTTGCCGTCCGCCTGGTGCAGCCCCTTCACGTCGCTCCCCTGGGTGCCCGTCACCAGCACCTCGACGCCGCCGGGGTAGGTGAACTTCACCCGGAAGTCCTTGTGCGTGTTGTACCCGTCGCCGCCGGCATACGGCTCGGTGGCCGACACCTTCTCGACGCCGGTCGGCCCGCTGCCGTCCATGCCGAGCATGGCCTGGGCGATGTCGATGTGGTGGGCGCCCCAGTCGGTCAGCTTGCCGCCGCTGTAGTCGTACCACCAGCGGAACTCGTAGTGGCAGTTGGTGTTCCTGCCGTCCTTGCTCATGCGGTACGGCACCTTGGCCGTCGGCCCGAGCCACAGGTCCCAGTCCAGGCCCTCGGGCACCGGGGCTTCGGGGATGGGGCCGCTCTGCGGGTTGTCGCCGATGCGGCACTCAATCTTCGTCACCTTGCCGAGCCGGCCGGACCGCACGATCTCGCTGGCCAGTCGGAACCGGCCGCCGAACTCGGTCCGCTGCTGGTTGCCGGTTTGTAGCACCCGGCCGGTCTGCTCGACCACCGTCTTGAGGGCCAGCGCCTCCTCGATGGTGAGGGTGAGCGGCTTCTCGCAGTACACGTCCTTGCCCTTGCGCAGCGCGTCGATGGCGACCAGCGTGTGCCAGTGGTCGGGGGTGGCCACCAGCACCGTGTCGATGGTTTTGTCGTCGGTCAGCCGGCGGAAGTCGGTGAACGTCTTGACCCCCTCGAACCCGTCCGTCTTGAACTGGTCGGCGGCCCGCTTCAGGTGGCGGGCGTCCACGTCGCAGACGGCGGCGCACTCGGCCTTATACTTCTTGGCCCCGCCGTACAGGTCGCCGGACATGCTCCGGGACTGCGGGCTGCCGATGCCGACGAACCCCATCGTCAGCTTGTCGTTGGCGGCCGGCCGGCGGACCGGCGCGGCGGCGGCCAAGGCCTGCTGCTGGCCGTACCAGGCGGGGAAGCCGGCGACGGCGAACGCTCCGGCGGTGCGGGTCAGGAACCCGCGGCGGGACTGGTTGCCCCTCTCGAACAGCATGGCGGACCCTCGGGAGAAGTCTGGGAACGGCACGTCAAGTATGCGTCGCGTATGATACCACGGCCGCCGGGGGGAGTGCAAAGTGCAGAGTGAAGAGTGCAGAATGGCCGAACCATCGCCGCCGGTCATCGCCGGAGGTGGCACCGCTTCCTCATTGTGCATTCTGCACTCGGCACTCGGCACTCAGGTGGCATCGTGACTGCCGACTTCGCCGCCCGGTTCGTCGTCCCGCCGGACCCGCAGAGTTTCCAGCTCCTGTTCCCCGGCCCCCTCGACCTGGACGCCGACGGGCTGGAGATCATCCTCCGCGACTACCACCCGACCCTGGCCGACGTGCGGGTGGAACTCGGCGAGGTGAAGGCCAACCCGGCGCTGGCGGCGTTAGTGAGTGCGGACGGCCCGCCGGCGAGTGTGCTGGGCGAGGTCGTGTGGCCGGGCCATCGGGTGCTGCTGGCCGGGTTCGATGCCCCGATGCCGCACGGCCCGGTGGCCGCCTGCGTGCCGACGGCCATGATGCCGGACGACATCAAGGCGGACGCGACGGCCCACGGGGCGCACGTCCTGCTGTACCACGCCGGCGACGAGCCGGACCCGCTCGAACGGTTCGTCGGGCTGGGGGTGGTGGCGGGGGCGCTGGCCCGGTTCGGGGCGATCGCCACGCTCAACGAGGAGGCCCGCGCCGCCGTGCCGGCGTTCGACCTGACGCCGGAGGACGGCGAGGACATCTTCGCCACCCTGCGTGGGCTGCCGCTGCCGTACCTGGTCGCCGGGTTCGTCAAACTCGATGTGGGCGACGCGGCCAGGCCGTGGGCGCGGACGTTCGCCGCCCACCGCCTCGGCCTGCCGGACCTGGCGCGGCACCTCCCCGGCCACGAGGCGACGAGTGACACGTTCCGGCTGTTCAGCGGGTTGCTCGGCTACCTGCGGCAGTCCGGCGAGCGGTTCCAGCCGGGCGACACGGTGGACCTGGGCGACGGCAAGCTGACCCTGCGGGGGCCGACCGAGCGGGAGTGGTGGCTGGACTCGCCGGGCGAGACGCTGGTGGTGGAACCGCTTGCTGGTTGATTCGGCCGAGGGCGGGCGGCGGTCAACCTCCGTTGACCGACCGGCGTGCGCGAACGTAATGTGCTGTTGGCATGTCTGTCAGGATGCCGCTGACGGCCACCCAAGTGAGTTTGCACCGATGGGCCACCATTCCGTCCCGCAACGTTACCTGAAAGCGTTCCAGGCTCCGGCTTCTCCCGGCCACATCTGGGCATCTGACAAGCAGGGGCCGGTTTGTAATCTCCTCCCCATCAAACGGGTGGCCCAATCGCCGGCGTTTTACCAACTGGCAGACGAACACGCACTTACCTACGGTGTTGAGGTGCCGGGCGGGGACGCAATTGACCGGCTCCGGCACGAGGGCAGACTCGACGAGGCACAGCGGCGTGACCTGACGTACTACATTGCCACGCAAATCCGCCGAGTGCCGAACGCGCGGGATTGGTTCGAACGACTTGTGCCCGAGGCTATGGATGACGTGTTCGCCCGCCGCCGCGCCAGTTTGCGGTCGGCGGCGGCCGCGCCGCCCGCGACGGCGGACACGCTCGCTGCTCGTTTGGCCGGAGTGGACGCCCTTGAGAAGCGATTCCGGGCACGGCCGCCGGACACCCTCCGGGAGCAGTGCGAGACACCGTGGCCGTTCGAGTCTTGGCTGTTCGCCATCCACAGCATGTACTGGCGGCTCCTGCGGGCCAAAGGATCGGCCCAGTTCTTGACCGGCGATAACCCAGCATTCTTTTTTGAGGGATTCGGGTTGGCCAATGAAGAATGCGAACTGATTCTTCCGCTGACACCGGAGCTTCTGCTTCACTGCTCGTGGCAACCGTGCCGCGACCTCCAGCAACTCGATCTCCAAAATCCCCTCGTTAAGGAGATGAACCGTCGGATAATAGTCGGCGCGACGCGATTCGTGTACTCGCACCAAGAGGTGGACTGGGTTTTCAAGGTGGCGCAGAACAAACCCGCTCAGTTGACCCGTATCCGTTGGGCGTGATGCGTGATCGAGCCACTTCTTCACTAGGCTGCGGTCGGCGACCCGCCGGGAAACGATCAATGATGCGCCTTGCTATAACTTTGCTGCTCGTCGCCCCGCTGGCCCGCGCCGGCGTCCACTACTCCGGCGACCCGTTCCGCCCGCTGCCGGCCCGGTGGAACGGCTACCTGCCGGACGTGCGGGCGCTCCGCACCCCGGCCGGCCCGCTGCACGCCCGGTACGTCGCCGCCCTGGCCAAGCTGCAAGCCGTCGCCGACCCGACGGCCGACCAGCTCGCCGACCGCGGCGCATTGCACCTGCGGCTGAACCAGCCGACGCAGGCACTTGCTGTGCTGCGGCCGGCCGCCCGGCGGTTCCCGGACCACTTCCGCGTCGCCGCCAACCTGGGCACCGCCTGGCACCTGGCCGGCGACCTGCCGCGGGCCGCCGAATCGCTGGGCGACGCCGTGCGGCTGGCGCCGGCGGACCAGAAGCCGGGCGAGGAGCTGCACCGCACGCTGGTCCGCCGCCGGCTCGGCCCCCAGGCCGACGCCCCGGACACGCTGCTCCCCGACCCGCCGCCGGCCGACGCCGTGGCTCGGGTGCAGGGGCTGATGCTGTCGCTGCCCACCGACGGTCGCCTGCTCTGGCTGCTCGCCGAACTCGCCGTCGCGGCCGGCGACGTGCGGGCGGCGGCGGCCATGCTCGACGGCTGCGTGACCGAGTTCGGCATGAGTTCCCCCGCGGTGCGAACTCGCCGGCAGGCGGTCCGACAGCTCGCCGACGCCGCGGAGAAGACCGGCCACGCCCCGCCGTCTCGCATTCCGTTCCAGTCGCCGCGGGCGTTCGCCCGGCTGATCGACCCGGCGGCGCTGCCGGCCGTGACGGCCGGGGTCAACCCGTTGCCGTGGGCGGTGCTGGGCGAGACCGAGATCGACAACCGCGGCAAGCCGACGTTCCTGGAGTACCTGAGCAGGCTGGACGGCCGGCGGGTGGAGCTGCCGGGGTTCATGACGCCGGTGGGCACGGCCGAGGCCGAGGTCGGGGCGTTCCTGCTCACCGAGGCGGCGGTCGGCTGCTGGTTCTGTGAGGTGCCGGGGCCGACCCAGGTGGTGCGGGTGGAACTGCCCGACGGGGCGACGACCCGGGTGCATCGCGGGGCGGTGCGGGTGACGGGGGTGCTGCGGCTCAACCGGAACGATCCCGAAGGTCTGCCGGTACGGGTCGAGGTGGCGACCGTGCGGCCGGCGGACTGAGCGAATCTTGGCGAGCGGCCGGCGTGAGCCGGTCCGGCCTGGGGGGGTGCAATGGCGACCGGCCGAACACCGCAGCGTCGCCCGCTCAACCCGGTCGCGCCCGCTACCCCCAGCCCGGACCGGCTTACGCCGGCCGCTCGCCCGGCACAGCCGGCCGCTCGCCCGGCACAGCCGGCCGCTCGCCCGGCACAGCCGGCCGCTCGCCTGGAACAGCGGCGTCGGCCGACCAGACGACCAGCGGGTACTCCTGGGTCAGCACGTACCCCACCGCGGCCGGCACGTCCGACAGCTTGCGGGTGCTGCCGCTCTGCGTCCACCACGTCCCGGATGCGGGCTTCGGCCACCGCCCGTTGAGCGCCCGACTGGCGTAGCTCTTGAAGTCGCGGAGCAGGGTGTCCGGCTCCGGATCGCCCGGCACCCCGACCACCAGGTGCACGTGGTTCCGCATCACCGCAGCCGCCCGCAGGGACCAGCCGCGGTAGGCGGCCGTGTTTTGGAACTGGGTGAGTACGACAGCCGCCTGGTCGGCCGTCAGGTACACCGGGGCGCCGGCCTGGGCGGCGACCGCCCGCCGGTGGATGGCGGACTGGGCGGCGAGGTACGGGGTGCCGGGGGTGTTCTGCCGGTGCCGGCGGTTGTCTACCACGGAGCCGCGGTCGTCGCCCGGTAGCCAGGTGGCGTAAGTGGTCCAGGTGAGCAGCCAGTAACGGTCTGGCGTGAGCACGGACAATCCTCACGGCGTGCGGTCTGACAGCGTGTTCGCGGCGAGCGGCCGACACAACTCTTCTTGGCGAGCGGCCGGCGTAAGCCGGTCCGGGCTGGGGGTGGCAAGGGCAATCGGATCGGACCAGTGAGGTTGCGGTCTCCGGCCGTTCGCCCCCGCCATCCCCAGCCCGGACCGGCTTACGCCGGCCGCTCGCCAAGAGCCGGTCATTCGCCACGAGCCGGCCGCTCGCCCGGAGCTGTCACTTCGGCGCCACTGCTTTCGTCGCCGCCAGCTTCGCCGTCGCTGCCGTCTGCTCGGTAGCGGCCGCCTCGGCGGCAGCCTTCGCCTCGCCGGCCGCTTTCGCGGCGGCGTCGGCGGCGGCCTTGGCCGCCGGCACGGCGTCGGCCGCGGGCTTCACCTTCGGCTGCAACTCGCCGGCCTGCTTCTGCGACGCCGCCGCCACCGCCTGGGCGTCGGCCACCTGCTTGGCCAGCCCGGCGTGCTTGTCGGCGGCAGCCTTTGCCGCGGCGGCGGTGTCGGCGGCCACCTTCTGGGCGGCCGGCACCTCGGCCGCGTGCTTGCCGGCCAGGGCGGTGGCGGCCGTCGCGGCGGTTGCCAGGTCCGGGTTTTGCGGCAGCCCCTTGCTGGCGTCGGCGAGCTGCTTGGCGGCGGCGGCGTAGGCGGACGCCGTCGCTTCCAACGCCGTCTGCCGGTTAGCCGCCGCGACGTGGGCCGCCGCCAGCTTGTCGGCCTCGGCCTTCGTCGCAGCCACCTGCGGGGTGAGGGCGGCCACCGCCGTCGTCTGGTCGGCTGCGGCCTTCTGGGCGGCCGTCAGCTCGGCCTGCACCTTGCCGGCTGCCGCTTGTGCGGCAGCGAACGCCTCGGCGGTCTGCTTCGCCAGGGTCGTGGTGGCCGCGAGCTGGTCGGCCGCCTGCTTGGACTTGGCGGCGGCAGCGACTACGGCCGCCTCGGCCTGCTTCAGCCGCTCGGCGGCCGGCGGCGGGTTGGCGTCCAGCGTCGCCACCTCGACGGCCGTCGCCGTCGCCCAGCCCTTGACCGCCCCGGACCAGTCGCCGGCGAACAGCCGGCCGCCGTCGTGGGCCACCGCTACCCGCAGCCCCACGTCGGGCAGGGCGGCGAACTGCTTCTGGAGGCCGCCGTTGCCGTCCCACAGCTTGGCGACGCGGTCCCGGCCGACGCTGGCCAGCCGGCCGTCCGGGGCGAACCGCACCCCCTGGGCGCCACCGCCGTGGGCCGCCCACTGCTTCACCTGGCCGCCGTTCTCCATCTCCCACAGCCGCACCGTGCCGTCCTCGCTGGCCGTGGCCAGCAGGTTGGCGTCGGCCCGCCAGCTCACGTCCGTCACCATCGCCGTGTGCCCGCGGAGGGTGTGGAACTCCCGGCCCGTCGCGGCTTCCCAGGCGAACAGCCCGCCGTTGCGGTCGCCGGTGGCCAGCAGCACCCCGTCCGGGCTGAACTCGACGGCCGTCACCCAGTCGGTGTGCTTCTTGATCTCGCGGACCACCGTGCCGTCGGCGACGGCGTACACCCGCACCAGCTTGCTCGGCCCGCCGACGGCGACGAGCGACTGGTCGGGCGACAGGTCGGCACTCAGGACGGCGTCGGTTTCGGCCGAGCCGACTTCCGTCACCTTCGCCCCGGTGGCCACGTCGTACAGCACGGCCCGGCCGAGCTTGCCGCCCCGACCGCCGGCCGCGAGGAGCAGCTTACCGCTGCGACTGAAGCGGAGGCTGTTCACCTGCCCGTGCTCGAACGGCAGCGCCCCGAGCAGCACCCCGGTGTCGGCATGGTAGAGCAGCACCGACTTCGGCCCGCCGACGGCGACGAGCGGCGCCCACGGCGAGGCCGCCAGGGCCAGCACCGCCCCGGGCCGGCGGCCGCGGGCGAAGGCGTCGGGCGGCAGCTTGCCGGCCTCGGGCATCGGCGGCGGCCCGTCCGGCTTGCCCCGGGCGGTCGTCTTCAGGGCCACGTCCACCTTCGGCTTGGCCGGCACGGCCGCCTTGCTGCCGGCGTTCTCCCGGCCGCCCTGCTCGACCCACAGCTTGAGCAGGGCGATCTGCGGGGCGGGAATCTTGTTGCCGCTGGGCGGCATCTTCGGCTCTTCGGTGTGGGCGGTGAGGGTGTACAAGCGGGACTTGTCCACCTCGCCGGCCTTGACCACCGCCCCGGACGCGCCGCCGGCGGACAGGGCGCCGAAGGTGGCCAGGTTGAGGCCGCCCTTCTGCTTGTCGTTGCCGTGGCAGCCGACGCAGTGCTGCTGGAGGACGGGCAGCACGTCGCCGTCGAAGGTCGGCTTCTGGGCGTCGGCCCGCACGCCCGGGGCGAGGGCGAGGAGCGTCAGGGTGGGGATCAGTCGCCGCATGTCGGGGGGTCTCGTCGGGTCAGGGGGCGGCCGGCGGGGTGAGCGAAGCCATGAAGGAAGCGGGGTCGAGGATGGCAATCCGCGGCCAGCCGCCGCGGAAGGCGACGGCGTCCGGGTCGGTGCCGGTCATCAGGTCGAGCAGGTCGTTGTCCCGGCTGACGACCAGCTTGGCCCCGGCGGCGATGGCCGGGTTCAGGACGGCGAGCGGGGTCACGCCTTCCCCTTCGCCTTCCACTCCTCCCACACCTCCGTCCGGGCCTGGTCGATGACGGCGTCCAACTCGTCCTCGGTCAGGCCGCTCGCCTCCACCTCGGCGGCGAACGGGGCCATGATCTCGAAGAGTCGGGGCGGACGATCAGCGACTCCCGCAGCAGTTCGGCCGCCACCTCGGCGACCGGCTTGCCGGCTTTCTCGGCCCGCTCCCGCAGCCGCGTCTCGTCGGCCGGCGGCAGCTCGATCGTCAGGCTCATCACTCGTCCTCCCCGGGGTGTCGCGGACGGACACCCGCCCCCGCCGGCCGGTTCACACGGCATCATACGTCCACGGCTTCCGCTGCTCCCGGGCCAGCAGGGCGTTCGCCGCCCGGTCGTCGCCGAACGTCTCCGACGTGGCGTCCCACGTCAGCTTGCGGCCCAGCCGCAGGGCGATGTTGCCCAGGTGGCAGACCGTCACCGAGCGGTGGCCCACCTCGGCATCGGCGATCGGGGTTTGCCGGGACTTCACGCAGGCGAAGAAGTTGCCCATGTGGTCGTCGCTCACCGGCAGCCGGGGGTCGGACGCGGCGAACGGGTCGGTCAGCACCGCCGGGTCGCTGGCCTCCAGCTTGCCGCGGGTGACGAACAGCCAGCCGGTGGTGCCCTCGAACTTGATGCCGTGGGCCATCTGGCTGCGGGGCACCGGCTGCTTGGCCGCCCCGCCGAAGATGGTGCTGGCCGTCGTGCTGACGCACCTGTGGACCACGCCGGACGGGTAGGTGTACTCGACCTCGTACTCGGAGAAGGTGCTGTACCCGCCGGGCACCGGGGCGGCCGTCGGCCTGCCGACGACCGTGGCCGGCCCCAGTTCACCCAGCGCCCAGCGGACGATGTCGTTGTGGTGGGCGCCCCAGTCGGTGATGCTGCCGCCGCTGTACTCGGCCCAGAAGCGGAAGTTGGTGTGGCACCGCTCGGTCACGTACTCGGTCGCCGGGGCCTGGCCTTGCCACCGCTCCCAGTCCAGCCCGGCCGGCACCGGCGACGGCCGGAACGGCCCGCCCCGCAGGCCCGCCGGCAGGGTGCTGGTGACGGTCGTCAGCTTGCCCAGCCGGCCGGTGCGGACCACGTCGCACGCCTGCCGGAACAGCTTGTCGCTCCGCTGCTGGCTGCCCGTCTGGAACACCCGGCCGTGCGTCTTTACCTCGGCCACCAGCCGCTTGCCCTCATCCACGGTCAGGGTGAGCGGCTTCTCGCCGTACACGTCCTTGCCCCGCCGCACGGCGGCGATGTTGACCAGCGTGTGCCAGTGGTCCGGGGTGGCGTTGAGGACGACCGCCACCTGCTTTTCCGTGTCGAGCATCTGGCGGAAGTCGGCGTACGGCTTGGCGTCGAACTGCTTGGCCGCGACGGCCGCCCGGCCGGCGTCGGCGTCGCACACGGCCACCACCCGGCCGAACCGGCCGGCGTTCGTGGCGTCGCCCCGGCCCATGCCGCCGCAGCCGACGAGGGCGATGGCCGGCCGGTCGTCGGCGGCACGGACGAACACGGGGGCGGCGAGTACCCCGGCGGCGACTTGCAGCGACTGGCGGCGGGTGAGCATGGGCGACTCCGGTGGGCAGGTCAGTCGGTGGGACGGGCATTTCTGCCTGGCCGGGTCAACCTCCGGACAGGCAGAAATGCCCATCCCACCAAACCAGACGCGACGGCTAGTGGTTGAACATGAACTCCCGCGAGTTCAGGACGGCCCAGAACACGTCCTCCACCGCCTGCCGCTTGTCCTTGGCCGCGTCCACCGCGGCCACCAGTTTGGTCCGCTCGTCGGCCGTCGGCGGCCGGCTCAGCGCCCGCAGGTACATCTGCTCGATCATCCACGCCGGCGTCCGCTTCTCC
This sequence comes from Fimbriiglobus sp., assembly GCA_043787415.1. Classification (GTDB taxonomy): domain Bacteria; phylum Planctomycetota; class Planctomycetia; order Gemmatales; family Gemmataceae; genus JAXMAZ01. The sequence continues at coordinate 50,708 of JAYVUZ010000068.1, read as the reverse complement.
TGCACCCACTTGGCCACCAGCCCGCCCTGCAGCACCTTCGGCCCGACGGTGTCCCCGTTCATCAGGTGCAGGCTCTGACTCAGCGTCGGCTCCAGCCGCACCTCGCAGGCGCACACCGTGTCCCGGGTCGGCCGGCCGAAGGTGGTGAGGAAGTAGTTGGACACCTTGCCGTCGGCGATCTGCACGGCCCGCGCCCCCAGCGGTAGGCCGGGGAACTTGTTCTTGGTGTCGGTCACTTCCGAGACGATGTCCAGCATGGTCTCGGCCCGGATGCGGCGGATCGGCCCGCGGGCGAAGTTGCGGGTGTCACCCGCGTTGGACGGCGTCTCCTGGGTGGCCCGCTGGTAGGTGGCGCTCGTGCAGATGTCCCGCACCAGCTTCTTGAAGTCGTACTTGTACCCCGTGAACCGCTTGCCCAGCTCGTCCAGCAGCGGCCGGTTGCTGGCCGGGTTGGACACCCGCACGTCGTCCACCTCGTTCACGATCCCCTGGCCGAAGAAGTGGGTCCACACCACGTTGGCCAGGTTGTTGGCGAAGTACGGGTTGGCCGGCGACGCCAGCCAGTCGGCCAGCACCTGCCGGCGGTCCCGGCCCTTCAGGTCGGGCACCTCCCCGCCGAGGAACTTGGGCGGCAGCGGCTGCTTGGTGAGCGGGTGCGGCACCTCCCCGCCGGCGGCGTTGAACACGACCAGCTCCCGCGGGTCGTCGCTCGCCTTGCGGCCCACCTGGGCGAAGAACGCCGCGAACCCGTAGTAGTCGTTCATGGTCCAGCGGTCGAACGGGTGATTGTGGCATTGGGTGCACTGGATGCGCATGCCCATGAACACCTGGGCGACGTTCTCCGTCACCTTCAGCACGTCACGTTCTTGTTGGTAGTAGTTGGTGGCGGCGTTCTGGAAGGTGCCGCCGCTGGCACTCAGGAGTTCCCGCACCCACACGTCGGTCGGCACGTTGCGGGCGATCTTGTCCTGCAGCCAAGTGTAGTACAGGTGCATGGCCTTCGGGCTGATGACGTTCGCCTCGGTGCGGATCTGGAGCAGCTCGGCCCACTTCAGCACCCACAGCTCGGCGAACTCCTTGCGGTCCAGCAGCTCGTCCACCAGCAGCGCCCGCTTGTCCGGCAGGGTGGACACCACGAACCGGGCCGACTCCTCGGGGGTCGGCAGCACGCCGACGATGTCGAGGAACACCCGGCGGACGAACGTCGGGTCGTCGCACAGGCCGGTCGGCTCGACGCGGAGCTGCTTCAGCTTGGCGTGGACCGCCTGATCGATGTAGTTGTGTTCGGCCGTCGGCTTCCAGGTGAACTGCTGGCCCTTGGGCAGCGTGACCATCGGCACGCCGACGGTGAACGTGTGGAACCGGGCCATGACGAACGCCTCGCCGCGTTCGCCGGCCGTCACCGTGCCGTCGCCGTCGGCGGCGATCTTGGCGGCTGTCTCGTTGTTCGTCAGGAACAGGGCCAGCCGGGTCACGTCGCGGTCGGTGCCGTCCGAGTACTTGGCCCGCACCACCAGCCGCTGGGCCTCGCCCTTGCCGTCCAGCACGGCGCCGGGCGGAAACACTTCCAGGGCGGTCGGCGTTGGCACGTCGGCCGGGTCGGTCGGGCAGTCGGCTTCGAGCCAGCGGAGCAGGGCGGCGGTGTACTGGTCGTCCGGCTTGAGCTTGGCCCCGCCGGTGTGCGGCACCAGCCCGCACGCCTTCTCGACCAGCAAGGAGTCCATCGGGAGCGACAGGTTGACCCGCCGGCCGTTGAGTTCCCGGGTCAGCCGGAAGTGGTCGCCGTCGGGGTCGAACCCGAACAGGGACAGGCGGAATCCGTCCTTGCCGCGGGCCGCCCCGTGGCACCCGCCCTGGTTGCAGCCGGCCCGCAGGAACACCGGCATCACGTCCCGCTTGAAGCTGACCGGCCGGTCCTCGGCCGCCTTCACCACCGTGACGGGGACCGTCACCGTCTGGCCGGCGTGCGTGACGGCGAGGGTGGTCTGGCCGTCGGCCAGCGGGTGCAGCGTCGCCTTGTCCAGCTTGGCCAACTTGGGGTCGGCGAGGGCGTACTCGGCTTGCGCCGTCACGTCCCGGGTGAGGCCGTCCGGCTGGGTGAGCTGGACGACGAGGCCCTGGAAGTCCCGCTTGGTGTCGAGGTGCACCTGCGGCGGGTAGACGGCCAGCGTCTGGGCAGCGGCCGGGCCGGCGGCGAGGAGCGTCAGGAGAGTGGCATATCGCATGGTCGGCACTCGGGCAGTGAATCAGGGCAGGCGGCGGAGCCAGTTACTCGTCCTGGCATGGTGGTGCGGTACGGCATAGACCTCGGCCACCCTGTTGCGGACGGCATAGACCAGGCTGAACGGGAAGCGGACAACGAGTAGCCGGCGAACTTGCCGCCGTCCGACCCGCCCGCCGATCCCGGGTTGGGCCGAGATCAACCCCGCGGCCGACTCGACGGCGAGTCGGAATCGCTCCCCCAATCCAGGTTGCTGACCCTCGTAAAACGCCACCGCCTCGTCGACATCTGACAATGCGTGGTAGGAAAAATTAAGCGGTATCATTCCGCCGCTCACGCATGGCCGCCAGCCTGGCATCGAGCCGGCGGAACACCTCTTCGGCGGGGATCATCTCGACCCGGCCGGCCTCGACGTCGGCGATTCGGCGGTCGATCTCTTCACCCCACGTCGCCTCGAACTCCTCGTCGGTCGGTTCGGGGCAGTGGAACATCTCCAAGTAGTCCTGCACCTCTACCCGCTCGGCGTCGGTCATCGCGTCGAGGACAGGAAGAACTTTCGCTACGGCGTCGCTCACTGGCCGCCCCCCTTCTCCTTCGCCTCTTGTTCCTTCCGCAGTTGCTCCAGCCGGCTCAGCCGCTTCTCGGCCGGCGGGACCGGCGCCGCCGGCTTGGCCGGCTCGGCTTTAGCCGCGACCGTCGCCTTCGGCGGCAGCGGCACGTCCACCCGCAGCTCGGCCCCGCCGACGTTCGTCACCACCGTCTCGCCGCCCACGGTCTGTACCACTTGTAGCCAGGTGCCGTGCTTGCCGGCCGGCGTCGCCTTGTCGGTGGCCACCTCGAAGGCGATGTCCTTCGAGTCCTTCGTCAGCTCCTTCGGCGACGTGGTCGCCTTCGCGGGGAGGCCGACCAGGTTGACCGTCACCTTGCCCTCGAAGGGTGTGACCACCTGCACCTTGCCGAACACGCTGGCCTTCTGCCCCTGCTCGACGGCCGACCGCTCCTGCACCACCTGCACGCCCGGCGGGGCGACGGTCAGGGTGAACAACTGGGTGCTCGTCCAGACCGGCCCCTTGCCGGCGTCGGCCTGGGCGACGAAGCAGGTCCGCCACGTGCGGGCCTGGGCGTTCGGGGCGGCGTTGGTGGGCACGAGTACTTCGGTTTGTCCTTCGGGGATGACGGCCGACCCCTGGATGCCGACGTTCGGCGGCACGAACAGCGGGTAGACGGTGATCGGCCCCTTGAACCCCGGGCCGCGTTTGGCCACCACCTTCACGTGGTAGCTGCCGTTCTGCGGGAGCGTGGCCTTCGGCTCGACCGCCTCGACCGAGTACGGGGCCGGGTCGGTGACGGCCACGGCCAGCCGCTCGGCCGGATACTTGTGGAACGGCACGTTGTTCAGGCTGATGTTGAACGCCGCCTCCAGCCCGGTGCGGCTCGAAGCCTTGGTCTTCGGGTCGGTCGGCTCGGCCTTCAACTCGGCCAGCAGCCCGGCCGGGGCGGCATCAGGCGTAGCCGCGAACACTACCGGCACGCTGCCCAGCCCGGGGTCGCACGGGTCGGCCGTCAGCGTCACGCCGGGCGGCAGCTTGTCCAGGCTCACCGCCGCCGGCCCGCCCCAGTCCCGGCGGTTGACCGTCACCATCGTGGCGAACCGCCCGCCCTTCGGCACGGCCACCGCTTGCCGGTCCTGGTTGGACGGGTTGTTGCCGTCCACCACGGGGATGCCGGCCGTGGTGCCCGGTTTCACGGGGGCGACTTCCAGCCGGAAGAAGTAGTCTGTCCCGCCCTTGTTCAGGTGGTCGTGGACCCAGACGGCGTACTCCTTGTCCTCCGGGGCGGTGAACCGTAGACGGCTGTCCGGGCCGTTGGTGTCGTCGTTGCCGGCCAGGTACGCCCCGCCCAGGTGGCCGACGTGTAGCACCGGGTCGAGCGGCGACCCCATCGCCCTGGCCCGCACCCGCAGGTCGAACACCTCGCCCTTCTTGGCCGCGAACTTGAACCACCGCTGCTCGCCGGCCTTGCCGACCACCCCGTTCGCCGCCCCCGGGGCTGGGACCGCGAAGGCCGTCTGGGTGTTCACATTGGTTCCCGGCTCGACCAGCGTCGGCAGGTCGCTCACGGCCACCTTGAACCCGGTCGGGCTGACCCCCTCCGGCGTCACACAGTGCGCCCGGAACAGCGGGTCCGGGGCGGCCGGCAGCTTGACCGTCGCCTTGATCTCGCCGAGCGGGTCGCCGAGGAACCGCACCTGTAGCTCGTCGCCCGGCTTGCCGCCGTTGGGGATCATGGCCGTCGGCCGGGGGAAGGTGCCTATGTGCAGCCGGTACTGGCCGCCGCCCTGGTAGCTGCTCTCCCGCACCAGCACCGTGTACTTGCCGTCGGCGGGCACCAGTACGCTGCACCCGCCGTCGGTGCCGCTCAGCGGCGAGTCGTCCGAGTATGCCAGCTCGAACCGCTTGCCGTCCAGGATGGCCACGTACGGGTCCCAGAAGCCGGACCCGAGCCGCTGGCCCTCCACCTCGACGCTCAGCCGCTGGCCCTTCTTGCACTCGACCACGAAGTGGTCCACGTCCTCGGGGCCGATGTTCCCGTGAACGGTGACGTTCAGCGGCACCGGTTGGGCCTTGTCGAACTCGGTGTTCGGCTCCACCTCGGGCACCACCGGCAGCGCCCCGACCCAGAACGTCCGCAGGTCGCTGACGCCGGTAGCCGTGCGGAGGCGGAAGGCGTGTTCGCCGAGCCGGCAGTCCGGGGCGATCTTCACCCGCACGGCCACCTCGTTGTCGTTGGCGTGCGGCGACACCATCAGGACTTCCACGCCGGGCGAGTAGCCCAACACGGCCTGCGCGTCGCCCAGCCGGGAGCCGGTAAACTTCAGCTCGACCTCGGTGCCCCGCTGGCCGCCGCGGGGCTGGATGGCGTTGAGCAGCGGCGACGCCGAAAACGATTCACCGCAGAGGCCGCAGACGGCGCAAAGAGAAGCCACGAGTCGAGTCATGCTGCACCTCTGGTGGCGTCTTGCGTCGGGCACGCCTGGCGTGCCGTTTTTGAACCCCGTGCGGTCGCCCACTCGCCGACGCGGCACGCCGTGTGTGCCCTACACCAGCAGCTCTTTCCGCGTGTGCCCGTCGCGGACGATGTCGATGGGCCGGTCGCCCGGCGACATCAGCCGCTTGTCGGCGTCGATGCCCAGGCAGGTGTACACGGTGTGGGCCAGGTCCTCGACGGTCAGCCCGTCCTCGTCCGGCTCGCTGGCCGTGGCGTCCGACTTGCCGTAGGCCAGGCCCCGCTTGATGCCGCCCCCCGCGAGGACCACGCTGAACACCTTCGGCCAGTGGTCCCGGCCGGCGGTGGCGTTGATCTTGGGCGTCCGGCCGAACTCGCTGGACACCATCACCAGGGTGCTGGCCAGCAGCCCGCGGCTGTCCAGGTCGCGGATGAGGGCGGCGAACCCCTGGTCGAACGCCGGCAACTGGCTCTTGGTGCCGGCCACGATCTGGTTGTGGTGGTCCCAGCCGCCGTAGTTGAGCGTCACGAACCGGACGCCGCCCTCGACCAGCCGGCGGGCGAGCAGCATCCGCTGGCCGGCCGGGTTGCGGCCGTACTCGTCGCGGAGCTTGTCGGGTTCCTTGTTGATGTCGAACGCCAGCCGGGCCTTCTCGCTGCTGATGAGGCCGTAGGCTCGCTGGTAGAAGGTGTCCATGGCGTCCAACTGATCCGACTTCTCCTTGCCGCGGAAGTGGCCGTTGACCGCGTCCATCATGGTCCGCCGGCTCTCGAACCGCTCCGGGGTGACGCCCCCCGGCAGGGCCAGGTCTTTCACCTGGAACCCCTTGTTGGCCGGGTCGCTGCCGAGGGCGAAGGCGCCGTAGGCGCTGCTCAGGTAGCCGCTGCCGGCGAAGTTGGTGACCAGGTTGGGTACGGCCACATACGGCGGCAGGTTGTTCCGCACGCCCAACTCGTGGGCCACCACGCTACCCATGCTCGGGAACGTCAGGGCCGGGCTGGGCCGGTAGCCGGTGAACATGTTGTGGGTGCCCCGCTCGTGGGCCGCCTCCCCGTGGGTCATGCTCCGCACGACGGTCAGCTTGTCGGCCACCTGGGCGGTGTTTTTGAGCAGCTCGTTGAACGGCACGCCGTCGATCTTGGTGGGGATGCTGCCCATCTCGCCGCGGTACTCGACCGGGGCGTACGGCTTGGGGTCGAAGCTCTCCTGGTGGGCCATGCCGCCGGGCAGGAAGATGTGGATGCACGCCTGGGCCTTGGCCGTCTTGCCGGCGGGTTCGGCGGCCTGCGCCCGGAAGTAGTCGCCGAGGGTCAGCCCGAGGCCGGACAGGGCGCCCACCTTGAGCATGGCCCGGCGGTCGGTCGGGCCGGGGCAGGGCGAGAGCTTCCAGAGACGGCCCATGACGGACCTCCGGGGCGGCAGGGATGTCGGTCAGACGCGGCCGGCCGGGGTGAGGTTCCCGGTAGCCGGAGGGGCGGGCAGGCGGGTGCGCAACTGTCGGGTTCAATGTTAGACGGGCGGCGGGGGAAAGTCAACCGGCCGGGCGGGGAGGTGGGCGGCCGGCGCGGGTCGAACCCCTCGCCGGCCGGCAGCCGGTCACTTGCTCTTGAGGTCGAAGTTGACCTCGTTCGGCCCTGTGGTAAGGGCCGCCTTCAACTCACTTTTCATGTTGTACCGCTCCGGCAGCACGTCGCGGATGTCCTCGACGACCGGGCTGTCCGGGGTATCGTACATCTTTCGCTTGCCGAACACCTTGTTGGCGTTAACGACCACCTTCATCGGCCCGATTCCAGTCTGCAACTGGTACCGGCCGTTCTTGATGTCGGCCGACGCGGACGGCCCCCCCGCGTCCGACTGCGGGAAAAAGTGAATGACCCCGGTGTCGAGGGGCTTGCCGTCCAGGGTGACGGTCCCGTTGACTTGGGCCTGGGGTGGCGCGCCGCCACAGCCGCCCGACAGGCCGGCCATGACCAATGCCGCCGCCGCGGCGACGGCGACCCGGGTCCGAAGGTTAGAAGTCACTGATCACCTCCCCACGGGTGGCGGTGCTGAGCGCCTTCCACGTGACCGGGCCGATCGAGTTCTGAAAGAAGCGGACGGACCCGTCGGACATGGCGGCGTTCACCCCACCGGTGTGCCGGCTCCGGGCGGCGGCGTGCTGGCCATACCCCGGAGTACACGGCATCGTCGGGTCGGAGTTTGCCGCGATGGTGCCCGGGCAGTAGACGGACGAGTCCGAAGCCGGGGCGTTGGGCGTGTTCAGGGTCATGAACCAGTGGATCGCCTGGTCGTTAAACACATCCCCGCGGACGTCGAAGTCGGTGTCGTTCTTGGGGAACCGCACCTCCGACATGAGCAGCGTGTTCGACGTGCCGTCGGTGATCCCGGTCAGGTTGCGGCGGTACGGCACGTACCCGCCGAACCCGCCGCTCGACAGCCACCCGAACACCCCGTCGCCGCCGGGCGCGACCCAGAGGGTGTCGTTCCCGTAGTTGCCCACATAGTTCCCGCGGGACCGCCAGTACGGGTCGCCCGCCGGGTTCCAGATCGCCCCCGGGCGGTCGCTCGGGCAGTAGTACGTCTTGACCGGCTTGGCCACCAGTCCGTTCGTGGTGTTCACGACACAGTTCGGCGACTCGTAGAACCCGAGGGTCGGGTTGTACTGGGCGGACAAGGCCGTCTGCTCCAGGTACGGCCAGAGGCTCACGTAGAACGTCTTCCGCTTGTTCGCCACCCCGCCGTTGTTGCACCCGCCGCCGGCCTTCTCCGTCCCTTCGGGGGCACAGCGGTTCCCGCCGAACGGCAGGTTCCCGTTGGCGTCGTGGTAGTTGTGCATCCCCAACCCCCACTGCTTGAGGTTGTTGCTGCACTGGGCGCGGGCGGCGGCCTCCCGCACCTTCTGGACGGCCGGCAGTAACAGTCCGATGAGGATCGCAATGATGGCGATCACCACCAGCAGCTCGATGAGCGTGAACCCGGGCCTGCGGAGTCGGGAGGGCATGAGGATCACCAAAGGGAAGAGGATGGGGCGGAGTAAGCTTAACCCGAGCCGGCATCCATATCCACGCATTCTTCCTGAGAACCCGGCCGCCAGTCTGCCTTGCACCCGCCGCCCGGCCCGCCTATACCCCGCTCGTTTCCGGAGGTCGCGTCATGCCCCGGGCGGGGTGGTTGCTGCTGTTCGCCGTCGGCTGCCAGAGCGTGTCGGCCGAGAAGCCGGCCGACACGCCGGCGGATCGGTTCGGCCCGACCCCGGCCCGCGTCGAGCTGACCCCCGCCCGCAGCACCCTGGCCGCCGGCCGCGAGGTGCTGCTGGTGGCCTCGGTGTTCGACGACAAGGGCGAACCCCGCCGCAACCGCCGGGTCGAGTGGGCGGTGGACGGGCCGGGCGAAATCACCGCCGTCGCGGACAGTAGCTGGCTGCCCGGCCGCACCCGCAAGACCGACCGCGGGGCCGTCACGTACACGGAACTGTCCGACCGCTCGGCCAAGCGGGGCGACGGGGCCAGCACCGCCGTGAAGGCCGGCCAGACGTGGGCACGGGTCCGCGGCGGCACCGACGAGACGGTGGTGACGGTGAAGGTGGCCGACATCCCCGACCCGGCCCGGCGGTCGGCCACGGCGGTGCTGGAAGCCACGGGCGGAAGCCCCGCCCCGAAGCGGAGCCGTGAGACCGACGACGACCCGCCGCCGGCCGTGCCGGCCAAGACCCCGAAGCCCCGCCGCGAGCCGGTGGACGACGACCGGCCGCCCCGCCGCGACGCCCCCGAAGCCACTCCCACCGGCCGGGCCGCCCGTCCCGCCGTCCTCAGCCTGGACGTGATCGCCCCGCCGGCGGTCGGCCTCAACCAGACGGCCACCGTCGTGCTAAGCGCGGCTAACCGCGGCGGCACGACGGCCCCGGGAGTTAACCTGTTAGCCCGCCTGCCGGCCGGGCTGGAGTTGGTGAGCAGCGACCCGCCGCCGGCCGTGCGGCAGGGGCCGGACGAGCGGGATCTGCGGTGGGGCCTCGGCAACCTGGCAGCCAATGGGGTGGCCGACGCGGTGACGCTGGTGGTCCGCCCGACCCGCCGCGGCGAACACCGCATCCAGGCGGCCGTCGAGTCGTCCGACGGCCGGCGGGACGACCGCGACATCCCCGTGACGGCCGACGAGGCCGGGCTGGGCGTCAGCCTCGAAGTGCCGCCCAGCGCAGTCGAAGGCGATCGCGTGCCCGTGACGGTGGTCGTGACCAACACGGGCGGGGTGCCGGTCCGCAACGCCGTCGCCTTCCTGACGGCCGGCCCCGAACTGCTCACCGACCTGGCCCCGAAGGAGCTGAGCGTCGGCACCGTCGGCCCCGGCGAGACCCGGCGGGTGACGGCCAAGCTGGTGGCCGGCCGGGCCGGGCGGCCGGCGGTCCGCGTCACCGTCACCGCCGACGGCGACCTGGTGGAGTCGGCCCGCGGCGAGGTGATCGTCGCCGAGGGGGCCGGGGTCCGCGGTCCGGCGTCGAACCCGAGTCCCCGCGACGAGGAGCGGCCGGCCCGCCCCGTCAGCCGCGACCCGCCTCCGGCACCCGCCCCGGCCGGCCGGCCGATGCTGGAACTGACGGTCGCGGACCCGCCGGGCATGGTGACATCTGGCGGCACCGTGCGGGTGCGGGTGCGGGTCCGGAATCGCGGCACCGCGTCGGCCAAGAACGTGGACCTGACGGTGGCCGGCGAGGGGTCACTGAGTGCGGCCAGCGGGGTCGGGGCGGACAGCCGGCGGGCGAGCGGCGACGGCGGCCGGGTGCAGTTCCCGACGCTGCCGGAGGTGAAGCCCGGTACGGTGGCCGTGTTCGAGGTGGTGCTGAAGGCCGGCGATGCCGGCAGCGGCCGGGTGTCGGCGGCCGTGCGGGCCGAGTACCTGAGCCGGCCGCTACGGGAAGAGCACGAGGCGCGGGTGGTCGAAAGATAGTGCAGAGTGCAGAACCCGAGTCACCCTGGCTTATTTCTCCCGCTCTGCACTCTGCACTCTGCACTCTGCACTGTTAAGCCCCGTCGGCGGTGGCCGGCGGGTCGCCGGCCGGCGGCTGGCAGTACGCCGTCCCCGGGAAGTGTTCGGCCAGGTACCGCACGATCCGCTTGGCGCTCAACATGCCCGTCGGCCGGCCGTCCTCGCCGACCACCGGCAGGTGGCGGTAGCCGCCGGCCTGCATCCGCGCCAGGGCCGTCCGCACCGAGTCCTTCGGCTGCACCGTCACCGGGTCGGCCGTCATGCACTCGGCCAGCGGCACCCCCAGCGGCAGGCCGGCGGCCAGCACCCGCACCAGCAAGTCCCGCTCGGTGAACAGTCCGACCAGCTTGCCGCCGCGCGTCACCAGCACGCAGCCGATGCGGTGCTCCCGCAGGGCGGCGACGGCGTCCCGCACCGGCCGGTCGGCCTCCACCGACCGCGGGGCCAGCGGCCACAGCCGGGCCACGCTGTCGATTTTCAGGTTGCGAGACAGTTCCATCAGCCGTGACGAGTGGTTAGTGACCCGTGGCTAGTGTAAGAAAGACGGCGGCTGCGGCTCTGCTAGCCGCCGGCCGCTTCCACCAGCAACCGCTCCCATGCCGTCTGCCGACCGCCTGCTGCCGGCCCTCCGCCAGGCCGCCGCCCTCAGCCGGGCGACGCCGGGGCGGGTCGGCCACCTCGTCCACCTGACCGGGGCCACGGAGGTGGTCGTCGCCGGCGACCTGCACGGCCACGTCCCCAACTTCCAGGCCGTCCACGCGGCGGCGGACCTGGCCAACCACCCCGGCCGGCACCTGGTGCTGCAAGAGCTGATCCACGGCCCGTTCCGGTACGCCAACGGCGGGGACAAGTCGCACCAACTGGTGGACGTGTTCGCCGTGCTGGCGGCCCAGTTCCCGGGGCGGGTGCATTACCTGCCGGGCAACCACGAGCTGGCCCAGTGGACCGACCGGCCGGTGGGCAAGGGGGACGAGTCGTTCAACGCCATCTACCGCCGCGGCCTGGACGCCGCCTACGGGGCCGCCGGGCCGGCCGTGTACGCCGCCCACTGCGACCTGTGGCGGGCGCTGCCGCTGGCCGTCCGCACGGCGAACGCGGTGTTCGTCTGCCACACCGTGCTGCCGGCCAAGAGCCAGCCGCTGTTCGGCCTGCACACCCTCGAACAGGCCGCGTTCACCGACGCCGATCGGGCGGCCGGCGGCGTCGTGTACGGGCTGCTGTGGGGCCGGGACACGTCCGCCCCGACGGTGGCCAGCTTCCTGCGGAAGGTGGACTCGGACCTGCTCGTGACCGGCCACGTGCCGACGGACGCCGGCTTCCTGGCCCCCAACGACAAGCAACTGATCGTGGACTGCGCGGCCAGCCCGGCGGCGTTCGTCCGCTTCCCGGCCGATCGGCCGCTCACCCACCCGGAGTTGGTGGCGGGCGTGGTGGTGGTGTAGGGCACGGTTTACCGTGCCGCCTGGGGGGCGAAGACGGCACGGTGAACCGTGCCCTACGGCAGCGGCACGTCCCGCAGGCGGAACGGCACCTCCACCGGCACCGTCTTCTCGCCGACCAGCACCAGCCGGGCCGGCTCGCGGTCGAACTGGAACTCCAGCTCGCCGGACTGCCGCAGCCCGTCGTCCACGAGGGTGCCGATCGCCACCCCGCTGGGGGCCAGCGGCCGGCCGGCGGCGTCGGTGAAGCGGTAGGCGGCGGCCGGGCTGCCGGCCGGGCCGAGCAGGCTCGGGGCGAACCCCGGGAACAGGCCGAAGTTGGCCACCCGGTTGGCCCGCGGGAAGGTCCACTGGTTGGGCGTGTCCACCCGCACCTTGACGGCCGTCCGGCCGGCGGCGTCGGTGGCCAGCCGGAGGACCGTCAGCCGCACGTCGCCGGCCCCATGCGACCCGCGGCCGGCCGCCCGCGGCAGGTCGTCGATCACCGCCAGCGGCTGGTTGGGTAGCGTCACATCGCCGAGGACGGTGCCTTCCAGCACGGCCAGTTTGCGGGCCGGGCGGTCGCCCACCCGCAGCGGCAGGGTGACGAGGCGGGGGTTGGGCCGCGTGGCCGGGCGGCCGTGCAGGTCGCCGAACGGCGGGGCCAGCAGGCCGGGCACGGCCAGTCCGCCGCCGAGGACCAGCCACTCGGTCCGCACCTCCGGCTCGGGGGCGTCGCGGTGGGCGGCCGTCACCGGCCGTCCGCAGTCGTCCTCGGCCCGGCCGACCTTGATGCCCGTCACCTCTTCCCACCGCCCGCCGCCGGCCAGCACCGGCAGCGGGGACACGTCCAGGCACAGGTGGACCTCGCCCACGCCGCGGACGATCTTGTGCCCGGGGAAGTCGGCCGGCACCGCCTGCACCCGCACCCCGCCGCTGCGATCGCCGGGCAGGCCGGCCGGGCCGTCGGCCAGGATGAGCGGCACGTTGGCCGGGGCGTCCGGGTGGTACGCCCCGACGCTCGGCGGCCGGCGGCGTAGGCTGCCCAGCGGCTCGCCCGGCATCGGCTGGAGCAGCACCTCGGCCAGCACCCGCTCCCGTAGGCCGGCCGCCAGGCACAGCGCTTCCACCGCCTCCCACGGGGCCAGGTCGCCGTGTACGGTGACGGGCCGGTCCGGGCTGGCCACGTCGGCGGCCAGTTGCAGGGGGATGCCGGTGCGGAGCCGCAGCTCGGCGACGGCGGCGGCCAGCGGCGTGTTGTGGAAGTCCAGCCGCACCGGGGTGACGGCCGTGCGGGCGGCCGTCTCCGCGGACCGGGCCACCTGGTCGGCCAGGGCGGCGGCCCGCCGGCGGACCTCGGGGTCGGGGTGGCTCCGGGCGGCGTCGGCCAGGGCCGGCAGGGCGTCCGGGCCGTGGCCGAGGAGTTCCCGGCCGGCCTGCTCGCGGTCGGCGAAGGCTGCCGTCCCGAGCCGGGCGAGCAGCGCCGGCGACGGCGGGGTGGCGAGGGTGAGGGTGAGGGCGAGGCCGAGCATGAAGAACTTCCGAAGTGCGACGACTCCGGCTCAACTGTACCCCCCGGGTCAACCGACAGGCAAACGGGTTCCCGGAAGGTGGCGATTTTTCCCAGGCGAGCGGCCGGCGTAAGCCGGTCCGGCCTGTGGGCGGTGGTGGCGAACGGCCAGAGACCACAACCTCACCGCTCCGATCCGTTCGACACTGACCGCCCGGGCCGGACCGGCTTACGCCGGCCGCTCGCCTTGGCAACGCCCCCCGCTCGCCTTCCCGAATCGGTCGTCGCCGCTATGATAAGCGGTTCTGACATGTGCCAGGCCCGGCCACCTTCGGTGGCGACGTGTGGCGGCGCTTCCCCCGCACCCCGTTTCCGGGAGTACTTCCGATGGCGCTCGGTCTGTTGGGCTACAAGGTCGGCATGACGCAGGTGTACACCGAGGCGGGGGTGGCCGAACCCGTCACCGTCATCGAGCTGGGGCCGTGCCCGGTGTTGCAGGTCCGCACCAAGGACCGCGACGGCTACTCGGCCGTGCAGCTCGGGTTCAAGGACAAGCCCCGCAAGAACGCCACCCGGCCGGAGCAGGGCCACGTGGCCGCCAACCTGAAGAGCAAGCGGAAGGAGAACCGCACCAAGGCCGGCGTCCAACTGCTACCCAAGGCGGACGTGGAGCCGCAGCGGTTCATCCGCGAGTTCCGGGTGGACAGCCCGACGGTCGAGGTCGGCAAGCAGTTGACCGTGGCCGACGTGTTCGGGGACGTGAAGGCGGTGGACGTGATCGGCATCAGCAAGGGCCGCGGGTACACCGGGGTCATGAAGCGGCACAACTTCGACGGCATGCCGGCCGCCCACGGGTCCAAGAAGAACCACCGCCAGGCCGGGTCCACGTCGTCGCTGGCCAGCAACCGCGGGTCCGGCCGGCCCAAGCGGGGCCTCAAGCGGGCCGGCCAGTACGGCAACACCCGGGTGACCATCCGCAACCTGGCCGTGGTGAAGGTGGACGTGGAGAACAACCTGCTCCTGGTGCGGGGCGGCATCCCCGGGTTCGGCGGCGGCATGGTGATGGTGCGGCCGACCAACGTGTACGGCAGCCGCCACGGCAAGGTGGCCGTCGAGCAGGCCGGCAAGGCCAAGATCGTGCTCAAGAAGAAGGGTGGCAAGTAGCGGCGGCCGTTTCGCCCCTCTCTCCCCAGCCGCGGGGGAGAGGGGGCAAGACGACGTACGCTACCGTCCCGGCGGAGCCGGCCCCAGGTCGATGAACCGGAACCCGTCCGGCTGGTTCCAGCCGAACAGCCGGCCGTCGGCCGCGGTCGCCGGTTTGGCCACGTTGGCCGGCCGCTTCCACTCCAACAGCACCACCCCGGTGGTGCCGTCGTACAGTTGTACCGTGCGGTCGGTGCGGGTGGCCACGAGCCGTTTGCCGTCCGGTGTGAAGGCCAGCCCGTCGGTGTACGCCGGCAGCGGCCCCACCCGCCAGACCTCGGTGCCGTCCAGCTCGAACACCGACAGGAAGCGGTTGACGTTCCCCCGCGGGGCGCTGGCCACCCGCTTGCCGTCCGGGCTGAACTCCAGCCCCATCGTGTACGAGGCGTGGCGGAAGTCCGACTGCTTGAGCCCGGTCTTGGCGTCGAACAGCAGCACGTCGAACATGCCGCCGGTGGCCAGCCGGTCGCCGACCGGGCTGAACGCCAGGCCCTCGCCGAAGGTGTACCGCTCGCCGACCGCCGCCACCTTCACCGGCTCGGCCCCGGCCAGCGACCAGAGCTGCAACTCCTTCTGCCCCTCGGCCACCGCCGCCGACCCGTCCGGGGCGACGGCCAGCTCCCGCACCGCCCACTTGGTGCCGGTGGCGAAGCCGCCGCGGGCCTCGCCGGTGGCGGCGTCCCACACCCCCACCGTGCCGTCCTCGTGGCCGACGACCAGGGTCTTGCCGTCCCGACTGTAGGCCAGCGACCAGACCACCCCGTGCGTGCCGTCCCCGAGTTCGGTCGGCTCCCCGCCGGCCAGGTCGTACACCCGCACCTTGCCGTCCCGACACCCGTAGGCCAGCCGGCGGCTGACCGGGTTGAGGGCGGCGTACCGCACTTCGACCCCCTTCGGGGCCGGGGCGGTGCGGATCAGGTCCGGGGCCGGCTGGGCCTCGGTGCCGGCGGCGAGCCGGGCCTGGAGGTAGGCGAACTCGAACCCGTCGGTGGGCAACCCGGTGAGCTTGGCCCGCGCCGCCGCCAGCCGGCCGGCGTCGAGGTGGGCGGTCGCCTCGGCGAGGGCGGCGGCGTACTGTCGAGCGGCAGCGGCGGCAGCCGGGTCGGCCCCGACCGCCAAACAGGCGAACACCAGACAGCAACTCATAACACGCCCTCCGGAGAAGAGGCCCGAACGAGCATAGTCTATTCGACGGGCTACCGTTTGACAGCCCCGCGGCCCGTCTTCGTCTGCAGTTCGTCGATCTTCTCCGACGCCTCGGCCTTCGTCATGTCGGCGGGCAGTTGCTCCTCCTCGCCGGCTTGCCGGGCGAGGGTGTGGACGTAGCTCTCCTGGGCGCCGGTCATCGGCTCGCCGCCGGTGGTCCAGGTACTCGGGTCTTTCACCGCCATCGGGTCATTCGTCAGGTCGGGGGTGGTGGCGGCGGGCTTCTTCTTGTTCGGCACGTCAGGCTCTCCGGTGGGCGGGCATGGCTAAATGTTCAGCAAGACGAATGCCAACCGCCGGCGGTACGATGGGGCTACGGGAGGTGCGACATGGGAGCGACGTATACCGGGGTGCTGACGGGCGACCGGATCGTGTGGATACACGGGGCCAAGCCGCCCGACGGGCTGGTGAATGTGGAGTCGGTGTCGCCAGCCGGACTGGACGCCGACGCGGAGTATCGGCGGGTGGTCGGGGCGGCGCTCGACGATTTGGCAACCCGGGGCACCCTCGACCCCGAAGCCTGGCAGCGGTGGCGCGACGAGGGCGACCCCTTACCCGAGGGCCGGCCGTGACGGTGGCCGACAGCAACATCGTGATTCACGCCGCTAGCTCGGCGTACCCCCAACTTCAGTCGTGGATGCAGACGACCCGCCGTGCCGTCTCCGGCGTCACCCGGGTCGAGACGCTCGGCTTTCACGGGCTGACGCCGGCCGATGAGGCGTCGCTGCTGGCCATCTTGGGCCAGCTTCTCGTACTGCCAGTGGACACCGCCGTGGAAAACGAGGCCATCCGCCTCCGCCGACGGCGACGGATGAAGCTGGGCGACTCACTCATCGCCGCCACGGCCCTCGTTCACCGGTGTGACCTCGCCACCCGCAACATGAGAGACTTCACAGGGATTCCCGGGCTGATCGCCTTCGACCCGTCGTAGTTCGCCCGCCGGCCGGGCGTGCGGTATGCTGGGCGTATGGCCATCGTCGGCATCGACCTCGGGACCACTTTCTGCGCCGTCGCCCACCTCGGGGACGACGGCAAGCCCCGCACCGTGCCCAACCGCGACGGCGACATCCTCACCCCCAGCGCCATCTACCTCGCGGAGGACGGCACGGCCGTCGTCGGCCAGCCGGCCCTGGATATGAACCTGGAACAGCCCGAGCGGGTGGCCATGCTCATGAAGCGGCGGATGGGCCTGCCGGACCTCGGCCGCACCGTCGCCGGCCGCACCTTCCGCCCGGAGACGCTGTCGGCGGTGCTGCTCCGCAAGCTGGTGCTGGACGCCGAGGCGCAGCTCGGCCCGGTGACGCAGGCCGTCATAACGGTGCCGGCGTACTTCGACGACAGCCGCCGCAAGGCGACGATGGACGCCGGCCGCATCGCCGGGCTGGACGTGCTGGACATCCTGGACGAGCCGTCGGCGGCGGCCCTCGCGTACACCGTCCAGACGTCGGCGGCCGACCTGCCGCCGCACGCCCCGAAGACGGTCCTCGTCTACGACCTCGGCGGCGGCACCTTCGACGTGACGCTCGTCAAGCTCGGCAAGAAGCGGTTCCAGGTGCTGGCCATCGAGGGCGACGTGCGGCTGGGCGGCAAGGACTTCGACGACCGGGTGGTGCAGTACGCGGCCGACCAGTTCCAGAGCCAGTACGGCACGGACCCGCGGACCGACCCGCAGTCGCTGGCCATGCTGCAAGCCGCCGCCGAGCGGGCCAAGCGGACCCTGTCCAAGGTGACGAGCACCACCGTCACGGCCGCCCACGCCGGGCACAAGCTGAGCGTGCCCCTCAGCCGCGACCAGTTCAACAGCCTCACGTCCGACCTGCTGCTGCGGACGCGGCTGACCACCCAGACCGTCGTGCAGCAGGCCGGGCTGACCTGGGACCGCATCGACAAGGTGCTGATGGTCGGCGGCAGCACGCACATGCCGATGACCGGGCAGATGCTCACGGAACTGGCCGGGCGGGAGCCGGATCGGTCGCTGGCCGTCAGCGAGGTGGTGGCCCGCGGGGCGGCGGTCCACGCCGGCATCGTGCTGGCCCGCCAGGCGCGGGAGGCCGGGCAGATGGCCGCCGGGCCGCTGGCCGACGTGGTCGAGGTGTCGGTGAACGCTCACAGTCTGGGGGTGGAAATCCGCCAGGGCGACGAGCGGCTGAACAACAAGCTGATCCCGAAGAACACCCAGCTCCCGGCAGCCGTCAGCCGGGTGTACTTCACGGCCAAGGACAACGCCAGCCGGGTGCGGGTGCGCATCCTTCAGGGGGAGGCGCCGCAAGCGGCGGCGTGCATCCCGGTCGGCGACGTGTGGGTGGACGGGTTGCCGCCGGACCTGCCGAAGGGGTCGCCGGTGCAGGTGCGGTGCGAGTTGCAGGCCAACGGCCGCATCGGGGTGATGGCCTTGGACATGACCAGCGGCCGGCTGGCACAAGCCGACATCCACCGCACCGGCGGCATGAGCGAGGCCGAGATCGAGGCCGAGGCCGCCTGGGTGCGCGGGCTGGAGGTGAAATGATGAGCGAGCGGCTGCCGCGGTTAAGTTTCGTGGCCGCAAGCCTGAGCTTGCTGCTCATGCTTGCGGCCGTGGGAATGCTCGTGGTCTGGCAAACCCCCAACCCGATCGCCTTGGTCGCGGTTCTACCGCCCGTCTGGCTTCTTGTGGCGTCGCTGTGCAACCTGGATGAGCCTGGGCACGCCGCCTACGGCGTGACGACCGCCGCGCTGCTGTGCTTACCGCTGAACGCCTGGCTGGCGATGGAAGTCGGCGGCCATTGGACCGGTTGGCGGTTCATGCCCCCGATGCCGCTCGGCTGGATCGAGGCCGTGCTGGTCCAGTTCCCGGTTGCCCTGGTGGCTCTCGTTCCCTCGGCCCTCGGCTGGTGGCAGCGGCGGCAGGACCGGCTCGCCGCCGACGCCAACGCCTAATGCCCGCACTTTACCCCCGTCGTTGGTCGCAATCCTGCTAGAGTAGTGGGGATACGACGGCCCCGCTGGAACCCACCCCGATGCCCACTGCTGTCCCGTTCATCCCGTCGGCCGACCTGCACGACATCGCCCGCGGCATGGCGGTGGTGTGCCGGCTGTACGACACCGCCGACCCGGACGTGTCTTTCCGCCTTGCCCCCGAATCCGGGGTCGGTCTCGGCCTGTGGAAGGACTTCGACGGCAACTCGGCCCACCTGCTGTTCACCCCGGACGGGGCCGTGCTGCTCGGGTTCGCCACCGCCAGCCCGCTCAACCCGGCCGTGCGGGCCGCCGACACCGGCGACTTCGACGCCTACCCCGGGCTGTACGAGCAGCTCCCCGCCGTGCTGAAAAAGCACCTTGAGGCCGACCCGTTCGCCGCGGACGGGTTCGACCGCCGCGCGGTAACGCTGGTGCTGTGGAACACGACCAAGACTAAAGACTGGCAGAAGGGCAGCGGCGTCAAGCTGCCGGCCGGACCGGACGCCGACGGGCAGAAGCTCATCCTGGGCAAGCTGAAGGCGTACTACAACGACTTCCCGGCAGCGTTCGAGGAGAACTACCAGTGGGACCTGGACGCCGAGGCGGTCATCGACCTGCTGAGCGGCGACCGGGTGAGCCTGAACGTGGTGCGGCTGCTCAAGCCGGACAACAAGGACGCGGCGGAGGCCAAGGACTGGCTGACCGGCATGGGCTTCGTGGTGGACGGCAGTTGAGCCAAATGCCGGCCGGCCGGCGGCGAACACCCGACACCCCGAGTGGAGAACCGTCATGTCGGAAGTGCTGTCGCGGCTCAACGGTGGCGAGTTCATCGGCCTCGTGGCCGTGGTCATGGGCTGCCTGACCGGCATGTGTGGCATCGTCGGCGGGGTGTGGCACAGCGTCCGTAAGGTCGAGTCCGAGGCTACGCTCAAGCGGGACATGCTGTCTGCCGGCCTGTCGGCTGATGAAATCGTGCGGGTGGTGTCGGCCACCGCCGGCGACAAGGTGTCCCCGCCCCTGGCCGCCGCCCGCGGCTGACGCCGTATCATGCCGGCATGTTCGTCCTAGGCATCGCCGGCGGGTCGGGGTCGGGGAAAACCACCCTCATCGGCCGGCTGCTGGCCGAGGTCGGGGTCGGCCGGGTGGCCTTGCTTCACCACGACAGCTACTACCGCAACCGCCCCGACATGCCGGAGGCCGTCCGGGCCGCCGACAACTGGGACCACCCGGCCGCCCTCGACAGCCGGCTGTTCGCCGACCACATCGACTCGTTGAAAGCCGGCCGGCCGGTGGCCTCCCCCGTCTACGACTTCACCCAGCACCGCCGCCGCGAGCAGACCCGGCTGGTCGAACCCCGTCCGGTGCTGTTGCTAGACGGCCTGCTGCTGTTCGCCGTGCCGCGGGTGCGGGAGCGGATCGACCTGCGGGTGTTCGTGGACACCCCGGCCGACTTGCGGCTGGCCCGGCGGGTGGCCCGGGACGTGGCCGAGCGGGGGCGGACGGCGGCGAGCGTGGTCGAACAATACCTGCGGACGGTGCGGCCGATGCACCGGCGGTACGTCCAGCCGAGCCGCGGCCGGGCACACCTGCACGTGCCGTGGACCGACAGCAACGAGGCGGCCGTCAGTGTGTTGGCGGCCCAGGTGGAGGCGCACATGCCGCCGGACGCCGAGTTCGCGGGGAAGGGGATTTGACGACCGCACGGTTCGTAGCCCGAAGCGAGAGCGCGGGTGTCCGACCTCGCTCGCGCTTCGGGCTACGAACCGTTCAGCCGCCCTTGTTGCCGTTGGCGAACGGGTTGCGGCTACCCTTCCGGTCGCCACCCTTGCCGCCGCCCTTCGTGCGGTCGCCGCCGGGCGGGCCGGTGGGGGTGACGACCGTCGTCGGGGCCGGGGCGTCCGGGTCTTCGGCCTTCTGTTTCTCGGCCAGCCGCTCGTTGTACGTCTTCCACTCCAGGTACGTCAGGTAGCCATCGGCGTTCAGGTCCATCTCGACGAAGTCGGCGATCTTGCGGCCGCCCCGCCGCCACTCGTACAGCCCGATCTGGCCGTCCCGGTCGGCGTCCAGCCCGGCCGCGTTGTCGCGGGTGGGGGCCAGCATCCACGCCGGCGCCCCCTTGGGCAGCTTGCCGAAGCGGTACACCTCGGGCCGGGCCGGCTCGTCCGACCCCGGCTGTTGCGGGCCGGGGATCGGCGGCGGCTGGAACGGCGACGGCTGGCCCGGCTGGGGCTGGAACGGCATCGGCTGGCCCTGGTCCCGCTGCTGCATCCGCTGCTGGAACCGGGACACGTTGTACACCCGGTACTCGGTCACGTCCCAGTACCCGTCCCGGTTGGCGTCGTACTGGTCGAACTGCTCCTTCATCTGGTCCGACCCGGACGCCATCGCCTCGGTCCTGCTGATGCGGCCGTCGCCGTCGGTGTCGTACCGTCGCATGTATCCGCTGAGCTGCTCGTCGGTCATCTGGGACGGGTCGAACCCGCCGCCGCGGCCGCCACCCCCCGTGCCGCCGCCTGGCCCGCCCGCCTGGAACTGCACGGGGGCGGCGCCCGGCTGACCGGCACCGGCCGCCCGCTTGTCCATGCTGGTCTGCCAGTTGGCTTTGAACTGGTCTTTGGTCAGCACGCCGTCGGCCGGGATCGGTGTCCCGTCCTTCAGCATCCGGTCTTTGGTGCGGGCGTTGGCCGGGTCGTTCAGGTTGATCGTCGGCTGGCCCTTGCTGACGTACCCCCAGATCACCTCCGGGTCGGGCGCCCCGCCGCCCTGGCCGCCCATCATCATCCGCCGGCCGCCGCCGTCCCCGCCGCTGCCGGGCGGCTGGCCGTGCGACAGCCCGACCATGCCGGCCGCGACGACCGGCAGTAGGAGCAGTTTCCGCCGCATAGCCGCACCCCGGGTCGGGACTTCCGCACGTCTGACCGAATTCTAGCACCCGCCCCCGGCCGGCGTCTGCGCCCGGGGTGGTAAGTCTCAGGATGCCTTCATGTCGGCCGGTGCGACCACCGGCCGGCCGGTTCTTGGTGCGGCGACACGGACTTCGGGCGTGAGCTAGGGTATGATGAGCAACGGGCGCGTGTCGCCCGCCGTGGGACGTGAGGGGGCCGCCGTGTCTTCGCTCCTGGTCGGGTGGTATGCCGAGCTGCCGCAGCCCCAGCCGGGGGACGACCCGGACCTGCTCAAGGCCGGCGGCCTGGCCCCCCTGCGGACGTTCACCGACCAGGTGCGGAGCCGGTATGCCGAGGGCACCCTCCAGCGGCTGCTGGCCAGCGGCGACGAGACGGCTCGCCGGGCGGCGGCGCTGGCCATCGGCATGGTCGGCGGGATGCGGAGCAACCAGCCGCTGGCCGCCGCCCTGCGGGACGGCGACCCGACGGTGCGGCAACTGGCGGCCGACGCCATGTGGGAGGTGTGGCTCCGCGGCGGCACGGCCGACCAGAACCGCCGGCTGCAGAACGCCCTGGCCCAGCCGGACGCCGGCCAGACGCTCACCGCCCTGGACGCCCTGGTGCGGAGCGCCCCGGACTTCGCCGAGGCGTACAACCAGCGGGCCATCGTCCACTACGGCCGGGGCGAGTTCCACAAGGGCGTGAGCGACTGCGAGGCGGTGCTGCGGCTCAACGCCTTCCACTTCGGGGCGGCCGCCGGCATGGGCCAGTGCCTGCTGCGGATGAACAAGCCGAAGGCCGCCGTCCGGGCGTTCCAGCAGGCGCTCGACATCAACCCCGACCTGGACGACCTGCGGGAGAAGATCGCCGAGCTGAAGCGGCACATCAAGGGAGATTGATGTCGGCCGGCTGGTACACTAACGGGAAGTACTTTTCCCGCGAGGCGTCGAGAGCCGTGAATGTCAGTCTAGCGGTGGTCGGGGCGACCGGGGCGGTCGGCGAGCTGATCCGCACCGTGCTGGCCGAGCGGGGCTTTCGCCCGGACCGCATCAAGTTCCTGGCGTCGGCCAAGTCGGCCGGCAAGACGGTCACGTTCCTCGGCCGACCGCACCCCGTTGAACCGCTCACCCCGTCGGCCTTCGACGGCATCCGCCTCGTCCTGTCCAGCACGCCGTCGTCGGTGTCCAAGGAGTGGTCGCCGGTCGCGGCGAGGGCCGGGGCGATCGTGGTGGACAACTCGTCCGCCTGGCGGATGGACCCGGCGGTGCCGCTGGTGGTGCCGGAGGTGAACCCCGAGGCGTTGCGGCACATCCCGAAAGGCATCGTGGCCAACCCGAACTGCGTGGCCATCCCGCTGTGCGTGGCCCTGCACCCGCTGCGGGCGCTGGCCGGCATCAAGCGGGTGGTGGTCTGCACGTACCAGTCGTCGAGTGGCAAGGGGGCGACCGGGCTAACCGACCTCGACGCCCAGTTGGCGGACACCGCCGCCGGCCGGCCGGTGACGCCGACCGCCCACCGCGGCCAGCTCGCCCACAACGTGCTGACGCTCGACTGGACGCTCGACCCGAACGGGTACACGGAAGAGGAAAACAAGGTCGCCGACGAGGCCCGGAAGATTCTCGGCCTGCCGGACCTGGGCGTGTCGGCGACGTGCGTGCGGGTGCCGGTGCGGGTGGCCCACAGCGAGGCGGTGAACGTCGAGTTCGACCGCCCGGTATCGGTGGCCGACGCCCGAGCCGCGCTCGCCGCCGCCCCGGGGGTGAAGCTGCTGGACGAGGCGGCCGGCGAGGTGCCACAGCCGATCCACGCCGCCGGCACCGACCACACCTACGTCGGCCGGGTGCGGCAAGACCCGAGCCACCCGCACGCGCTCAACCTGTGGCTGGTGGCCGACAACCTCCGCAAGGGGGCGGCCACCAACGCCGTGCAGTGTGCCGAGGCGCTGGTGCGGCTGGGCGTGGTCCGCTGACCATGCGGAACCTACGCTTCGTGATCCGCTACGACGGCACCGGGTTCGCCGGCTGGCAGACCCAGCCCGGCCAGCGGACCGTACAGGACGTGTTCGAGGCGGCGGTGCGGGCCATCACCCGGCAGGAGCGGGTGCGGGCCAACGTCAGCGGCCGCACCGACGCCGGTGTCCACGCCGTCGGGCAGGTGGTGAACCTCTATTCGCCGACCGCCATTCCCGCCGACGCGCTGGCGAAGGCGGTCAACAGCCAGCTCCCGCCGGACGTGTGCGTGCGGCGGTGCGACGACGTGCCGCAGAGCTTCTGCGCCAACAAGGACGCCGCGGGCAAAACGTACCGCTACGTCATCTGCGACGGCCGGCCGCACGACCCGTTCCTCGGCCGCTACGCCTGGCACAACCGCCAGCCGCTCGACGCCGACGCCATGAGCGAGGGGGCGACCGGGCTGCTCGGCCGGCACGACTTCCGCTGCTTCGAGACGGACTGGCCGAACCGGCTGACCAGCGTGCGGACGATCACCCGGTGCGACGTGCGGCGGAGCGGCGAGTATGTGACGCTCGACGTGTCGGCCGACGGGTTCCTGTACAACATGGTGCGGGCCATCGCCGGCACGCTGGTGCAGGTCGGCCGCGGGGCCTGGCCGCCGGATCGCGTGCGTGAGGTGGTGGCCGCCCGGGACCGCAAGTTGGCCGGCCCGACCGCCCCGGCCCACGGCCTGTTCAAGTTGCGGGTGGACTACCCCGACCCGTGGGTGCTCCCTGGGGACGAACCAGCCTGGCTATTCCCGCGTGACCCAGGCGAGCGGCCGGCGTAAGCCGGTCCGGTCCGGGCCTCGACCTCCCGCGTTGCCCCCGGCGCGGACCGGCTTACACCGGCCGCTCGCCTAAAACAGCCTCATGACCGACTACCCGCAACCACTCGTCCTGACGCCGCTCGCTGGCCCCGTCGATGCCACGGTACGGGTGCCGGGCAGCAAGAGCATCACCAACCGCGCGCTCGTGCTGGCGGCGCTGGCCAGTCGGGAAACCGCTTGCACCCTGACCGGCGCCCTCCGCAGCGAGGACACCGAGGTGATGGTCGAGTGCCTCCAGCGGCTCGGCTACCGGGTGACGCCGGACTGGCCACGGGAGACCATCCGAGTGGAGGTCCACGGGTCCGCCCGGCTGGTGCCGGCCGAGGCGGCCGACCTGTGGGTGGCCAACTCCGGCACGACGGTGCGGTTCCTGGCGGCGCTGGTCAGCCTGTCGCCGGGCAAGTATCGGCTGGACGGCGTGCCGCGGATGCGGGAGCGGCCGATCCAGGACTTGCTCGACGCCCTCGGCCAACTCGGAGTGAGCGCGGTCAGCGAGGCCGGCACCGGCTGCCCGCCGGTGGTCATTCGTGGGGACGGGTGGAAGGCGGGCACGGTACAGGTGCGGGCGGACACCAGCAGCCAGTTCCTGAGCGGGCTGATGATTGCGTCGGCCTTTGCCGAGGCGGAGGTGAGCGTTCAGTCCGACGGCCTGCGGGTGTCCGAACCGTACATCGGCATGACGGCCGCGATGCTCCAGCGGTGGTGGCGGGATGTCGAGGTGCCGGACGACGGGCGGTGGGTGCCCGTCCCCCGACCGCCGAGCCACTGGCCGGAGGCGTTCGCCGTCGAACCCGACGCTTCGTCGGCGTCGTACTTCTGGGCGGCGGCCGCCGTCACCGGCGGGCGGGTGACGGTCGCCGGCCTCGGCCGCGACTCGCTCCAGGGGGATGTCGGGTTCGTGGACCTGCTCGCCCGCATGGGCTGCACCGTCACCGACTCGCCGGCCGGCATCACCGTGACGGCCGGGCCGCTCCGCGGCATCGACTGCGACATGAACGCCGTCAGTGACACCGTCATGACACTGGCCAGCGTGGCCTGCTTCGCCGACGGGCCGACCCGCATCCGCAACGTGGCCCACATCCGCCACAAGGAGACCGACCGCATCGCCGCCGTGGCCACGGAACTTCGCAAGCTCGGGGCCGGCGTCGAGGAACACGCCGACGGCTTGACGATTCACCCGCGACCGCTGACCGGCTGCGTGCTGGACACGTACAAGGACCACCGCATGGCCATGAGCCTGGCCGTGGTCGGGCTGCGGGTGCCGGGCGTCGTCGTCAACGACCCGGGGTGCGTGGCCAAGACGTACCCCGGGTTCTGGCAGGATTGGGAGCGGCTGCGGTGACGGCACGCCATGCGTGCCCTACGTAGGGCACGCATGGCGTGCCGTTCCTCACTTCAGCTTCAGCGCGAGCAGCTCCTTCTCGTCCCGCACCACCACCAGCCCGCCGGCCACGGCCGGGTGCGCCCACGTCGGCCCGCACACCTTGGCCGCCGCCAGCTCCTTGTACCCGGCCGGGTCGGCGGCGAACAGCGTCAGCTTGCCGCCGTCGTCGAACATGAGCAGGTTGCCGGCCCCGTCCCGCACCAGGGCCGCGTGGAACTTGCCGACGCCCTTCTTCTCCCACCGCACTTTGCCGGTCGCCGCCTCGACGCACCGCAGGCTGATGCTCGGGCTGATGCTGAGCACGCCGTTGAGCATGTACAGGTCGTCCCCGGCCGCCACCGGCGTGCTGAAGTAGCAGTTGAGCTGCGGGTTCTTCCACACCCGCGACGCCGCCCCGTCGCCCGGCTTGAGGGCCACGCTGCCGAGCGTCACCGACGACCCGATGAGGGTGTCGCCGACGGCCAGCGGGGCGGTCGCGCTCTCGCTCATGGCGTCCTGGAACGGGTACGACCACTTCACCGCCCCGTCGGCCGGGTCCACGGCGACCAGCCGTTGCTTGGTCAGGAACACCACCTGCTTGCCGGCGACGATGGGGGACGAGTAGCTGGCCCCGTCGTCGGTCGCCTGCCACACCGTATTTCCGGTGCCGGCGTCGAAGGCGACCAGCCCGGCCCCCTTGCCGCCGACGTTGACGAACACCTTGCCGTCACTCACCAGCGGCGACCCGCTCACCCCGAAGACGAGGTTGTCGGCCTTGAAGTCCTTGAGCGTGTCCCGCTGCCACACCACGGCGCCGGTCGTGGCGTCCCAGCAGGCCAGCACCCCGGTGCCGCCGAGGGTGTACACCTTGCCGGCGACCACGCTCGGGGTGCCCCGCGGCCCGTCGCCGAACGGCGGCTTGAACTCCGGCCGGTCGTAACTCGTCTCCCACCGCAGTTTACCAGTGGCCAACTCCAGGGCCATGAGCCGGTCGGCGTTCTTGCCCTTCGGCTGGTCGAAGTGGTACACCACGCCGCCGCTCACCACCGGCGAGCTGTGCCCCGGGCCGACCGGCAGCCGCCAGGCGACGGCCGGCGTGTCCGTCCAGGCGGGCACCACCTCGGTCGTGACACCGTCCCGGGTGGGGCCGAGGAACTGCGGCCAGTCGGCCGGCGGTGCGACGGCCAGGGCGAGGGCGAGGAGCATGACGGACCTTTCAGTTGGAACCGCGACCGCACGGGAGCGGCCGCTCCCGTGCGGGCGCGGCTCGAGAGCAGCCGCACCCGTCCCGCCGGCCGCTCGGCCGCGTTCAGGAAGTGGTGCAGCGGGGCGTACTCCCAGCCGCTGCCGTGGTCGTCCGCGAGCCGCTTCAGCTTGCCGAGCGCGGCCTCGGTGATGGCCTCGCCGACCCCGGCGTAGGTCGGGTCGCAGAAGTAGACGCGACAGCCGAGCGGCCGCTCGACGCGGGCGGTACACAGCCCGCCGACCTGGAACGGGCAACCGTCCCGCGACACGGGCTGGTCGTAGCCCGGGGCGGATTCGAGCAGGATGTCGGCCTCGAACCGGCTGAGGAACAGGGTGTGCCCGTACTCGGCGAACCGGCAGCACTTGCCCGACGCCTGGCACACCGGCCGGGCCGCCGCCACCGCCGCGTCCACGTCGGCGTACACCGCATCGACTGCCGTTCGCAGTTCGGCTGTCACATCCGCACCTCGCGGACCCGGCGAGTGATCTCCTCGACCGAGATGAGCTGCCCCTGGCCGGACCCCGGGCAGACGCCTTCGACCGCCTCCCACTGCTCGGGCGAGGTCAGGTTGCTCTCCCAGAACGGCCAGGTGCGGCACTGGGCCGGCCGCACCGGGTAGACGGTGCAGCCGCGGCCGGCCTCCCAGAACACGCAGTCGCCGTTCGCCTTCTCCCGCAGGGTGGTGCGGCCCCGGCGGGTGATGGTGTGGGCGCGGCGGAACTCGTGCGGCAGCTCGCCGCGGAACTGGGCCAGCCGGGCCAGCTCGGCGTCGTCCACCCACACGGACCCCGGCTCGCCGGTGCAGCACTTGCCGCACTGCGTGCAGGTGAATTTCAGGCCGTCGGCGTACCACGGGTCGGGCATAGAGTCTCGTGTGAGGTTCTTGGCGAGCGGCCAGCGTGAGCTGGTCCGGCCGGGCGCGGGCTGCTTGCCGAGTCAACGGCCGGGCCGGACCAGCTCACGCTGGCCGCTCGCCAAGAACCTGAAGTAGCACACCATGATACTTCCCGTTGGTGGCCAGCAGGTCGGGGCGGAACGGGTCGAACGCCGCCCCGTCCACGGCCGTCAGGGTGCCGCCGGCTTCGGCCACCAGGCAGGCGCCGCCGGCCACGTCCCACGGGTAGTTGTCGAACGCCCAGTAGCCGTCGAACCGGCCGCACGCCACGTAGGCCAGGTTGAGGGCCGTCGAGCCGGTGCGGCGGAGGGCCTGGCTGTGTTCCGTCACCCGCGCCCAGGCTGCCAGATTCCGCCGCTGGGCCGTCATGGCGTACGGGAAGCCGGTGGAGATGAGCGCGTCCTTCAGGTGGGCCGTCTCGCTCACCCGGATGGGCTTGCCGTTGAGGGTGGCCCCGTGGCCGCGGGCGGCGGCGAACAGCTCGTTCTGCCGGGGGTCCAGAATCACCCCGACGACGCACGCCCCGTCGGCCCACAAGCCGATGCTGACGCAGTACGCCGGCACGTCGTGGACGTAGTTGACGGTGCCGTCGAGCGGATCGACCACCCACGTCGGCGGGGCGTCGGCCGGCGGCCGGGTCTGCTCGCAGGTGAGGCCGACGCTCTCCTCTTCGCCGAGGAACCCGAACCTGGGGAACCGCTCGGCAAGGTAGCTCTTGATGGCGTCCTGGGACGCCTGGTCGGCGTCGGTGACGAGGTCGGCGCGGCCCTTCTCGCGGGTGGCGAACTTGCCCCGCCAATGTTCGAGCAGCGTCGCCCCGCGGCGGGCCGCCTCGGTGGCGGCGTCCAGGCAGTCGGCAAGCTCGGCGGCGGTCATGGGATGTATGATAGCCGCCGGCCGGGGTCATTTCGCCGGCGGCTTTGGTTGACCGAAGGCGGCCGGGTCCGGCGGGTTCAGCCGGTTGAACACCCCCTGAATCGAGTTGTTGACGTCCTCCACGTCCTCC
This sequence comes from Fimbriiglobus sp., assembly GCA_043787415.1. Taxonomy (GTDB): domain Bacteria; phylum Planctomycetota; class Planctomycetia; order Gemmatales; family Gemmataceae; genus JAXMAZ01. Next base: position 22,011 of record JAYVUZ010000068.1, on the reverse strand, counting down.
GGGCAGGTCAGCTCGGGCGTCATGCGATGGAGCCGCTCCAGCAGCGTGGCGGTGTCGGCCTTGAGGCGATCGAGTGCGGCCCGGTCGGCCGGGGTTTCGGCCAGGGGGTGCGGCTGGTACAGGAACATCAGCACGGGGAACTCGTTGCCGGCCCGGCTGATGGTGTTCCGCAGGTGCTGTTCCGGCACCGCCAGACCGTACCGCCACGGCCTGCCGTCGGCGTGGGCGACGTTGACCTGGTTGCTGTACGGCCAGGTGACGGCCGGGAACGGGCCGGCCGGGTCGTAGGTCACGTCGGCCGGCTTGGCCCACGGCACCGCCGGCCCCACCTCGGCCACCGCGAGCGTGAGCTGAGGGCCGTCTGTCAGGTCCGCCTTGCCCACCCGGCGGCCCGGCTCGAACAGCGTGCCGGGGCCGGCGAACCCCTGGTAGTAGGTGTCGGTCGCGGCCGGGGTCTGGAAGGCGGCCCGGTACTCGACCGGCATCTGGGCCAGCAGCGGCTTGTTGGTCGGCCCGTCCCACGGCTCGGACAGGTTGAACCGCTTGTGCAGTGGCACGTGGCACGCATTCAGGTACGGCAGCAGGGCGACACGCCAGCTCAGGAGCGGCTTGCCGTCGGCCGAGCGGATGTCGGCCGGGTAGTGGCCGGTCTCGTCGAGGTGGTGGTGCAGGGCGAGCAGGATCAGCTTGAGGTTGTTCTGGCTCCGCCGCCGCTGGGCGTAGTCGGCCGCCCGGCTCGGGTCTTCCGGCCGGCCCACGGCCGGCTTGGCCGGTTCCGGCTTCGGCCGGGCGGCGGGCGGCGGGTCGGCGGCCGGATTCAGGGCGGGCGGCTGGCCACCGGCCCACACCCCACCCCCGACCAGCCCTGCCGCTAGGACCAGTCCGACGGCAGTCAGCTTCAGCGTGGTCGCATTCATGACAGGCACCAGCCCTTTCGCCAGAAGAAGAACGGACGGGGACACGCCGGCGACGCCGCCGGCGGCGAAGGAAGTTGCCGCCGCCGCGGTGGCCGACACCCAGCCGCCGCCGACGAGCGGGGCTACGGTCAGCCCGGCGGTGACGCCGCGGCGGGCGAGCCGGTCGCGGAGCAGGGCCTTCGTCCGGGACAGCCGTCCCGCCACGGTGCCGACCGGCCAGCCGAGGCGGGCCGCCGCTGCCGGGTGGGTGAGGCCTTCCACCAGGCACAGCAGCACCGGCAGGCGGTAGCGGTCCGGCAGGCGGGCCAGTTCGTCATGCAGGACGGCGACTTCGTCCGTGTCCGGCCGCTCGCCGGAGGTGCAACGCCGCCCGCCTTGCGGTGCGGTACAGCCAGCCGCTCGGGTTGGCCCGCACGCTGCCAGCCCGGCGGGCCAGGGCCAGAAACGTCGCCTGGGCGGCGTCTTCCGCCAGGTGGCGGTCCCGCAGTACGGCGAAGGCCGTCGCCTGGACCATGCCGGCGTGCCGCCACACCAGCAGCTCGAAGGCGGCCTGGTCCCGCGACTCGGCGAACCGCCGCAGCAGCTCGGCGTCGGCCGGCCCGGGGTCGAGCGACCGCAGGAATCGCGCCAACGGCGGCTCGGGCATCGGCGTCCCCTCTTCACCCGGCTAGAGGGGGCCGGCCGGCGGACCCATACGGCATTTCCTCGCACGGCGTGGAAATGAACGTAAGTCGCTGGCCGGCAAGGTTGGTTCGCACCGGGCAATTGGTTCGCACGGGGGGTGTGTGCGGCGTGAGAACCAATGACGCCGGTCAGACCAGTCCCCAGGCCCGGCGTAGCCCCCACTCGGCCCCCAGCAGCGCCACGAACAGCACCAGCCAGCCGGGCAGGAACCCGTTGCTGTGGTCCCGCCGCCAGTCGGGCAGGTACTTCGGCCGCGGCTTCTGCGTCTCGGCCGGCTGGGCCTTCAGCTCTTTGAGGAACGCCGGCAGGTCTTCCAGCCGGTAGAACCGGCCGCCGCCGGCCGCGGCCAGCCGCCGCAGCACGTCGTGGTCGGCGGCCGTCTTCACCTGCTCGTCGGACACGTCGGCGTAGGCCAGGAACCGGGCCGTCGCCTCGCCCCGCACCGGCTTGCCGGCGGCGTCGCTGCCACTGGCCGACAGCGTCACCGTGTACTCGCCGGGGGCGGTCGGGTCGTAGGCCACCTTGAACCGGCCGGGTTCGTCGTCCGGGGCGTATTGGCTCTTCTGCACCGTCGCCGGGTTTACCCCGGGCGGCACGATCTTCAAGTCGAACTGCGGGTTGACGGCCGGCACCCCGCCGGGTGCCCGCAGGCCGATGCGGACGGTCTGCCGGCTCCCCGCGGGGCCGCGCCGCCAGTCCGGCCGGGCGAACGCCGCCCCGTCGTCCTCCTCCTGGTGGGCCAGGTAGCGGACCAGTTGCCGCCAGTACCGGGCGAACAGCGGCGGGCCGTCGGCGGCTTTGTTCAGCACCGTCCAGAAGTTGGTCTCCTGGGCGGCCAGCACCAGCACCCGGCCGCGGTCGCCGACCCCGAGGGAGTGGCCGACCAGCGCCGGGGCCAGCTTGCCCGGGTCGCCGGAGGGTCGCACCGGCCGGTCGGCCGTGGCCACCGCGTACACCGTGGCCGTCGGCTTGGCCCGCCCCACCCGGCCGAGGCCGCCGAACCGTGCCCGGTTGGCGGGCGGCGGGGTATTCAGCCGCTCCCACTGCTTGAGCGACTCGGGCGTGCCGTCGGCCAGCCGGTTCAGGTAGCCGTCGGCCTGGGCGGCGGTCGGCAGGTACTGCAGCCGCTCGTCGGTGTAGATGCTGGGCGGCCAGGCCCCGGAGCCGGTCAGGTCCACGGGCAGCAGGTCGGCGAAGGCCGGCACCGCCGCCCACGGTTGGGCGGCGGTCGGCGGGAAGCCGGCCGGCCCCGCGACCACCAGCAGGCCCATGCCCTTGTCCCGCACTTGCGTGGCTAGTTTCTCCGGCAACCGCGGGTCGATGGCCAGCAGCTCGGCCGGGGCGGCGTTGCCGAGGATGACCACGTCGTACCCCTGGCGGTCGAAGTCGAACGCCTCCCGCTCCTCGGCCGTCGGCGGCCGGCCCGGCTGGAGCGGCAGCTCGAACAGGTCGATGCGGCGGTCGCCCTGGAGCGCCCGGCGGACGAACGTCGTCTCGAAGTTGGCCCGGCCGACCAGCAGCACCCGCATCCCCTCCTTCGTCACCGTCAGGTACGTCTCGATGACGTTGTTGGCCGGGGACACGTCGCCCGGCACGCTGGCGACGGGGATTTCCACCTTCACCTTGATCTCGCCCGGCCGGTCCGGGGCGGCGAGCAACACGCTGATCTCGTTGCCCTTCTCCCGCCGCAGTTGCACCCGCTGCTCGTCCTCCTTCTTGTACCCGTCGCCGGTGTCGAAGGAGACGATGACCGGCACCGTGGCGTCCACGAACCCGCGGGCGTCGGCCACCACCTTGAGCGTGAACCGGGTCTTGACGAACACGCTGCCGTCCGCGGACCCCGTGTCCGGTACGGCGGACACGAGGGCCACGTCCTTGAAGTCGCCGCTGGCGGTGCTGCCGACGGCGAAGGTGGACAGCGGCCGGCCGGCCTTCCGCCAGCGGCCGGCTTCCACCTCGGCCGGGGTGCGGCTGCCGTTCTCCTGGCCGTCGCCGACGAGCAGGTGCGCCCGCACGAACCGCTCGGCCTGCCACCGCTCGAAGGAGCGTTGCAGGTAGCTGCCGTAGTCGCTGCGGGGGAGGGTCGCCCCGGCGGCCGGGTCGTACTTCGACGCCTCGCTGAACTCCGGGCTGCCGACCGCGTACACCACCGTCTCGACGTTCTGCTCACTCTTCAGCTCGTCGAGGATCGGCTGGCACTTCTCCAGCGCCCGCCGGACGGCGACGGCCCGCGGCTGGTTGCCCAGTTCGTCCGGCACGGCCATGCTCTGCGACACGTCCACCCCGATGACCAGCGTCGAGGGCAGCTTCGGGTCTTCCTGCACGCCGACGCTCGGCCGGACGGCCGTGAGCAGGGCCACCACCAGCGCCAGCAGCCGCAGCCCGAGGACGAGCAGTAGCCGGCGGCCGGTGGCCTGCGGCCGGCCGAGGTAGGTCCACAGGGTGAGCAGCACCAGCAGAACGGCGACGCCGCCGAACGCCGGCAGGCCGACCGGGTAGAAGGACCACGGCGGGGCCGGGTTGGCGGACAGGAAATAGTCGGTGACGGGCATCACAGCTGATTGTACCGCGGCCCGGCCAGCAGTGTGGCGGCCGGCACCCAGCCGACCCCGCCGCCCGGCAGTTCCACCTGCACCCAACCGCCACGGCGGTGCAACTCCCGCACCTCGGCCCCGGCCGGCAGCGTCAGCCGCGACGGGTAGCTGGCGCCGTTGCCGGTGCGGAGGGCGGTCGGCTCGGCGACCACCAGGCCGGGGTCGAGCGGGGCGGCAGTAAGGGCGGCGACGGCGGTCACACTGGCCAGGATGAGCGAGCCGGCGACGACCACCGGCCCGGCCCACGGTGGTCGGACACTCTGTCGGGCGACCAGCCCGCCGGCCAGCAGCAGGCTCCCGAACGTGGACGCGGCGAGCAAATCCAGCGGGCCGACCCGGTGCCGCAATCCACTTGGCGCGTCGGGCCGCACCCGCAGCGCGGGATCCGGCGGCTGCGGGTACGCCACCTGCCGGCGGACGGCTTCGAGGCCGGCTTGCACGCGGGCGTCCCACGGCCGGGCGGCCAGGGCGTCGCGGTGGCCGCGGACCGCCTCCGGCAGCGGGTCGGCGGCCAGTGCCAGCAGCAGGAGTGGGGTCATGAGGCGTTTTGGCGAGCGGGGGGCGTAAGCCCCCTGTTGGCTGGGGAGAGCAGTTGCACGCCACTGGTAACAGGGGGCTTACGCCCCCCGCTCGCCTCGGCTTTCTGAACCAGTATCGTCGCCTCGCCGGGGAGCGTCGTCACGTCCCCGCCGGGCGGGCCGAATCGCGCCGCGTCGCAGCGGTCCAGCAACTCGGCGAACGCCCCGGCAACCACCGGCGGTCGCGCCCGCAGGTACGCGCGGACGGTGGCGGCCGTCGCCCCGGGGTCATCGGCCACGGCCAGCGCGTCCAGCACCTCGCGGACGGCCTTCACCCGCCGCAATTCGGCCCGCCGGGCGGCGTCCGGGAATAGCCGCCGGGCGCCGGCCGTCCCGCCCAGCACCAGCGGCGGCACCAGCCCGACGGGCACCAGCCACACCCAGCCCGGCACCGCCACCCCGGCCGGCGGCACGGCTGGTAGCGATGGCACCACCATGACCGGCGCCGGGGCCGGCACGCTGATGGTCAGCGGCTCGGCGTATGCGGTGGCCATCCGCCGGCCCTCGGGGAAGCCGGGGCGGTAATAGGCGAACGGCAACCCTTGCACCTCGGCCACCCCGCCGGGCACCGGCCGCAGCGTCCAGCCGAACCGCACCGCCCCGGCGTCCGCCGGCGGGTCGGGGCGGTCGAACACCTGGAACCGGCCGGCCAGCCGGGCCTTCAGGTCCGGCTTCCGCACCTCGGTCGCGTTAGCCGCCCCGCGGACGGTCAGTGTCAGCGTGATGTCACCGCCGCCCGGCTCGGCGGACCAGGCCGCCGTCACCGGCCCGCGGTCGGCGACAGCTCCGTAAAAGTCCGGCCGGCCGCGGTCCAGCGGCGGCACGTCGGCCAGCGACGGCGGGGCGCCCACCATCAGTCGCAGCAGCAGCAGCAGCAGGCTACCAGTCCCGCACATGCGGCCGCTCCGGCCCGGCCAGCAGCCGGGCGTTCGCCTGACGGTCCTTGGCCAGCCGGCCGGCCGCCCGGGTGAGCAGCGCCCGGGCCTCGGCCGGGGTGAGCGGCTGCACCGCGTCGGCGTCACTCAGCACCGGCAGCGACCCGGCTCCGGCGGCGGTACCGGCCCCCGACGCCGTGCCGCCGCGCGCGACCGCCCCGCCGGCCGCCCCACGACCGCCGGTGCCGCCGTCGGTTTCATCCCCCGGCGCGGTCGCCTGGGGCGGCGGCAGGTCGGGCAGGGCCGGCGGCAGGTCGCCGGGGTTGGGGGGGGTGCGTTCTTGTTGGCGGGCCTGTGCCCACAGCAGTTTGGCCAGCTCGCGGTTGTGCCGGGCGTCGGCCGCCAGCGGGTCGTCGCCGAGTTGGTCGGCGGCCGACGCGAACAGGTCGATGGCCGTGCGGTAGGCGGCCGCCGGCCCCCCCCGGTGCAGCAGGCAGACGCCGCGGTTGTACGTCGCCTCGGCCCGCCGGCGGGGCGGGCACTCGCCGTCGTCCAGGGTCTGGGTGAAGCCCGCCTCGGCCGCCCGCCAGTCGCCCCGACGGGCCGCGACGGTGGCGCGATTGAAGGCTACCCGGCCGGGGTCGGCGGTTCGCTCGGCGGCGACGGCGAACCGCCGGTCGGCCTCGTCGGCATCGCCGGCCCGCAGCGCGACCACCCCGGCCCGCACGGCTGCGTCCGGGGTCGGCGGCGGGGCGGCACTCACGGCCAGCCCGGCGAACAGAATGGTGGCAAGTTTCTTCACGGCTCCCGCCACCAGCTTACCAGAAGCAGCAACAGCCCGGCGGCGAAGAACCATGCCGAGCGGTCCCGCGGCTGCGGCCGGGCGTCGTCGGCCAGTTCTCGCGTTGGCCCCGTGGTCATCTCGCGGAAGAACGCCCCGGCCGGAGGCACGGCGGCCTGCCGGGCCGGCAGGTACCCGCCCCGCCCCTCGGCGGCGACGGCCGTCAGCACCTCCTCGTGCAGCCGGGTCGTCACCGCCGCGTTCTCGAAGGCCACCGGCTTGCCGTCTCGCACGAGCGGCGTCGGCCGGGCCGGGTCGCCGATGCCGACCACCTGCACCGGGATGCCGGCCGCCCGGGCGGCCGTCACACCCGCGGCCCACTCCCGGTCGTCGGCCGGGTCGTCGCCGTCGCTGAACAGGACGATGTCTTGTGCCCCGGGGAAGCGGGGGTCGTGGGCGGCAACGGCCGCCACCAGCGCCGCCCCGATGCGGGTGCCGGACGGAGCGTCCGGGTCCGGCCGGACGGCCGGCGGCGGCTGGTCGCCGTCGAGTTCCCGCAGCACCGCGGTGAGGTGGTCGGCGTCGGTGGTGAGCGGCACTAGGGTCGCGGGTTTGGCGGCGAACACGACCACCGCCGCCCGGTTGCCGCCCCGTCGCAGCTCGCCCACCAGGTCGCCGGCCCCGGCGGCGGCCGCCTGCCAGCGTGCCCGGCCGCCGGCGTCGTCGGCCGTCATGCTCCGGCTCAGGTCGAGCAGCAGCACCACGTCCCGGCCGACGGCCACCCCGTCGGCGGCCCCGTCGCCCCACCGCGGCCCGGCGGCGGCGACCACCAGCAGCGTCCAGAGCAGGAACCGGGCGACGGCAACCAGCCGCGGCGAGCGGCGGGGGCGGACGACCAGCGCGAACAGGGCGGCCGGCCGGCCGAGCCGGTCGAGGGCGGTGCGGCCGCGTCGCCCGGCCCACCAGTGCAGGAGGGTGAGGGCGACCGGCACCAGCGACAGCCAGCCGGCTGCCGGCCGGGCCAGCTTCACCCCGGCGGCGAACTGGCGAACGTCAGCCCACAGGGCCGGCAGGCCGGTCGGCAGGTCGAGGGTCATGGTCGGCGTCGCCAGCGGGTCGCCTCCAGCAGGCCGCCGACCGCCAGCAGCCCGACCCCGACCAGCCCGCACGCCGGGCCATACTCGTGATACCGGCGGTAGCGGAAGGTGTCTGCCGGTGTCGTCTCCAGGGCGTCGAGCTGCTGGTACGCGGTCCGCAGGCCGGCGGGGTCGTCGGCCGTCAGGAACCGCCCGCCGGTCATGGCGGCGACCGTCTCCAGTGTCCGCCGGCCGTCGGCCCGCTGCTTCGCCGATTCCTCCGAAGCCCCCGGCTTGGCCCCACCGCCGCAGTCGATGCAGTGGACCGGCACCCGCAGGTTGGCCGCCAGTTGGGCCGCTGCCCGTGGCTTGAGCGGGCCGTCCGGGCCGGGCCGGTCGGCGTTCTGCTCGCCGTCGCTCAGCACCACCAGCACCGTCCGCCGGTCGCCCGCTGCTTCCAGTCGTAACAGCCCCTCGGCCAGCGCGTCGCCGAGGTTGGTGCCGGCGTCCACCCCGGTCGTCGGCGTCAGGCCGCCGGCAAGCGTCAGCAGCACGGAATGATTCAAGGTGAGCGGGCAGGCGGTCCGGGGCACGGCAGCGAACGCCACCAGCCCGACCTGGTCCGCCGGCCGGCCGGCGAACGTCACCCCGTCCGCCTCGCCGCCGGCCACGAACCGCTTCAATACCGTTTTCGCGGCGTCCAGCCGGGAGAGCGCCTTCCCCGTGGCGTCGATCCCGTAGTCGGCCTCGCTCATGCTGCCGCTCACGTCCAGCACCAGCACCAGGGCGATGCCGTCGGCCGGCAGCCGGGTGCGGAGGTCCGGGGACCGTGGCCCGGCGACGGCCAGTGCGAGCGCCGCTACGGCCGAGCCGCGGAGGACGGCCGTCCCCCAAACGGCCTGCCCGGCCCGGCCACGGGGAAGCCCTTCGACCAGTTGCAACGACGGGTACCGGAGAGCGGTTCGTCGCCGGCGGAGGCCCCACCAGCCGGCCAGCGGCGCGAGCAGCAATAGCCCGAGGGCGGCCGGGTGGGCGAAGCCGATCATGCCGGGTTCACCTTATCCGCCGGTTCGGCCGATAACAGGGGACGGGCGAGCTGGCCCCGACCCACCGCGCGGAACGCCGACCGATGCCCACCCGCTTGCCGCTGCTGTTCCTGGTCGTGCTGGCCGGTTGCCGGTCCAAAGCCACGGTGGACCCCAACCCCCCGCCGCACTGGGCCAACCCCCGCACCGACCTGTCGGCGACGGCCGAAGACTACCCGGTGCTGGAGCGGGACGCGGCGACGGCGCTGGAACAGGCGTCGGTCCGCCAGCGGGTGGCGGCCGGCACCCGGCCGCTGAACGTCCTGTGCCTGTCCGGCGGCGGCCAGTACGGGGCCTACGCCGTCGGTCTGCTGGCCGGCTGGACGGCCCGCGGCGACCGGCCGGACTTCGACGTGGTCACCGGCATCAGCAGCGGCGCCCTCATCGCCCCGCTGGCGTTCCTCGGGCCGAAATACGACCCGGTCCTCCAGCGCGAGTGGAACACCCTCAAGACGGAAGACCTGTTCCGCTACCGGCCGGTGCCGCTGCACGTCGTGCGGGACAAGTCGCTGGCCTCGTCCGACCCGATGCGGGAGCGGATCGGGGCGATCTTCACCACCGAGACGCTGGACGACCTGCGGGCGGCCCACCGCTGCGGCCGGCGGCTGTTCATCGGCACCATGATCCTGAACAGCCGCCGGCTGGTCGTCTGGGACTTGGGGGCGGTGGCGTGCGGCGGCCGGCCGGACGCCGACGACCTGGTGCGGAAGATTCTGCTCGCCTCCAGCAGCATTCCGGGGCTGGTGCCGCCGGTCGAACTGACGGCCGAGGTGAACGGCTGCGCCATCCAAGAGCTGCACGGCGACGGCGGGGCGGTGGCGCAGACCTTTCTGCGGTTCGGCGGCCACCACCCGCGGCCGCAGCCGACCGACCCGGCGGCCAAGTGGCTGGTCGGGTCGCACGTGTACGTCATCGCCGGGGGCAAGCTGTACATCGACCCGCTCGTCGGCGAACTGGGGTTCCTGAGCCGGGCCACCGGGGCGGTGTCGGCGGCGCTGTACGCCCTGTACCGGGCCGACCTGTGGCGGCTGTACAGCTACTGCCAGGCGAGTGGCCTGGGTTTCCACCACGCGGCCATCCCGGCCACCCTGCCGACGCCGGGGCGGAGTACCACGTTCGACCCGGCGGTGTTGCGGACCATGTACACGGCCGGGTACGACGCCAGCTTGAAGGGCCAGCCGTGGCGGCAGACGCCACCCGGGGTGGACCCGGGCGAGGAGGACGCGCCCCGGGCCGGGCTGAGCTTTACCGTGCCCTAACCGACGAACACCCCGCCCGGCACGGCGTCGTCGAACTCGGCGAACGCCCGTACCACCGCCCCGGCGCGCACCGCCACCAGCCGCGACGGCGTGGCGGCCAGCACGTCGGCCCGGCCGTCGCCGTCCACGTCGGCCGCCCCGACCACCACACCCCGCCGGGTGGTGTCATCGCCGGCGAAGAAGTCGGCCAGCACCGGCCGCCCCGCGGCGCCGCCGAACACCAGCACCCGCGGCCCGCCGCCGTCGCCGGACCCCACGATCAGGTCGGCCCGGCCGTCGCCGTCCACGTCCCCGGCCGCCACGTTGGTGCCGTCTCGCAAGGCCGGCTCGAAGGCGAAGAAGTCGCCGCCCGCTCGTTGCGGGTTCCCCACCGCTACCGACCGGCCGTCGAACACCGCCACCCGCGGCCCGCCGCCGGTGCCGGCAGCCACGATCAGGTCCGGCACGCCATCCCCAGTCGTGTCCCCGGCCGCCAGCCGGACGCCGCCGGTGAACGTCGTCTCGAAGGCGTAGAAGTCGGCCAGCGTCGCCCCGGTGCGGCCGCTCAGCACCCGCACCCGCGGCCCGCCGCCGCGGTCGGCCCCCACCAGCAGGTCGGCGTACCCGTCCCGGTCCAGATCGGCGGACGCCACGGTGACGCCGCCGGTGAAGGTCGGCTCGAACACGAAGCGGTCCAGCACTGGCACCCCGGTCGAGCCGTCGAACACCCGCACCCGCGGGCCGCCGCCGGGGCCGGCCCCGGCCAGCACGTCGGGCACCCGGTCGCCGGTGACATCGGCCGTGGCCACCCGCACCCCGCCGCGGAAGGTCGGCTCGAAGGCCAGGAACCGGGCCACCACCTTCCCCGTGGCCGGGTCGTAGGTGGTGACGCTCGGGGTGCTGCCGGCGCCGAGGCCGACGGCCACCGTCGGCCCGCTGCTGCCGGCGATCGGCGTGGCCGCGTACCGCACCCGGTACAGCCCGCCGCCGGCGTCCCCGCGGGCAACGTACAGCAGGTCGCCGGCCGGCGACACGGCCAGGGCGATGGGTAGCCCGCCGGTCAGGTCGGTGGCGAAATTCGTCACTGCCCCGGTGGCCGGGTCGAGCCGGTTCACCCACTTGCCGGTCAGGTCGGCGAAGAAGTACTGCCCGGTGTACTCGGCCGGGTAGCTCAGGGCGCGGGGGTTGTAGAAGGCCGCCCCGACGACCGAGTTGCCGACCGCCGGCGAGCCGCTGCCGTGCGGGTAGCTGGTCAGCGGGCGGGTGAAGGCCGGGAACGCTGCTTGGTCGAAGTCGCCCTCGGTGGCCGGCCAGCCGTAGTTGGCCCCGGCCCGGCCGGCGTCCACCTCCTCGAAGGCGCTCTGACCCACGTCGTTCACCAGCAGCCGGCCGGTGCCCGGCTGGACGGCCATCGAGAACGGGTTGCGGAAGCCGACCGCCCAGATGGCCCGGTTCGCCCCGCTGGTAGTGCCGCTCAGCCCGGCGAAGGTGGTCGGGTTGTCGGCCGGAATGGAGCCGTCCGGGTTGAGCCGCAGAATCTTGCCCAGCCTGTTGGCCAGCGACTGGCTGTTGGCCGGGATGGCGTTCTCCCCGACGGCCACGTACAGCTTGCCGTCGGCCCCGAATTGCATGGCCCCACCGTTGTGGTTGGTGGCCGCCAGCGGGTCGAGGTCGAGCAGCACCCGCTCGCTGCCCGCAACGGCCACGTCGCCGGCGGCGGTGAACCGGCTCACCCGGTTGAACGCCGGCGTGCCGCCGCTGGCGGGCACGGTGTGGTACAGGTAGACGAACCCGTTGGCCGCAAAGTCCGGGTCGAGCGTCACCCCGATCAGCCCCCGCTCGCCGCTGCCGTCTACGGTCAGGGTGGCGAATGGGGTGGGCAACAGGGTTCCGTCCCGCACCACCCGCAGGCCGCCGGTCTGCTCGGCCACGAACGCCCGGCCGTCCGGGGCGACGGCCAGGGCGGTGGGGGCGGTCAGGCCGCCGGCGAGCAGGCTCTCGGAGAAGCCGGCCGGCAGGGCGGTGGGGGTGAGGCGGGCGTCCAGCGGGGTGACGGTCAGGCGGGTGCGGGGCATCGTGTGGCTTCGGGGGCTGATGTGTGGGTATTCTACCCGACGACCGAACCCGGCTGCCGGTTGGGGTGTCCGCCCGCTATGCTCGTCACCGAACCGTACCTCGCCCAGACCGCCCTCTGGCCGCGCGACGGCCGGCACATCCTGGCCCAGTCCGACGCCGACACGGTCGTGGTATACCAGGCGTACTCGCCGGCCATCGGCCGGTACGCAGCCGACCGCGGTCAATTCGGCGGCGACTTCAGCTACTCCCGCATGAGCTGGGTGAAGCCGAACTTCCTGTGGATGATGTTCCGCTCCGGCTGGGGCACCAAGCCGGACCAGGAGGTGACCCTGGCCCTGCGGCGGCCGTTCTTCGACGCGCTGCTGGCGGCGGCTGTGCCGTCGTCCTGGGACCGCGCCCGTTACCCGACCGAGGCCGACTGGTCGGCTGCGGTGGCCGGGTCGGACGTGCGGCACCAGTGGGACCCGGACCACCACCCGACCGGGGCGACACTGGAGCGACGGGCGATCCAACTCGGGCTGCGTGGCGGCGTGCTCGAAGCGTTCGGTCGCCGTGAGCTGCTGGAGGTCATCGACCTGTCCGGCTTCGTGGCCGAGCAACGGCAGGCAGTGGAATCGGGTAGACTGGCGGCACTGGTGACGCCGCGGGAGCGGGTTTACACGCCGGCCGACCCGGCGGTGGCGGCCCGGCTCGGTCTGTCGGCTGTGTGAGCGGCAGTTGTCGCCCGGTCACAGCTTGTCCGGCGTGCCGAACGTCACCTCGCCGAGTGCCCGTATCCGCCGGATGAACTCGGCCAGGCTGGCCGCGGTGCCGGAGTGCAGGTCGTGGTTGAGCACCACCGCCCGCGGCTTGTCGCCGAACTGCTTCAGCCCGATGTCCACCCACTTCGTCGGCTGGTTGTCCTTGCTCCAGTCGATCGTATCCACGTCCCACATGACCAGCTTGTACCCGGCGTCCGTCATCAGCCCCTCGACGGCGGCGTTCTTCGCCCCGTAGGGCGGCCGGAACAGCTTGCGGCCCTGCTGGAACGGTGCGATGAGCGTGTCGCAGCCGGCGATCTCTTCCCGCACCCGGTCGAGCGACAGGTCCGGCAGCTTGGGGTGCGTCAGGGAGTGGTTGCCCACCCCGCTGCCCTCCTTCACCGCACGTTCCAGCAGCCTGGTGCCGTGCGTCTCGACGTTGCGGCCGACGACGAAGAATGTGGCCGTCACCCCCTCGGCCTTGAGCACGTCGAGGACGCTCTTGGTGTGGTCCGGGTGCGGGCCGTCGTCGAAGGTGAGGAACACGCTGCGGGACACGGGGCGGCTCCGGGGTTCAGGGCCGCGATGGCGGCGGGAGGTCGGACGGGTCCAGCGCAGCGACCGCCCGGGTGTAGGTGTCTTCGAGCGGCAGGGAAACGAACGCCCCGTCGTCCAAGAACAGCGGGGTGGCGGGCAACGAGTCGCCCGCGGCCAGGTCGTCCAGGAACACCCGGGGGGGCAGCGGGGAAGCCCGGAAGGCGGCGAATGTGACCGGCCGGCCGGCCGGGGGGGCGTCCGGTGGCTCCGCCCGGAGGCTGCGACACACGGCCGCCGCCATGCCGCCCGGGTCGTGCCGGCCGGGCCGGTGGGGGTCGATCACGGCCGCGTGAACCCCCTTGCGGACCAGCCCGGCCACCTTCCGGGCGAATCGCCGCACCGCCTCCGGGCGGTCCTTGTTCCCGCGGGACACCAGCTCGATCACCGCCACCAGCCGGCGGTCGTCGGCATACCGGACGGCGAGTAGCCGGCCCGGCCGGGTAGCCGGCCCGGCCGGGTAGCCGGCCCGAGAGACAACTGGCGGGCGGTCTGTGGCTCGGCCACCGCCGCCGGGCCGCGGGGGGCTGCCGGGGGTGGGGCGGGGGTGAGGGTCAGGATGTCCGGCACCATGACGGCCGACCGCCGCTCGGCGTGCGCGCGATAACCGGGCGGCAGCAGCCCGGCGTTCAGGGCGTCCCGCAGGTACACCAGCCAGCCGGTGTGGACCTCGTGGTACACCCAGTCCCCGACCCGCGTCCAGTCGTGCAGCGGCATGGCGGCCTCACTTCTTCTTGCCGGCGGTGACGTACTTGGCCGGCTCCGCTTCCCCCACCGTCCGCAGCAGATCGTCCACCAGGTCGTCGCTCGTCTTGCCCTCGGCCTGGGCCTGGAAGTTGGCCGCCACCCGGTGCCGTAGCACCGGCAGGGCCGCCCGCTTGATGTCGTCCACGGCCACGCTGAATCGCCCGTCCATGGCGGCGAACGCCTGCCCGGCCCGCACCAGGTACTGGCCGGCCCGCACCCCCGCCCCGACGTCCACCATCCGCTTGATGAAGTCCGGCGCCGTCGGGTCGCCGGGCCGGGTGGCCCGCACCAGCTTCACCACGTAGTCGGTGACGAAGTCACCCACCGGCACGCTCCGCACCAGCTTCTGCAGGTTCACGATGGCCTTGCCGGTCAGCACCTTCACCAGCTCCGGTGTTTCGTCCCGGGCCGTCAGGGCGATGATCCGCTTCTCCTCGTCCAGCGTCGGGTAGTCCACCTTCACCATGAACATGAAGCGGTCGAGTTGGGCCTCGGGCAGCGGGTAGGTGCCCTCCTGCTCGATCGGGTTCTGGGTGGCGATGACGAAGAACGGGTCCGGCAGCTTGTGCGTCTCCTGCCCGGCACTCACCTGCCGCTCCTGCATGGCTTCGAGGAGCGCGGCCTGGGTCTTGGGCGGTGTGCGGTTGATCTCGTCGGCGAGCAAAATGTTGGTGAACACCGGGCCGCGGACGTAGCGGAACTCCCGCTTGCCGTCCTGCTCGTCCATGACGGTGGTGCCGGTGATGTCCGACGGCATCAGGTCCGGGGTGAACTGTACCCGGCGGAACTGCACGTCCAGGATTTGGGCGATGCTGCTGACCATGAGCGTCTTGGCCAGCCCCGGCACGCCCACCAGCAGGCAGTGGCCGCGGGTGAACACGGCGGCCAGGATTTGTTCGATGACGGCGTGCTGGCCGACCAGCACCCGACCGAGCTGGTCGGTCATCTGCTGCCGCGCCTGGGCGAACTGGGTCAGGTAGTCGGCGATCTTTTCTGACATGAGTAGTGCTGAGTGCTGAGTGCTGAGTGCTGAGTGCCAACCAGCGGCCGGCTCCACGCCCCTACAGTCTACTCAGCACTCGGCACTCGACACTCCGCACTTTTTAGCGAAGGCCCGGCCGGTTCTTGGTGCCGTAGGTGTTGCCGGACCAGATGTCGTTGACCTGCGGGCCGCCGTCGGCCGCCTGGGCGAACAGATCGAACGCCACGCTGCCGGACACGGTGTTGCGGCTGATCACGTTGTTGCTCGGGGCCACTTCGGCCGACAGCCCCGGCCCGAACTTGGTTGGCACCGAGGCGATGCCATACCGGCCGCTGCCGGTCACCGTGTTGCGGGAGATCGTGTTGTTCGACGAGGCCGACTGGATATGAATCCCGTCCCGGCCGCTGTCCGTGACGACGTTCGACAGCACGCTCACGCCCCGCCGGGCCAGGTCCAGGTTGATCCCGTCGAGCGTGCTGCCGTCGATCCCGTTCGACTGGATCAGAACCGTGTTCGATTGGTCGTTCACATACACGCCGGTCTGGTTGGCCGACAGCGTGTTGCCGGTGATCGTCACCTTGCCGGCCTGGTACACCACGATGCCCGCCGCCGTGGTCGGGTTCTCCGGGTCGGCCCCGGGGCCGCCGGTGAAGATGTGGCCGGTGATGAAGTTGCCGGACGCCTGGCCGGACCCGTTCTGGCTGAACTGGATGCCGAACTGTGCGCGGGTGGCCTCCGGCCCGTTGCCGATGAATTCGTTATTCAGAACGGTCGCTTTGCTGTACGGTCCGTCCACCACCACGCCGGCCGACTGGTAATTCAGGAAGGTGTTGTCGCTCACCACGGCCGTGCCGCCGCCGTCGGCCCCGACGTACACGGCCACCCCGGTGTCGGCCGTCGGCCCGCCGCCGTCCCCGCCGCCGGTCGGGTCGCCGATGTCCGTGAATAAGTTATTCCGCACGTCCACCGAAGCCCGCTGGTTGACCTCCAGCCCGTCGAACAGTTGGCCGGTGTACGCCCCCGGCCCGGCGATCGTGAATCCGTCCACGCGCACCCCCGTGCTGAAACCGACCGTGACGATGGCCGAGTATGCCGGGGCGGCGGCCGGCAGGGAAATGGTGGCCGCCAGCGGGGTCTGGGACTTGAGGGTCAGATTGTTTAAGCTGCGATACCCGCCGTGGACCGTGTCCGGGTACAATGTCACCGGCCAGCCGTTCGTGTCCACCCCGACCCGCACCTGCTCGGCGTAGGTGCCCGGGTACACCAGCACCGTGTCCCCGGCGGTAGCCACGTCGATGGCCGACTGGATGGTCGTGTACGGGGCGGCCGGCTGCTGGCCGTGGTCGTCGTCCACCCAAATGATGGCGGGGACGATCCGGTCGTCCAAGTCGTCGAGCTTGAGGCGAAAGCGGCAGTTTGTCACGGACGAAGCTCCGGGTGCACGGCGCGTGATGTCTGGGCACGACATTCCGGCCGGGCCATAGTAATGACCCGACCGGATGGCGTGAAGACAAACTTCGTGCTTTACCCGATCAACAGAATCGACGAATTACCCAGTTGCCCTAGTGTGCCAAATGGCACAACTTTTCGTTCGTTTAGTGCAGCGTCGGCCGGTTGCGGGTGTGAAACACGTTGCCCACGAACACCACGTTGCTGACGGGGGCGGTGTCGTCGTATAGGTCGAACATCCCGCTCCGCTCCACCTCGTTGCCGTGGACGAGCACGTTGGACGAGGAGCCGGTGACGGCGATGCCCCAGCGAGCGCTCCGCTCCACCTCGTTGTCGCGGACCTCTACGTTCCTACTGTCTTGCACGCTAATGCCGTCCAGGCTACTCCGCTCGACCTCGTTCCGGGCCACCAGCACCGGGGCGGCCGTCTGCGAAACCACGGCGATCCCCAGCTCGTTGCGGTCCAACTTGTTGCCGACCACCGCCACCTGGCCGGCTGCGAACACCACAATGCCGGCCGCCTCAGTGCCGGCAGGCGTGTAGACGTTGTCCGACACGTGATTGTCAGACACGACGGCGTTGATTCCGTCGCTAACCTGAATGCCGTTCTGAGCGATGGTGGTAGACGGGCCGAAGCCCGTTACGTCGTTGTCGTGAATGGACACGTTACCCGGGCCGAAGGCCACGATGCCGGCCTTCTGGTAGCCCCGCACGGTGTTGCCGACTAGCACCGCGTCGGCCCCCTGCACCAGGATGCCGAGGCCGGACTGGAGGCCGGACAGTTGGCCCGTCTTGTCCAGCGGGTCTCGGATGTCCAGCACCCGGTTGTCGCGGATGAGTGCCGACGCTCCGCCACCCACCCCGATGCCGGCGTACAGGCTACCGGCCGGGACGCCCGGTCCGCGGACCGTGAACCCGTCAATCACCACGTCCCGGGCGCCGCCGGTGACCGTCACCAGGATGCCGTTGCCGGTGGCCGGCAGGCCGCCGGACGGCGGGGTAATGACGGCCGCCCCGCCCACCCCGCGGTCGTCCCGATCCCCGCTACCGTTGACCGCCTCCAGGGTCAGGTTGCTCTTGGTCACCCGCACCTGCTCGCGGTAGGTGCCGGCGTACACCCGGATGTCGTCCCCGGGGCTGGCGAAGTCGACGGCCGCCTGGATCGTGGTGAACTGGGCATTCCGCCGCTGGTGTCGGTCGTCGTCTACGAACAACACGGCGGGCACGATGCGGGGGTCCATGGTCTCAAGGCGCGGGCGGAAGGACGCGGTACGCATGGTCTCACTCCGGGGGAGGATGTGGGCGGGCGATCGGAGAAGCGGTTCGTTCCGACAGTGCCGACAGCAAGCGATTTGCGGGCCGGATGGCCAAGACATTCGGGGTTCCGGCCGGTTTGCCGGTGTCGGGGAAACCGTCTGCCCACCGCCCCTTCCGCCCTGCCGCCGGGTGTGGCAGAATGCCGGCCATGACGACCACCGACGACGACCCGCCGCCGGACGAGGTGTTCGGCCTCGCCGACGACCCCACCCCCGCTGCCCGCCCGGTGCCACACCTGGGCGGCTCCAGCTACGGCCCGCCGGCCCGCCGGGGCACCGAGGGCGGGGACGAGATCGACCTGACGGCCGACGACCCGCCCCGCCGGCCGCGGCTGGACATCCTCGAACGCCCGCTGGAGGGGCCGGCCCGGCCGTGGTGGCAGGTGCCGGCCCTGCTGCTGGCCGGCGGGCTGGTACTTTGCCTGATTCCGATCGGGGTGCTGGCCTTCCAGAAGGGGGCCGGCCCCGGAGCGGTGCTGGCCCTCATGGCGGTCGGCGCGCTGACCCTGCAAGTGCTGGTCACCAGCGGCCTGCTGGCGGCGGTGGGGGTGTTCTTCGGCATCGACTACGGGCCGCTGCCGGAGGCCGTCCTCAAGCTGGCGGCCATCGGCGCCATCGTCACCGGGCTGCTCGGCGGCAGCGGGCTGTTGCTGAGTGACGGCGGGTTGTGGGCACTCCCGTGCGGGTTCGGGCTGGCCTTCCTGGCCGGCTTCGGCCTGTTCCAGTGGCTGTTCCGCCTCCAAATCAGCGAGGTCATGCTCAGCCTGGTCGGGCTGGTCGGGGCCTCCGCGCTGTTGCTGGCCACGCTGGCAACAGTTCTGGGAGCCGTGCTGCGGGTCGGTCGTTGACCGCAGGCCCGCTCCGGGGTGCAAGTACGCTGTCCCTCTTCGCCGCCCGGGGGTCTCTCCGTGACCCGCCGCACGTTCGTCGGCAGCTTTTGACCGTGGTCGCGGCCCCGCTGGCCCGGGCGGACAAAATCGACAAGCTGCGGGCCGCCCAGAAGCAGGTGTGGGACACCGGCCGGTTCCCGGCCGACGACGAGTTCGCCCGGCAGGAGCTGAAGTACATGCTGGACGTGCGGCCGAAGGGGGCCAGCCTGTTCAACGGCCACGTCGAGGACAACCCCGGGGTGGCCGGCAACTGGGGGTACGACGTGGAGGGCCAGGTCCGCGGGCTGGAGGTCGAGTTCACCCTGACCAAGTCCACCCGGGGCAAGTTCAAGGCGGCCCGTGCCTCCGGGGTGGTCAGGGTGGCGACCGGCTGATCGCCACTGATCACCACCGCCGCCGGCAAGGCGACCAGCGGGCTGATCGTTCTCGGCCGGGGCAAGTGAGGTCGGCTTGCCGGCGGCCGGCGGCGGCGGGTACACTGCCGCTTTCTGGTCCCACGGAACCCCCCGCCGCATGGCCGCGTCGCCTGTCATCGCCCGGCGGGTCGGGTTCGCCCTGCTGGTGCTGGCGGCCGTCGGGCTGGCGGCCGGCAAGTACGCGGCCAAGCTGGACAAGCCCGGCCGCACCGACCAGCAGACCCGCTCCGCCTTCCTGCGGTGGCGGCCGCAGGTGCTGGCCCTGGACGCCGGCACCGACATCTACGTGGCGTTCGCCTACCCCAACCCGCCGGTCATGGCCCTCATCCTGCGGCCGCTGTACGGCCTGGAGCCGACGGCCGGCGCGCTGGTCTGGTTCGGGATGAAGGCCGTACTGGCGGGCGTGACGGTGTGGTGGGCGGTGCGGCTGGCCCGCGGGCCGACGCCACTCCCCGATTGGGCGGCGGCCCTGGTCGTGCTGCTCACCCTGCACCCGGTGCTCGGCGACCTGACCCACGGCAACGTCAACATCCTGATCGCCTTCCTGCTGGTGGCGGCACTCGACCTGCTCCGCCGGCGGTGGGACTTCGCCGCCGGGCTGACGCTCGCCCTGGCCGTCGCCTGCAAGGTGACGCCGGCCCTGTTCCTGCCGTACCTGGCGTGGAAGGGGTGGTGGCGGGCGCTGGCCGGGGCGACGGCCGGGCTGGCGCTGTGGCTGGCCGTGGTGCCGGGGGCGGCCCTCGGGTTCGAGCGGAACGGCGACCTGCTGCGGAGCTGGTTCGACACCCTGGTGAAGCCGTTCGTGGTCGAGGGGAAGATCACCAGCGAGCACGCCAACCAGTCGCTCCCCGGGCTGTTCACCCGGCTGCTGACGGACGCCCCGTCGTCCTTCCGGTACGAGGATGACCACCCGGTGCCGGACGAACACCACAACCTGCTGGCCCTGTCGCCGGAGGCGGTGAGGTGGCTGGTGCGGGGGTGCCAGGTGGCGTTCGGCGTCGCCGGGCTGTTGCTACTCCGCACCCCGCGGGACCGCCGGCAGGGTCTCGCGGTGACGGCCGAGTACGCCTACGTGGCACTCGGCATGTTGATGTTCAGCGAGCGGACGTGGAAGCACCACGCCGTCGTGCTGGTGCTGCCGTACGCGGTGGTGGTGACGGCCCTGGTCCGGCGGCCGAGCCGGCGGCTGGCCGGGCTGCTGGCGGCGGCGACGGTGCTGAGCCTGGGGCCGAGCCTGGTGGGCGGCGAGTTCCAGGACGCGGCCCTGGTGTACGGCAGCCACACGGCCGCGTTCCTGCTGCTGACCGCCGGCGTGCTGGCAGTGTTGTGGCAGGAGCGGCGGTATGCTTTAGGCGAGCGGCCGGTGTGAGCCGGTCCGGCTCGGGGGTTGACCGGGAGGGAAGTCGCCCCCGGCTAACCCCCGGCCCGGACCGGCTCACGCCGGCCGCTCGCCTAAGATGGCTTGATGCTCCCACTCCTCGTTCTGGCCCTGGCCGCCCCGCCGGCCGACCTCATCGCGTCCGTGGACGCCCGCGGCGACGCCACCTGGGCCGTCGCCCGCCGCATCTGGGAGTTCGCCGAGGGCGGCTACCTCGAAACGCAGTCGTCCGCCCTGCTCGCCGACCACCTGGAGAAAGCCGGGTTCGCCGTCCAGCGGGGCGTCGCCGGGATGCCGACCGCCTTCACCGCCACGTTCGGCAGCGGCAAGCCGGTGGTCGCAGTGCTCGGCGAGTACGACGCACTGCCGGAACTGTCGCAGGACGCCACGCCCGTGCGGCAGCCGCGGGCCGGCGGCACCGGCAACGGCCACGCCTGCGGCCACCACCTGTTCGGGGCGGCGTCGGCCAGCGCTTGCATCGCCATCGCCGAACAGATCAAAGCCGGCAAGCTGACGGGCACGGTGCGGTTCTACGGCTGCCCGGCCGAGGAGGGCGGGGCCGGCAAGGTGTTCCTGGTCCGCGACGGTCTGTTCGGCGATGTCGATGTGGCCCTGCACTGGCACCCGGCCAGCCGCACCGCCGCCGGGGACCGGTCGTGCCTGGCCCGGGTGGCGGCCAAGTTCCGCTTCCACGGCAAGGCCAGCCACGCCGCCGGGTCGCCGGAGAAGGGCCGGTCGGCGCTCGACGCGCTGGTGCTGACCATGCACGGGGCCGAACTGCTCCGCGAACACACGCCGGACGGCACCCGGCTGCACCACACCGTCACGTCCGGTGGCGGGGCAGCGAACGTGGTGCCGGAGTTCGCCGAGGGGTTCTTCTACGTCCGCCACCCGAAGGCGAGCGTGGTCGCCGAGCTGTGGCCGCGGCTGCTCAAGTGCGCCCAGGCCGGGGCGCTGGCCACCGAGACCCGCCTCGAAGTGCAGCACCTCGGCGGCACGATGGAGCTGCTGCCCAACCAGACCCTCGGCCGGGTGGTGAAGGGGCACCTGACCGCCCTCAACGACCTGAGCTTCACGCCGGCGGAGGAGGCGTTCGCCGTCCGCATCCGGGAGACGCTCGACGCCCCGCCGCCGCTGGACGAACTCCGCACGGTGTTCGACGAGTCCGGCAAGACGGGCATGGGGTCCACGGACGTGGGCGACGTGTCGTGGGTGGTGCCGACGACCGGGTTCAGCACGGCGACGTGGGTGCCGGGCACGTCGGCCCACTCCTGGCAGGCGGTGGCGTGTGGCGGCACGACGATCGGCCGCAAGGGCATGCAACTGGCCGCCAGGACGCTGGCCGCGGCGGCGTGGGACCTGTTCGCCGACCCCAAGCTGGTGGCGGCGGCGAAGGCCGAGTTCGCCCAGCGGAAGGCCGGCCGGGTGTACAAGCCGGTGCTGGAAGACGGCCAGAAACCGCCACTCGACTACCGGCTCACCCGCCGGCCGGGTAGTGAATAGTGCAGAGTGCAGAGTGCAGAGTGCAGAGTGCAGAGTGCAGAGTGCAGAGTGCAGAGTGCAGAGTGCAGAGTGCAGAGTGCAGAGTGCAGAGT
>JAYVUZ010000067.1:0-8935 GCA_043787415.1 Fimbriiglobus sp. | reverse complement strand
GTGGCCCTACACACCGCGCCCGCGCTTCGGGCTACGAACCTCAGTACTCCGGCACCAGCACGTCGCCGGTGGCCGTGAACCAGCCGCGGCCGTCGATCTGCACCACCCCGTCGGCGAACGTGGCCGCCGCCTGCGCCACCACCAGGCACAGCCGGTCCAGGCTCGCCTCGTCGGCGTGGTCGATCGGCCGCCGCAGCAGCACCAGTTGCTGCGTCTGGATCACCCGCTCCATGAGCGCGGCCCGGTCCGGGTAGTAGTCCATCGCCTCCACCTCGGCGGCGAAGCCGTTCAGGTCTTTACGCAGTTCGTCCTCACGGGTCAGGAACCGGCTGACCGGCACCGGGCTGCCGCCACCGGGGAGGGTCAGCCGGGCCTCGGTCCAGCCGAGGTCGTCGCCGGTGAAGTGCGGCACCACCGCCAGCCCGGCGGCGTGCAGGCGTTCGACCAACGCGGCGGGCGGGAGTTCGGCGGCCGACCGGCAAAAGGCGCGGAAGTACATGCCGGCAGTTTACGGCAGCGGGATGTCGGCGAACTCGAACACCACCTCCCGGGTGACGGTCCGCCACTCGACTAGCGTCAGCCGGGCCGGCTTGGCCCCGGTCGTCGGCGGGCGGAACTGCACGGCCAGTGTGGACGACTGCGGGCTACTCGTCTGACTGGCCACGCCGGCGAACGCCCACGGGGTGCCGTCGGCGGCGACCAGTTCGAGCTGCTGCGGCAAGCCGGCCTGCCAGCCGTCGGCGGCGGCGGCGGTGCGGACCACGGTGACTTCGAGCGTCAGCAGGCCGTCGGCCTCGGCGAGCGATTTCACCGTCAGGTCGGACGCCTTCCCCCGGACGAGCCGCCCGGCGGTCGGATCGGCGAGCACCACGTCCGGCGCCGTGCCGGCCAGCACCGCCACCGGCACCGTGCCGCGTAGCCGGCGGATGACGGTGCCGCCCCGGTCCGGCCGGTGCAGGCCGACGGCGAACCCGTGGACCAGCGCCCGGTGGCCGACGGCCGGCGGGTAGTAGCTGGCCCGCTCGGCCTCCGGGGCCGGCTTCAGGCTCAGGCCGCGGTCGTCGTCGGCGGCGAACACCGTCGGCTGGCCGACGCCCACAACGGCGGCTTTCGGTTCGGCCGACAGGGTGAACGACAGGTGCAGCGGCGCCGGCCCGGCGGCCGGCAGCCCCTTCCGCGGCAGGCCGGCGAGCTGGCGGTGCTGGCCGGCGTTGATGCCGGTGGCGGCCACCCGGAACGGCCCGGCGTAGCACACGAACGGGTCGGCCGCGTCGGCCGGGAACAGGGCCACCCGGGCGTCGTCCTGCACGTTGGCCGCCAGCCCGCCGGCCTCGCACAGGGCGTCCACGGCCGCCCAGAACGGCACCCGGTCGCGGTGCAGCGTCACCGGGATGGGGCCGGCGTTGTCGGACAGGGTGAGCGGGTAGCCGGTCTGCCGTTGGAGATCAGCCGCGATGTCCGACAGGGGTCGGCGGTCGGCGTGGACGCTCACCAGCGTCGGGCCGCCGAGCCGGTCGGCTTCGAGGCGGTCGAGCAGGTCGGCGGCCCGCCGGCGGACCTCCGGGTTGGGCGACTTGGCCGCGGCCGTCAGCGTCGCCACCGCCCGCTTGCCGGCGGCGAACAGGCTGCGGGCGGCCGACTCGCGGGTGGAAATGTCCGGGGCGCCGAGCTTGCCGGCGGTGACGGTCAGGGCGGCCGTCGGGGCCAGAACGGTCAGGGCGACGGCGACGGGCCAGATCACGCGGCATTGCTCCGGGTGCGGACGGACTACCCAGCGTATGCCGGTGGGCGCGCCGGTCGCAAGGGGCTAACCACCGAGAGTTAGAAAATTCCACGCGGTTCGGCTCAAGTAACCGGCACACCGCTCCGGGTTTGGTTTTGGGGCCGGGAGCGGGTAGGCTCAGAGCGACGGGGATGACAGGCCTGGGCTTTCGGAGGTGCGTCGTGCCCGAGGAACTGTCCGGGGTGATCGAGCGGATCACCTTCCACAACCTGGACAGCGGGTACTGCGTGCTGCGGGTGCAGGCCCGCGGCTACCGCGAGCCGGTGACGGTCGTCGGCAGCCTGCCGCAGGCCGTGGCGGGGGAGTATTTCGAGGCGGCCGGCGACTGGCAGACGGACCGCACCCACGGCCTCCAGTTCAAGGCCAGCGAGCTGAAGACGACGCCGCCGCACACCGCGTCGGGCATCGCCAAGTACCTGGGCAGCGGGCTGGTCAAGGGCATCGGCCCGAGCTTCGCCAGGAAGATCGTCGAGCGGTTCGGCGAGGCCACGCTGGACATCATCGAAAATTCGCCGGCCGACCTGTCCGAGGTGAAGGGCATCGGGCCGAAGCGGATCGGCCTGATCCGCGACGGCTGGAAGGAGAACCGCCACGTCCACCGCATCATGGCCTTCCTGCAGAGCTACGGCATCGGCACGGCACGGGCGGTGCGGATTTACAAGCAGTACGGCGAGACGGCCGTCGAGACGGTGAAGGCCAACCCGTACCGGCTGAGTACGGACATCTGGGGCGTCGGCTTCAAGACGGCCGACGAGTTGGCCCAGCGGCTCGGCATCCCCCGCGACTCGCCGCTGCGGGCGACGGCGGCGGTGCGGCACGTCCTGAGCGAGGCCAGCAGCCAGGGGCACGTCGGCCTGCCGGAGCCGCTGGTGCTGGAAGAGACCGGCCGGCTGACGCGGATCGACGCCGAGACGATCGCCGGGTGCGTGGAGGAACTCCGCATCGACGGCGAGATCGTGCGGGACGAGCCGACGCTGGCGTCGGGGCAGGCGGCGGCGGTGGACGACCTCGTCACCGACCCGCTGCTGTACCTGAAGCCGCTGTTCCTGGCCGAGGTCGGCGTCGCCCGCAGCGTCCTGGCGTTGCGGGGCGGGCCGCACCCGCTCGGCGGCGACACCGCGGCGGCCGTCTCGGCGGCCGAGGCCCGCATGGGCATCGCCTTCGCCCCGGCCCAGCGGCGGGCGGTGGAGGCGGCCCTCACGGAAAAGTTCCTCGTCCTCACCGGCGGCCCCGGCACCGGCAAGACCACCATCGTGCGGGCGGTCCTCGACCTGTTCGCCGCCGGCGGCCAGCGGGTGGCCCTCGCCGCCCCGACGGGCCGAGCCGCCAAGCGGCTCGGCGAGGCCACGGGGCGGGAGGCGAAGACGGTGCATCGCCTGTTGGAGTTCGATGCGGCCGTCAACGACTTTCGCCGGGGCAAGGAGAACCCGCTCGACCTGGATTTGCTGGTGGTGGACGAGGCCAGCATGTTGGACGTGGTGCTGGCCAACAAGCTGTTGCGGGCCGTGCCGCCGTGGGCGTGCGTGGTGCTGGTCGGCGACGTGGACCAACTGCCGTCGGTCGGCCCGGGGAGCGTACTGCGGGACATCATCGAGAGTGGCGCCGTCGCCGTGGCGCGATTGACACAGGTGCATCGGCAGGCCGGCGACAGTTGGATCGTGCGGGCGGCCCACGCCGTCAACGCCGGGGAGGAACCCGAGAGCGCCCCGCCCGGCGGCAAGGGCGACTTCTACTTCGTGGAGGCGGACGACGAGACGACCGTGCTGGACCGCATCGTGACGATGGTGAAGGACCGCATCCCCGCCCGGTTCGGCCTGGACCCGTTCCGCGACGTGCAGGTGCTGAGTCCGATGAACAAGTCGGCCCTCGGCGTGGCCAACCTCAACGTGACGCTGCAAGCCGTGCTCAACCCGCCGCGGCCGGGGGCGGCGGAGGTGGCCCGGTACGCCACCACCTACCGCGTCGGCGACAAGGTCA
Organism: Fimbriiglobus sp.; assembly: GCA_043787415.1. GTDB lineage: Bacteria > Planctomycetota > Planctomycetia > Gemmatales > Gemmataceae > JAXMAZ01. Next base: position 5,175 of record JAYVUZ010000067.1, on the reverse strand, counting down.
TCCAGACGCGGAACAACTACACCCGGGAGGTGTTCAACGGGGACATCGGCCGGGTGGTGGGCATCGAGACCATCGACCAGGTGGTGAGTTGCGAGTTCGACGGCCGGCGGGTGGAGTACGACTTCAGCGACCTGGACGAGCTGCAACTGGCCTACTGCATCAGCATCCACAAGAGCCAGGGCAGCGAGTACCCGGCGGTGGTCATGCCGTGCCACACCCAGCACTTCATCATGCTCCGGCGGAACCTGCTGTACACCGGCCTGACCCGCGGCAAGAAGCTGGTGGCGGTGGTCGGCAGCCGGCGGGCGGTGGGCATCGCCGTGCGGACGGCCGACGCCAGCCGGCGGTTCTCGCTGCTCAAGTGGCGGCTGCAAGCGGGTCGGGGCGAGCGGCCGGCGTAAGCCGGTCCGGTCCGGCGACGGGCCGCCTGCCACATCCGCCTCCGGACCGGACCGGCTTACACCGGCCGCTCGCCTGGAGTACACTGATCACACCCTCGCCGGAGCCTTTCCCATGCCGCGTTGGCGTCCCCTCGCACTTGGCCTCGCCCTCGCGCTGCCGGCCGCTGCCCAGGTGCCGCCGGACAAGGCGCTGGCCACCATGCAGCCCGGCGACGGGCTGGCGGTGCAACTGTTCGCCGCCGAGCCGCTGCTGGTCAACCCGACGGCCATCGACGTGGACCACAAGGGCCGGGTGTGGGTGGCCGAGGCGGTCAACTACCGGCGGGTGAACTTCAAGCGGCCGCTCCTCCGGGAAGAGGGCGACCGTATCGTGGTGCTGACGGACACGGACGGCGACGGCAAGGCCGACAAAAGCGAGGTTTTCTACCAGGGCAAGGAGCTGTACGGGCCGCTCAGCGTGCTGGTGCTGCCGCAGGCCGACGGGGTGGCGGTGCGGGTGCTGGTGGCCCAGTCGCCGGACATCCTCGAGTTCTGGGACCGCGACGGCAACGGCAAGGCCGACGGCCCGCCGACCAAGTTCCTGAGCGGCTTCGGCGGGTTCGACCACGACCACGGGGTCCACGGGCTGACCACCGGGCCGGACGGCAAGCTGTACTTCACCGTCGGCGACGAGGGGGTGAACGGGTTGCAGAGCAAGGACGGCACGGGCCGCAAGTGGACCACCAGCCGCGACCCCAAGAGCGACTGCCAGGCCGGCACCGTCTGGCGGTGCGACCTGGACGGCACGCACCTAGAACTGATCGCCCACAACTTCCGCAACAACTATGAGGCGACGGTCGATTCGTTCGGCGAAATCTGGCTGTCCGACAACGACGACGACGGCAACCAGCAGACCCGCATTTGCCATGTGTTGCCCGGCGGCAACTACGGCTACTGGCCCCGTGGGGCCGGCCAGACGCACTGGCACGAGGAGCAGCCGGGCATCGTCCACAAGACGCTCCGCACCGGGTTCGGCTCGCCCACTGGCATCTGCTTCTACGAGGGGTCGTTATTGCCCGAGAAGTTCCGCGGGCAACTGATCCACGCCGACGCCGGGCCACGGGAGATCCGCTGCTTCCACCGCAAGCCGAAGGGGGCCGGGTACGAACTGGACAAGACGCTCATGCTGACCAGTACGGACAACTGGTTCCGGCCGAGCGACGTGTGCGTGGCCCCGGACGGCAGCGTGTTCGTAGCCGACTGGTACGACCCGGGGGTGGGCGGCCACGGCATGGGCGACCACACCCGCGGCCGCATTTACCGCGTCACCCCGACAGGGCACAAGGGGTATAAGGTGCCGGCACTCGACATGACAACGGGCGACGGGCTCATGACAGCGCTCACGTCCGCTAATATCGCGACGCGAACCGCGGCGTGGGGTCGGCTGGCCGCCGCGGACAAAAGGCTGTGGATGCAACTCCCACAGCCGATCGAAAAATTGGTGGCGACCCCCTCCGCTGGGCCGTATGCCGCATTGGTCGCATGGGCAGTAACCGCTACTCGCAGTAGTCCTGAAGAAGTTACAGAACCCTTGTTTAACTCTCCGCTCGCCAAATCCGATTGCTTCCAGCAACTTAGGAGTCGTAAAACGCAACAAATTTACGCTTTTGACGCTGGCTACAGGGTAGGTCTGACTTTGAGGCCTAACGTCAATCGCCGACAAGACGGACTGACCGTCGATGGGCGGGAATACATTCCACCTAGTTCTTTAGCCGTTGCTCGTGAGCAAATTCTTACTTTAGCGAAGGCGAACTTGGCAATCCCTGCCAACCGGGTGGCGTTTTACACACTCGCCAAGCTCTACGACGGCCATGACCTCACCTACCGCGCCGCGCTCAACATCGCCTGCGGCACCGACCCCGCGCGGCGGGACGCGATCCTCGCGGACTTCGGCACGCACTTCCCGGAGTGGAACGACAAGGTCGCGGACCTCGTCTGGGAGCTACGGCCCAAGTCGATGCTGCCGAAGATGGGCGAACTCCTCAAGGACGCCAAGCTCACAGCAACGCAGAAGGCCCGCATCGTCGACATTTTGGCGGCCAGTTCCGAACTCGACGCCGGCAAGTCGATGCTGGCACTGCTCACGTCGGACCAGCCGGCCGAGGTCAAGACGCGGGCGCTCGAGAACCTGCGGCTGTTCCTGCCGACCAAGTGGAGCGGCCTCGCCAAGTCCGGCGAACTCGCCGCCGCCACGACGGCCATGCTGAAGCGCGACGCGACCCGTTTGACGGGGTTGCAACTCGTCGCCGCGGCAAAGTTCAGCGCCGGCCGGGCCGAAGTCGCCGTCATCGCGCGGGACGACAAGCAGCCGACGCCGACGCGCGTCGAGGCGATTCGCACGCTGGGGCAACTGCCGTCGCCGGACAGCCTCAAAACGCTGATCGATGTCGGCAGCCCGGAAAACCCGCTGTCGATCGAGTGCGTCAAGGCCATCGGCCTGATGCTGCCGGCCGGCTCGAAGGCGGACGCCACAGGCAAGGAGGCCCTCGACTCGCTCAAGAAAGCGGTCCTCGCGCCCAAGGCGGCGACCGAATTGAGCCGCATTGCCCTCGCCGTGCTGGCCGGCAACCGCGCCGGCACGCAGTGGCTGTTGGAGGCGAAGCAGAAAGGCGAGTTGCCCGACGCCCTGTCAGCCGACGCCGGCAAGCTGTTGCGCAACTCGCCATTCCAGGGCGAGCGCAACAAGGCGGTCTTGTTGTTCCCCGCGCCCGGCAAGCTGAACCCGAAGAACCTGCCCAGCCCGGCGGCGCTCGCCAAGCGCACCGGCGACGCGGCCAACGGCAAGAAGCTGCTCGCGGCGTCGCTGACCGGCGAGTCGCAGTGCCTGAAGTGCCACATGGTCCGCGGCCAGGGCGGCCAAATCGGCCCCGACCTGAGCATGGTCGGCAAGAAGGGCAGCCGCGAAAACCTCTTCGAGAGCATCCTGCTGCCCTCGAAGGCGATCGCCGATCAGTACGTATCGTGGTCCGTCGCCACCGCCGACGGCCAGGCGATCAGCGGGCTGCTCGTCGGCGAGACGGAGACGACCGTCACGATCCGCGACGCCAACGGCAAAGACTACCCGGTTGCCGTGAAGGATATCGAGACGCGGGCGAAGTCGCTCGTCTCGATCATGCCGGAGGGGCTGGTGGCGACGCTGACGGAAGACGAACTCGTTGACCTCGTCGAGTACCTGACGCAGTTGCAGACCGCGTCGTTGACGCCCGACTCGTGGCTGATCGCCGGGCCGTTCCCCGCCGCGAGCATGGAGGCGGCGCTGGCCCGCGACGACAAGCCGGCCGACTGGCGACTCGTCAAGAACGCGACGGCCTACTTCGACCTCGCCGCGCTGCACGGCGACAAGTCCGCGAACTCGGCGACCTACGCCCGTAAGGAGTTCGAGTCGCCGGTCGCGCAAGAGGCGACGATCTTGCTCGGCACCGACGACGGGGCAAAGCTTTGGGTCAACGGCGTCGAGGTCTACACCCACAGCCAAAGTCTCGCCGCCGCGCCGGAGCAGAACACCGTCAGAGTGAAGCTGAAGGCCGGCGTCAACACGGTGACGCTCAAAGTCGCCAACGGCAGCAACCCCCACGGCTTCTACTTCGCCATCACGAGTGGCCAGGAGTTGAAGGCGAAGTGACGGCCCTGTTAGCCCGACGCGCAAGCGACGCGCGGGGACTTTACGCTTGGGAAGACTCGAGGACCGTCCCCCGCCCGAAGGCAGTCAGCGCGCGTCCCTCGCTTGCGCGTCGGGCTAACAAAACCGGCCTCAGTCCAGCTTCGCCACCGCGCGGCTAACGACTAAGCAGACTACGCCGTACAGGCAGAGAACGCCGCAGGCGGTCAGCACGCGATCGACCTGCGGCGTCGCCACGTCGGGATTCAAGAGTTGCGCGTAGGCGTCGAGCGCCCAGGCGTGCGGCGTCAAGAGGCTCAGTAGCCGCAGGTTCTCCGGCAACAGTTCGCGCGGCAGTAGCGACCCGCTCACGCCGGCGAGCACGATCACCAGCAGCGTGCCGTAGACGGCGACTTGCGTCTCGGTCCGCGCCAGCCCGGCGACGAGCATCGACAGACCGACGGCGGCGACACTCGTCGAGACGACCACGGGGATCAGCAACTCGGGGCGTGAGCCGAAGGTCATGCCGAAGACCAGCTTGCCGCACGCCAACAGGAAGAAGCCCTGGACTAACGACACCGCCAGGCACGGCAACGCCTTGCCGAGGATGATCTGCGTGCGCGAGATCGGCGCGAGCCGCAGGCGCACCAGCGTGCCGTGGCGGCGCTCGGCGACGAACAGCCAGCCGACGGTGAGCAACAGGAAGAACGCGAAGGTCACCGTCGTGCCGGGCACGAGCAACTGGTACTGCACGTCCTTGGGGTCGGCGTACACCGTGCGGTTCTCGCCGCGCGTCGGCCCGGCGGCGATCGGGAGCTTCACGGCGACGGCCTTGAGCGGCACCACGCCGAAGCCGCCGACGGCCCCGTGGACGCTGAACTGCCGCTTCGACTCGGTAAGTCCGGACCAGGTCTTGGCGTTGAAGTCGTACTCCGAGAAGAAGTCCGAGATGCCGCCGCGGATGCCCTCGCCGAGGCGCGCTTTGGAGAAGCCCGGCACGCGGTAGGCGATGCCGAGGGCCGGGATCTTCTCCTCCATCTTGCCCATGAAGCGGTCGGTGCCGATCAGGTCGAAGGCCTGGCCGATCATCCACGGGATCACGACCCGCAGCAGCGACACCTGCACGACCTGCTGGAT
>JAYVUZ010000066.1:0-9347 GCA_043787415.1 Fimbriiglobus sp. | reverse complement strand
GACCCTGTCCTGCTCCAAGTGCGACCGCAACCACCTGGGTGCCCTGTGGTACTTCATCCGCCACTACAACGCATCCCTACGCTGAGGCCACTACCCGGGCCTAGTCATTGTCTCGAACAAAGAATTCTTGTTCCATTCCGCCCGGATATTTTTGTTTAACCAGAAGCGAGGCAACAGCAGCTTCGGTTCGTCTATTAAACTACTAGATAAACCATCGACTCGTTTAGTCGAGTTATCCGCTTTAGGCACGAGAGGTTGCACATCACCGGCGGTCGCGTGCGGGCCGAACGGGGCGTAGGCCCGCACCCGGTCGTAGGCGGCCTGCTGCTGTCGTGCGTCCATCGGCGGTGCGACGGCGGCTTGGGCGGCCGGCGTCGGACTGGTTCGTGCCGTCGTGTCGCTTGTAGCGGTCTGTAGTGTCGGCGGTGTAGCTGCGGATGTCTCCGCGACCGGCGTTCGCGAACACGCAGCGGCTCCGAACACCAGACAGACACCCAGCACGCGACGAAGTGACGACACGGGAACTCCCTGACGGCGAAGTGTGCAACTCCGGTCCCGGTATATTCCCCCGCCGCCGTTCGGCCAGCCCGGTAAGCTGGCAGCCGGAGGTGGCGATGGACCCAGAGTTCGAGGCGTTTCTACAGTCGCTCGCCGGGTACACCCGGCCGGGCCGGGTGCCCAACCCCTAACGGCGTCACTGGTGCGTTCACGGCCTACACGCAGAGCTAGTTACCCCATGCCTTTACCTCACCTCCTCTCATTGACCATCGCTCGCGACGGTCGATCCCGTCGGCTGGTCACCAGGCCTGTCGGCGTAACTCTCGTCCCAGACTCGCCCGCGTACCTTGCATGCGCCGTCTAGCTTGTCCAACATCACAAAATTTGTTGTCTAGCAACAAGTTATGAACCGCTTCGAAACGCCGGTACGTGGACAACCGCCGGCCCGTGAGCCACTTCAGCCAACGGCCGTCGCCCTCACACCCCCGTATGTCTCGGCGGCCGGTCCGTCCACTCGGCCGACCGCTCCGTCCCGTGGATGCCGACGATCCCCCCACGCACCCCCCGCACAGCGGGATCAGCAGCACCGAGTCGGCCGGGTCCAGCAGCTCCGTCAGCTCCCACCACAGCTGCTCCGCCTCCCGCCCCGTCAGCCAGCACCGGAACACTGTACTGCACCCGCAGCCCGTACCCCTCCACGTGCTTGGCGCACTTCCGCAGCCGCTTCGGGTCGTGGACGTCGTAGCTCACCAGCCACCACCGCACGTCGGTCATCGCACACCCCCTACCGCAGCCGGCTGCGGGCGAACAGTCCCGGCTCGCCCGTCCACTCCTTCTCCAACAGCCGGGCCTCCAGCTCGATCGACCGGGCGTAGCTCAGGCTGTAGTCCAGCACCGGGTGCTTCCACCCCTCCTGCAAGCGATCCTCGAACAGCCCGATGGCCTTCGTCCGCCCGGCCTCGCTCAGCCACACCTTCGTCTTCGTCGCCACGAAGTCCGCGTCTGGCTGCCACTGCCCGCGGTTGAGCGACCCGACCAGCGGCATGTCCCAGACGGTGGTGCGGAACAGCTCCAGCAGGTCGAGTACCAGCGGGTAGGCCGCCGACCGCGGGGTGTGGAAGAAGCCGAGGGCCGGCTCCAGCCCGCTGGCCAGCACCGCCCGCAAGACGGCCTCCAGCAGCGTCTGGCTCAGTTCCTTGCCGGCCGTTGCGGCCAGGAACTCGTCCACCCCCTTCAGGTCGTCGTCTGCGTTCGGGGCGGGGTGGCGGTCTGGATTATACACCAGTACCGTCCCGGACTCGGCCAACGGCCGGGCGTTCCTGTCCCGGTTGCACCGGCCCATCCGCTGGACGAGCGACGTGACCGGGCACTCTTCCGTCACCAGCAGGTCCACGTCCAGGTCGAGGCTCATCTCGCACACCTGGGCTGTCACGCCAGCGCCGCCGCGCGCCCGACCTTCAAAGTCCTGATGACGGCCTCGTGTCGGTCCACCCGGTCGGCCAGCTTGAACTGGCTGTGGTAGCAGTACACCGGCACGCCGTCGGCGGTCTGCGGCAAGCAGTAGTCGGGGGCGAAGGCGGCGGAGACCTCGTGGCAGCGGCGGACGGTGTTGGCTACCCACAGCACCCGCTGGCCGGCCGCCAGTGCCGCCCGCACCGGGGCGAACGCTTCATTTCTGGAGCCGATCCGGGCCAAGGTGTACCGGGGGGCGTCGGCCGAGTCCTTCAGTTTGCCCGGCTTGTCCGCGTACTCCGTCAAGCCACACGCCTTCAGGGCCGCCTTGCGGTCCTCCGGCAGGGTGGCCGTCATGCACAGAACGGGCACGTCGAAGTTCGTCAGAAACTTCTTCAGCGCGGTGAACATGTGCCGGTCGAAGCTGTGGACCTCGTCCACAACGATCACCGAGTCGGCCAGCACCGGCAACATGCATATCGGGCCGTAGCCGTACTGGAGGAAGGCCTGGAACTGATCGACGGTGGCCGAGAACACCCGTCGCAGCCAGTACCCGAGGGCGAACAGCTGGCGGTCGGTCTCGTAGGCGTTGCCGTGGCGTGGGTCGGCCCCGTTGCCGAACAGGCCGGTCAGGTCGAAGGCGGCGTTGTCGTGCATGAGGGTGGCGTCGGCCTCCGTCGCCCACGACACGTAGTCCCGGAACCCCTCCTTGGCGGTCGCCCGGGTGGGGTACAGGAATAGCACCCGGCCAACCGGCCGCCGGCCCGCCTGGGCGGCGATCCACCTCCACGCCGCGAGCGTCTTGCCGCTGCCACACGGGGCCAGCACCAACGCCCGGTCGGGCAGGCCGGCGCAGCAGTCCTGGAACTCCTCCCCGGCGAACTGCCGAGGCGGCGTCCGCCGGGCGAACTGACGGTTCAGGTCGGCCACCCGCTTGTCAATGACCTCCGACCAGACGGTTTCGCCGGCCCACGGCTCCCGCTCAACGAACTGCTCCCACAGGGTCTTGCCGACCGGCGGCCCCGTGCGGACGGACCCGGACCCGGCCGCGTCGGCGGCGATGAGGGCCGACCGCACCGCCCACAACCGGCGGCGTTCGGCGTCCGATGCGTTTTCTAGCAGGTCGAGATGCTTGACCGCATCGCCCCGGCTGCGGCGGATGGTTTCGGCTACCCATCGGTGCGGGATGGCGCCGATGGCAAGACGGCCACACGGTCGCCCGAGTCGCTGGCCGGTGGACTCCGCCAACTCGGTGAACGCCCCGTCCCGCTGGCTCAACCGAACCACGTCGTCGCTTGACACGGCCGCGAAGCCGCCGGTTCTCGGGTGTGGCTTGGCGGCCTTCAGGTGGTGCGTCAACACCGCCGACAGCACCAGCGGCACGTCCACCCCGCCGGCCGCCAGCCACGCCGACACCGCCGGCAGGCCGATCAGCAGGGCGCTGAAGTGCTCGTGCCGGATGGCCGGCCCGCTCGTCCCGGTCAGCACCCGCTGCATCCCGTCGTTGGCCTTGCCCTAGTCGTGCAGCAGCATGGCCGCGAGTAGGTCGCGGCGGAACGCCGGCCAGTTGGTTTCGGTCAGCTTGAAGAACCGCAGCCACGCCCGCCCCAGCTGGGTCGGGCCGGTGTCGCCGCCGAACAACGCCTCGCCGGCTTCTACCACCGCCTCAGTGTGGGCCAGCAGCGCGACACCAGTCGTGTGGTATTGCCCCAGAGCGATTCGCTCACAGCCCGCCTCCCGCGTCGGCAAGAAGAACCCACAGCCGATCCGCCGGCGACCGCCCAGCCCTTCGGCTTGTAGCCGCAGCGAGTCGGCCGCACTCAGCCCGCTCACCGTCACCGCGTATCCCACCATCCGCTTGGTCTTGACCCGCACCACACGCCGGCACGGCTCCGGCTGACCGTCCCGCTTGTTCGTCATGCGGAACGGCACCTCCACCTGGGCGGCGATGCCGGCCCGTTCCAACATCCGCCGCACGATGTCCAGGAATTGCCCGAATTCCACCGTCACCTTGCCTCGCGGCGTCGGCCGCGTCGCCTTCGGGCCGGCGTCCGGCTTGACCACCACCACCCGGGCGGCCACCGTCGCCGCCGGGGTGAGCGGCGTGACGGACGGCACGCCCAGCCGGAGGAACCCGCCCCCGATCTCCAGCCGCTTGCCGGCCAGGCCCAGGACGTCGCCGATGCGGTCCTGCGGCAGCCGCACCCGGAGGTGGCATCGGGGCGGTAGGGCCAGTGTGCCCGACACCGGCCCCCGCACCCCCGGCAGCGGGGCGAACCGCAGCGGCGAGTCCGGGGTGTGGAACGCCGGCACGACGTGGCTCAGGGCCGCAAAAAGCCAGTACGAGTGGTCGGTGGCCACAGGCCCGTCAGACGTCGGGAACAGCAGGTCCAGAACCATGCCGCCCTCCGGCCGGGGTGGCGTGCGTATCGTCAGACGGCGGTCGGAGTAGACCATCCGGCCGCCCGGTCGTCCAGCGTCGTAGCACAAGGGAGAGTCGGTTTGTCGAATTCGTTCCGCTCCGGCCGGCCGAGTTCGACGCGGCAGGCTCAAACTGTCTCGCCGGCCCGCCGCCGCACTTCGACGATTGCCCGTTGCTTTTGTTCACGCAAACCGATCAAGAGTAGGTTCCTATAGGCAACTGTGCCGTTTTGCGTCGGATGTGACAGTGCAGAGCAGGGTGTGTGTCACGACCGCGGCTGCCTCAGCCGAGCAACCTCGTCAGCCGACCGGCTAACCACACCCCGACCGCGATGGTAGTGGTCACCACTGCCAGCAGCACCACCGCCAGCCCGGCCACCGTCAACCAACTGCCCCGGGTCGTGCCGCGTGGGTCGAGGATGTGCGATTCCAGCAGCCGGGCGTTTTTGCTGTTCCTCCGCCAAGCCGCGTCCAGTACGTCGCCGGCCAGCGGCACGACTCCGAGAGCCGAGTCGGCCGCCACATGCAGCAGCATCCGAGCCAGCACCACCCGCGGCACCCCGAGCCGAGCGGCGGTCAGCAGGATGTACCCGCCGATCAGCCCGCCGGCCACGTCGCCGATGACTGGGATCAGCCCGAGGGCGGCGTCCAGCCCGACCCGGAAGTTGGTGCCCGGTACCGTCACCGCCTCGTCCAGTAGCCGGGCCAGCGCCCGCACCCGGGCCAGCTCCTTCGGGATGAACTCGACCTTCGGCGGCGGGTCGGCGTCCATGCGGACATGCTAGCGGTCAGTCGAGCAACCCAGCCCCGAACTCTTCCTCGGCCGGCGGCGGGGCGGTCTGCGGCAGCGGCGTCTCGCCCTCCACCACGTCGGCCGCGTGGGCTTTTTTGATCGTGTCCTCGGTCGTCTGCGGGTCGGCCTGCCGGCACGCCGCGGTCAGCACGTCGGCCATCGCCTGCAACTCGGCCTGCCACACGGCCGGGTCCACCCCGGGCGGCGGCACCTGGGCGAACTCGTCCGCGAGGAGGACCATCCGCAGCAGGTGACGGAAGATGATCCCCTCCTGCTTGGCCAGGTCGCGGCTGGCGATGAAGTGGTGGAAGTTACCGCCGAACGCCAGCACCTCGCCGGCCGCCCACACCGGCGTGATGGTCAGGTCCGTCACCTCCGGGTGGGTGGCGTCGAATAGCAGCTTGAGCCGGTCGGCGAACACAGGCGGCCGCTCGTCCCACGGCACCCACTCCTCTTCCGCCGGCTCCTCCCCCTCCGGCACCGGCGGCTTGACCACGATCAGCCCGCGGGCCGTCAGCTCGGGGTCGAGCTTTTCGACTTGCAGCGGCCCCGGCGGCAGCTCCCACGGCACCCGCACGAACTTGAGCAGCGGCCGGGCCAGTTCCAGCACGCTCTCGAACGCCTGCACCCGCTCGTCCGGCCCGGCGGTAGCCAGCATCTCGGTGAGCCACGCCCCGTACAGCGGGTGGACGGCCCGGAAGGCGAGCAGGGTTTGCAGCTTCGGCGTCGGCACCGCCCGGTACGGCTGGTAGTTCACGTCCAGGTCTTGGAACTGCGGCGGGGACGCCGGGTCGGGGTTGAACACCGGCAGCGGGTCGAGCGTCACGTACCCCTTGTCGTGCAGCACCCACAACATGCGGTTGAGCTGCTTCAGCCCGGCCTCGATGCGGGGCTGGTCGAGCAGCCGCTTCTTGACCACCTCGCGGATGCCGCCGACCTCGGGCGACACCGTCAGCAGGTACGCCAGCAGCCGCCACGGCAGCGGCCCCTTGCTGTACAGCCGGGCCGGCGGTGCCGCTTGCAGGCGGGCGAAGTCGCCCTCGCCCCAGTACTTCCGCTGGGCGTTGCGGCTCGGCTTCTTCTTCAGCATCGCCTTCTTCACGCGGAGCAGCCCCGGGTCTTTGGTCGCCTCGGGAATCTGGTCGTACTTCTCCTTCCACTTGGCGATCCGCACGTCGTCCTCGTGCGGCAGGGCGTAAACGTGGCCCTCGGTGTCGAACTGCGGCCGGCCGGCCCGGCCGAAAATCTGGTGGGCCGAACTCGGGTCGATCACTTTTTCTTTGCCGAACGGCCCCTTCATGAGGCTGGTCAGCACCACCGACCGGGCCGGCAAGTTGATGCCCGAGGCCAGCGTCTCGGTACACAGGGCGACGCTCAGCAGCTTCTGCTCGAACAGGTTCTCGACCACCCGCCGGTACTTCGGCAGCAGGCCGGCGTGGTGGACCCCGACCCCGCGGCGGAGCATCTGCTTGAGCTTCGGGGCGATGCCGACGCTCGGCCAGGCGATGGCGTCCACCGCCGCTTGCAGCGGCTTCCGCTGGTCGCTGTTCAACAGTTCCAGGCCCTTCAACTGTTCGGCGATGCTCCAGCACTCGTCGCGGTTGAAGGCGAACACCAGGGCCGGCGTCTTGCGGTGGGCGTCGTCCCCCCTGGCCATGTCCACCAGCAGGTCGTTCAGGTACTCGTTGCCGACCCAGTGGTACGTCAGCGGCACCTTCCGCTCGCGGCCTTCGACCAGCTCCAGCCGCCGGCCGTGGTAGCGGTCGAGCCAGCTCAGGAACTCGTGGGCGTTGCCGACGGTGGCGCTCAGCAGCAACAGCCGGATGTGTTTAGGCAGCATGTTCAGCGACAGCTCCCAGACGATCCCCCGCTCGGGGTCGGCGAAGCTGTGGAACTCGTCCATCACCACCGCCGACACGTGGCTGAAGTCGTGGCCCTCGGGGTGCAGCAGGCGGTTGAGCAGAATCTCGGCCACGACCACCAGCACCCGGGCGTTCGGGTTCACCTTGCGGTTGCCCGTCACCAGCCCCACGTCCTCCTTTTTGAAGCCCCAGCCGACGGCTTGCGCTTGCAGCTCGTGGAACTTCTGCTCGGTCAGGGCGATGAGCGGGGTCGTGTAGTAGGCGACGGTGTTGGTGTGCAGGGCTTCGAAGAGGGCGGCGTGGGCGATGAGCGTCTTGCCGGTGCCGGTCGGGGCGCACACCATCACCCCGGTGTCCGACGTGAACCAGGCCAGCAGGGCGTCTTCCTGCACCGGGTACGGCGGGTACGGCAGGCCGTCGAGGTAGCGGGTGGCCAGCTCGTCGCGGGTGGGTGTCGCCATGCGGTCAGCCTACCAGCCGGCGGGTACACTGCCCGTCCCCGTTCGGAGAAGTGCCGATGTTGCCGCTGGTCGTCCTCGCCCTCGCCGCCCCGCCGGCCGCCGACCTGGTCTTCACCGGCGGCAGGGTGTGGACCGGCGCCGGCACCGCCGCCACAGCCGTCGCCGTCTGGCGGGACCGGGTGCTGGCCGTCGGCACTGACGCCGAGGTGGCCGCACTCGCCGGGCCGGGGACGAAGCGGATCGACCTGACCGGCCAGCGGGTGGTGCCGGGGTTCTACGACAGCCACGTTCACCTGCTCGGCGGCGGGCTGCAACTGGCCCGGGTGGAACTCAAGGACGCGGCGGACGAGGCCGAGTTCGGCCGGCGGCTCGAGGCGTTCGACGCCAAGCTGCCGCGGGACCGCTGGATTCTGGGCGGCAACTGGGACCACGACCGCACCTTCGGCGGCCAGATGCCGACGGCCGCAATGCTGGACAAGTACGTGCCCACTCGGCCGGTGTTCATCCGCCGGTACGACGGCCATATGGCCCTGTGCAACTCGGCCGCCCTCAAGCTGGCCGAGATCACCGCGGACACGAAGGAAGTGCCGGGCGGCGTGGTCTACCGGCTGGCCGACGGCAAGACGCCGAGCGGGGTGCTGAAGGACAACGCGATGGACCTGCTCGACAAGTTGCTCCCCGAGCCGGACGACGCCGAGATCGCCGAGGCGGTGCGGGCCGCGACGCAACTGGCGGCATCGCTCGGCGTCACGAGTGTACAGGACATGGAGGGCAGCGGGTCCGCCACCCGGCGGAAGTACCTGCGGGTGCTGCAACGCCTGGCCGCCGCCGGCGAGTTGACGTGCCGGGTCGATGTGCGGTGGCCGATCGCCGGCTACCAGGAGCTGGCCGCGACCGGCCTGGAGAGTAATTTCGGCGGGCCGTTCGTCCGCGTCGGCGGGGTGAAGGGGTTTATGGACGGCTCCCTCGGCAGCAGCACGGCCAAGATGTTCGAGCCGTTCCTGAACGAGCAGACGACCGGCGTGTACGTCACCGAGCCGGACCAGATGCGGCAGCTCATCCGTGGGGCCGACGCCGCCGGGCTGAGCGTGGCCGTCCACGCCATTGGCGACCAGGCCAACAGCGTGCTGCTCGACCTGTACGCCGACGTGACGAAAGCCAACGGCCCGCGGGACCGCCGGTTCCGCATCGAACACGCCCAGCACTTGCGACCGCAGGACTACGGGCGGTTCAAGCTCGTCGGGGTGGTGGCATCGATGCAACCGTACCACGTCGCCGACGACGGCCGCTGGGCGGTCGGCCGGATCGGAACCGAGCGATGCCGGGCGAGCTACGCCTACCGCGGACTGCTCGACGCCGGCGCGACGCTCGCCTTCGGCAGCGACTGGCCGGTGGCCCCGCTCGACCCGCTGCCCGGCATCGACGCCGCCGTGAACCGCCGGACGCTCGACGGCAAAGACCCCGGCGGCTGGTTCCCGGAGCAACGCATCACGGTCGAGGAGGCGGTACGGGCGTTCACTGCCGGGAGCGCCTTCGCCGCCCACCAGGACGCCGAGCGTGGCACGCTGGCGGTGGGCAAGCTGGCCGACCTGGTGGTCCTCGACCGCGACATACTCGACCCGGTCGAGCGGAGCCAAATCGGGGCTACGAAAGTGTCGCTGACGGTGGTGGGAGGGAAAATCGTGTTCGACCGCGAGCGGCGGTAGGACAAACAAACACGCCTTGGCTGGGAGATGGGGGTTCGCAGAAGCTAGACCGAATTCAGCGGAGAGGGAGGGATTCTTCCGGCCGGTTCGGCGCAACCTCTTGTTAATTTAGGCGATCCGCACCAACGGCTGACCGGGCCGGCACTTCCGACGG
>JAYVUZ010000065.1:0-2616 GCA_043787415.1 Fimbriiglobus sp. | reverse complement strand
CGGCAGGAGCTTGCGGGCCATCCTGGCAGCCTCGTCGGGAGGCCGTCAGGCTACCCGGCCGACACCACGCCGGCCAGTAAAGTTAGGGTTTCTAAGGCCCTTGGCAGCAATCGATCTGGAGACCACCGGGACTGACCCGTCCACCGCCCGGGTGGTCGAGGTGGGCGTCGTGCGGGTCGGCGGCGGTCGGCCGCCGGCCGCCTTCCACCGCCGCGTTCACCCGGGGATGCCCATCCCGAAGGCCGCGTCCGCCGTCCACGGAATCACCGATGCCGACGTGGCCGCCGCACCGGCGTTTGCGGTGGTAGCACCGCCCCTGGCCGCGTTTCTGAGCGGCTGCGACCTGGCCGGGTTCGGGCTGGCAGGGTTCGACCTGCCGATTCTGACGGCCGAGTTCGCCCGGGCCGGCCAACCCTTCCGACTCGCCGGCCGGTCCGTACTCGACGGGTTGTCCGTGTTCCGCCGAAACGAGCCGCGGAACCTGACCGCGGCCGTTCGACTGTACCTCGGCCGGGACCACGTGGGGGCCCACGGCGCGGCGGCCGATGCGGCGGCCGCCTTGGCCGTAGTGGACGCTCAGACCGGCCGGTACGGCCTGCCGGCCGACCCGGCCACTTGGCACCGGTGGCTGTGGCCGGCCGATGTGGGCGGGCGGTTCGGGGTGCATCAGGGGCGGTTGGTGCTGGCGTTCGGTAAGCACCGCGGCCGGACGCTGGCCGCAGTCTCCGCGGCCGAGCCCGGGTATCTGCGATGGATGCTCGACCGGCTGGCCCTTCTCGACGACGCCCGTAGCTTCATTGAGGAAGCACTGGGAGTGGTCCCCCCCGAACCAGCCTGATACAGGCCGTATATAAGATGTGGCTCGAGATCAGGACACTACTGACGGACAGGTAAGCAAGGGTCATCAATCCGGCTATGTGGGAAAGGCAGGTCGGACCGCTTCTACAGCACCCGCAGCAGGCCCGGGTCGAACTTCAGCTCGACCAGCCGGTCGATGACCTCGCCGTTCAGGTCGCCCACCCCGTCCGGGATGAAGTTGGCCAACTGCCCGTACTTGAGCCACGACCAGACGGCCTCGACCGGGTTCAGGTCTGGGGCGTAGGCCGGCAGCCGCTCCAGGGTCAGCCGCTTGTTCCGCCGCAGGAACTCCCGGATGAGCGGCCCCTTGTGGTTCCCGCCCCCGTCCCAATCGACGACCACCTACCCCGCAGGTGCTTGAGCAGGTCGCGGAGGGATCCGACCACCTTGCCGGCGTCGAAGTACCCGTCCGGGGCGGTGGCGAAGTGCCCTGATCGACCGGGCGTTGTACCTGCCGAAGAGGTGGGCCGGGGATGCCGACCGGCGGGCGGCGGCCGGGGTGTCGGAGGCCGTGGCGTTCGCCACCGAGATCACGCTCGCCACCCACGCCTGGAGGCACGTCTGGAACGCCTCGGGCTTCAGGGCGATCAACAGCCGGCGGATGCAATCGCGGGACGGGAGGCCGTCGGCCAGGGGGAGGACGGTCTTGAGCCAGTCGAGGCGGTTGGCCGCCCACCGGTGGATCGCGGTCGGGCCGCCGCACCCGCAGAGTACCCCGCACAGGGCGATGACGGTGACGTCGACGAGGGCGTGCTTGCGGTTCTTGGCGTGCCGCGGGTCGTCGAGGGTGTGGAAGTACGGCTTGATGGACTCGATCTCAACGAGCTTGGCCACGCGACGCCTCCGGGGGTTAGGCGGGCCGCCCGGTTCCCACCCAGCCGCCGCGCCCGACCGTCGGTCTATCGAGGGATCAGGGCATGCGCCAGCCCCCGCAGATCACCCAGGATTGCGCGCAGACCGTATCCCAACGCCCCGTTTGCAATCACCTGCGGCATCTACGGGACAATGCTCTACACGGCGTGGGCGGGCGACGAGGCCGAGGGTGTGGCCAAGTACGAGGCCATGCGTGAGCGACTGATGCCCCTCCTCCAGGCTCCTGCCGCGGAAGAGCGATACGCCGCGCTGAGTCGCTTTGCCGACGACTTCTGACGCCGAGCCGGGTAACGGGAGCACGACGAGGTCGAGGGTCGTGCCCGTGCCGAGCCGGCACGGGCTGACCCCGACGCTGCCCCCTTAGCGCCTCGAAGTAGGTGCCGTCGAGGGCTAACTCGTCGGCCCCCAGCCGGCCGTAGGTAGCCAGCTTGGCCAGCACCCGCTTCCAGGCGTCGTCCCACACCCCGACCTCGGCCATGCCCGGTCACGCCGGACGGGTAGCACACGGGCAACTGCCGCCAGCGGAGGCCATTGCGGAGCAGGTACACGATGCCCTCGAAGCAGGCCCGGTCGTCGGCGAACGGCCGGCCCCCCTTCGGTTGCGGCGGGACGGGCAGCAGGAGCGGCTTGACCCGCTCCCGCAGCCGGTCGTTCAACTCCCGCTCCCGGGCCGGGCCGGGCATGGCGAACCTCCGTGTCGGCCGGTATGCTCGGACCTGACACGGCTCCCGTCAACCGCCGTTACGAAATAGGCTCGGGGCACGCAACTCCCGCCACGCCAAATCGGGTAGTGGCCTCATGGCCGGCAGCGGCGTGAGCGGTTGTAGAGGCGGATGAAGTACCACAGGGCGCCGACATGGTTGCGGTCGCACTTCGAGAGCGAGA
>JAYVUZ010000064.1:0-17301 GCA_043787415.1 Fimbriiglobus sp. | reverse complement strand
ATCACGTGATCCTCGCTCGCGCTTCGGGCTACGAACCACCCGTCACTTCCGCTTCCGCTTCTTATCCCGCGGGCCGCGGTTCGGGTCGTTGCGGATCTGCCGCTGGCTCTGCTGGTCGGCCTTGTCCAGCGTGTCCTTCATGCGGCTCTCGGCCTCGGCCTTCATCCGCGACCAGAAGCCGCCGCCGCCGGTGCCGTCGCTGCCGGGCGGGCTACCCGGCTTGTCCGCCGTCGCGGCCGTCGGCGGCAGCGGGTTGATCTTCGGCTTGGGGATGAACTGCCGCTCCATCAGCGCCCACCCGGTGCTGCAGATGAAGTACAGGCTCAGCCCGCTCGGCACCCGGTAGAAGAACACCCCCATCAGCACCACCATGTACTTCATCACCTTCTGCTGCTGGGCCTGCTCGTCGTTGAGCGCCGGCGGCATGGACAGGTGCTGCTGGGTGAAGATGAGCGCCACCCCGAGCAGCGGCAGCAGGTTCAGGTACGGCCCCAGGAAGATCATGCCGTTGATGCTCTCCGGCCGGCTCAGCCACGGGATCTTCTCCGTCCACCACAGGAGCATGTCCGGGGCGGCCAGGTTGGGCGACCACAGGAACGGCTGGTTGCGGAAGAACACGCTCTCCTGGAGGCAGAAGTACAGCCCCATGAAGATGGGCATCTGGAACACCAGCAGCAGGCAGCCGCCGCTCATGGCCAGCGGGTTCATGCCGTTCTGCATCATCAGCCGGGTCTTGGCCTGCTGGAGCGCCGCCGGGTCGTCCTTGTGCCGCTCGGCCAGCTTGTCCAGGTCGGGCTTGAGCTTGGCCATGACCGCCTGCTGCCGCATGCCCATGGCCTGCTGCTTGCGGCTGAAGTACATGAGGGCCAGCCGCACGCACACCGTCAGCATGATGATGTTCAGCCCCCAGATGGGCACCAGCGTGTGCAGCCGGCGGAGCAGCCCGTGCATCCCGTTGGTGGTCAGGATGACCAGGTCCGACCAGAAGATGGCCGAGGCGATGCGGCCGAACACGTTCGGCGACTGGTAGTCGGTCAGGGTGTTGAGGGTCAGCCGGTCGAGGTAGCGGTCCACCAGCTCGGGGGCCACCGCCCGGTCGTCCCGGCCGCCGTCGCCCAGGTGTTTCAGCAGCCGCACCTTGAGCGGGCCGTTGTACAGCAGGTAGCGGTGCGACACGGCGTCCGTCCGCGGGTCGGGGCCGGGGTCGAGCGGCTTGGCCACCGCCCGCACCGTCACGTCGGCGTACACCAACTGCTCGGGGTCGTCCCAACCGTGCGGCTCGCGGGTCGGCCGGACGCTCTCCCACGGGCTGGCCGCGTTGCCCGTCGCCTGGTCGTCCACGCAGACGGCCGTGGCGAAGTACTGGGTGCCGACGGCCGCGAAGGTGAAGGTGTTCTCGCCCTTGGCCACCGCGTCCCCGCCGGCCTTGTGGTGGATGGTGGCCGCGTCCTCGATGCTCCGCCGGACGCCGCCGTTGGGCGTCCGCCAGCCACTCATGCCGTTGCGGAACTGCTGGGCGTACCACTCCCCCTCGATCGGCAGCCCGCGGCCGGCCACCAGTTGGTAGCGGAACTCGCCCTTGCCCTTCTGCCGGCCGGGCAGCGGCTCCACGTCCAGCGTGAAGCCGATGTGGTAGTCGCCGGGGGCCAGGGTGAACGTCTTGCGGAGCTTCAGGAAGTACGGGGCGTCCAGGGTGGTCTCGAACACCACCTTCCCCAGGCCCCGCTCGGCGACGGCCCAGGTGCGGTCGCTCAGCTCGGCCGACGGGTGGTAGTCGTCGGCCCGGCCGCGACGCACCGGGTCGTCCGGGGCCGGGTAGTGCAGCAGCACGTAGGACGGCTCGCTGAGGATGCCGGGGTCGGCGACGACGCCGGGGGCGAGCGTGGGGAACGGGGCCTCGGCGGTGAGCGAGGTCTTGTCCCGCGGCCGCAGCACGCCGGGGACGAGCCGCAGCGGCTGCGGGGTGCCGTCGGCCCGCTTGACCTCCCGGCCGAGCCGGTCGGCCTCGTCGAACCGGGTGAGGACGACCTGCTGCACCGCCCCGCCGCGGGTGGTCAGCAGCACCTGGTTGTAAAAGGTGTCGTCGCCGAGCGGCAGCAGCTCGACCGGGCCGGCCGGCTTCGGCGGCGGGGCGGCGACCGGGGCCGGGGCGGCCGGCCGCGGGGTGGGCAGCGGCGGCAGGCCCACCGACGGGTACCCACCCGCCAAGGCGCCGACCAGCTCGGCGGCCGGCCGGGGCGGCTCCGGCGGCTCCGGGGCGGGCGGTTTGGGGGCCAGGTACCACCAGCCGAACGTCAGGCCGGCGAACAGGACGGCGAACACGGCCAGGTTCGGAAAGTGGTTACGCATACCGCCATCGTATCGGGCCGCGCGGTCGGCGGAAGTGGCGTACCGGCCGGGGAATTCGGCCATTGCCCCTTGACTTAACGGATTGTCGGCTTTTACACTTGACAGGTGACAGCGTGTGACAGCGTAGACGATCCGCCTGCCCCGCCAGACGTGCGGGGCCGAGTTGGCGGCGACTGAGCGCGGTCGCGTGTGTCGAAAGATAGGCTCCCATGCTGGTGCTGTCGAGGAAAAAAAACGAGTCGGTGGTCATAAACTCGGACGTGGTGATTACGGTCATCGAGGTCCGCGGGGACAAGGTGCGGCTGGGCATCGTCGCCCCGAAGGACGTGCCGGTTCACCGGGAAGAGGTGTACGAGGCGATCCACGGCCACAAGCCGGACCTGACCGCCACACCCGCCCCCGCCCACATGCCCGGGGCCAACTGACGTGCCCACTGCTGTCGTGGTTGGGGCCAACGCCGACCGCCGCAAGTTCGGCAACAAGTCCGTCCGCGCCCATCTGGCCGCGGGCTACGAGGTGTACCCCGTCCACCCGACCGAACCCGCGGTCGAAGGCCGGCCGGCATTCCGGTCCGTGGCCGACATGCCGGCCGGACACTTGGATGTCGTGACATTTTACCTGCCGCCGGCCGTCGGGCTGGCCGTGCTGCCGGGGCTGGTCGGTCGCTCCATCGGCAAACTGATCCTGAACCCCGGGGCGGACACGCCCGAAGTGCTGGCCGAGGCGAAACGTCTTGACCTGCCGGCCGTGCGGGGGTGCAGCATCGTCCTGCTCGGCATGAGTCCCGGCCAGTTCCCGGACTCGTAGGACACGGTTCACCGTGCCGTCCGCGGCAACGGCACGGTGAACCGTGCCCTACTTCCGTCGCAGCCCCAGCTCGACCCCGGCCACCGCCATCTTGACCGGCCCGCCGTCGGGCACCAGCGTCGAGTACAGCGAGTGCAAGCCGGCCGGGTTGAGGGCGTAGAAGTTGAACTTGCCGCTGCGGCGGTAGTCGATCAGCCCGGCCGCCTTCAACTGGTTCAGGTGGTGGCTGACGGCCGGCTGCGACTGGCCGAGCCGTTGGCCCAAGTCGGACACGTTCAGCTCGCCGTGTTCGGCCAGCAGCGACAGGATGGTCAGCCGGTGCTCGTCCCCAAGCGCCTTGAACAGGTGGGCCAGGTCGCGGACGGCTCGGACCGGCTCGGCCGGCCGGGCGAAGGTGACGGTCTTCGACATACGAGCAGTCCTCCAGATTTACCGCACCCGGAGAACCGAGAAGCCACCTGTCAGGATAACCATGACGCATCAAAGAATGCCGTAATCCTTTAGCGTCGCCCGCACCTTCTCCTCGCCGGCGGCGTCCAGCGGGGTCATCGGCAGCCGCAGCTCGCCGGTGCCCCGGCCGAGCAGCTTCATGGCGGTCTTCAGCGGGATGGGGTTGGTGGCCACGCCCAGCATGTCGCGGCACAGCGGGAACAGCTTGCGGTGGTGCGTCAGGGCCGTGGCGAAGTCGCCGGCGGCGGCGGCCCGCACCAGGGCCATCATGTCCCGCGGGACGATGTTCCCGACCACGCTCACTACCCCCTTGCCGCCGACGGACATGAGCGGCAGCGTCAGGCTGTCGTCGCCGCTGAGCAGGGTCAGGTCGCACAGGCTGGCGATTTGCGACGCCTGGTCCAGCGACCCGGTGGCCTCCTTCACGGCCACCACCGTCGGGCACGCCTCCGCCAGCCGGGCCATCGTCTCGGGCAGGATGTTCGACCCGGTGCGGCCGGGAATATTGTACAGGACGATGGGCAGATCCGTGGCCTCAGCCACGGCGACGAAGTGGCGGAAGTAGCCCTCCTGAGTCGGCTTGTTGTAGTACGGCCCGACTTGCAGGGTGCCGTCGGCCCCGGCCTTCTTGGCCGCCTTGGTCATGCGGACCGCTTCGGCGGTGGAGTTCGAGCCGGTGCCGGCCATGACCTTCAGCCGGCCGCCGGCGCGCTCGCAAGTGAAGGCCACCACCCGCTCGTTCTCCTCGTGAGTGAGGGTGGGCGACTCGCCGGTGGTGCCGCACGGGGCCAGGGCGTCGGTGCCCTGCTCGGCGTGCCAGTCGATGAGCGTGCCGAGGGCGCCCCAGTCCACCTGGCCGCCCTGGAACGGGGTGACGATGGCGACGGTGACGCCGGCGAACAGGTCGCCGTTGGGGCGGGGCATGGCAGGGTTCCTGGTGGCTGCGGTTCAGGGTAAGGCCGGCCGGCGGCGATGCAAGGGCGGGAACGCCGGGGCCTCGCCGGGCGTCCAACCGGAACCCGCCGCTGCCGGCTGGTGTTAGACTGGAACCAACCCGCCCGGAGCCGCGTCATGGTCCGCCCGCTCGCCGTCCTGTGCCTGTGTGCCGCCGCCACCTTCGCCGGCCCCGGCAAGAAGGAGGCCGAGCGGGCCATCAGCGACCTGCGGGGTGCGAAGGACGCGAAGGCGAAGGCGACCGCCTTCCTGGAAGTCGGCAAGATCGGCCAGGTACAGAAGTCGCTGGTGGCCAGCGCCTTCGACGACGCCGTGAAGGGGCTGGAGGACAAGGAGCCGCTGATACGGGCGGCGGCGGCCGAGTGCTACGGGATGCTCGACCCGGACCCCAAGGAGGCGGTCCCGGCCTTGCTGAAGTTGCTGGCCGACGAAGACGTGCGGGTGAAGACCGGGGCGGTGAAGGGGCTGGGGGCCATCGGGTCGGGGGCGAAGGAGGCCCTGCCAGAGCTGAAGAAGGTGCAGCAGGAGTACGGCAAGAAAACTCAGGGGCCGCGGCCCACCGGCAAGACCGAGTTGGAAGAGCTGCGGCTGAATCAGGAACTGCTTCGGTATACCCGGGCGGCGATGACGAGCATCGCCCCGCGGAAGAAGTAGCGTCTGCTACCATGCCCGGATGCTGTCCCGCTGCCGCGTCGTCCTGGTCCGCCCGCACTACGCCGGCAACGTCGGGTCGGCCGCCCGGGTGATGCGGAACTTCGGCCTCACCGACCTCGTCCTCGTCGCCCCCGTCGCCAACGTCCAGTCCCTCGACGCCACCATGATGGCGACGCGGGGGCTGCCCATCCTGAAGGCCGCCCGGGTGGTGCCGACGTTCGCCGAGGCGGTGGCCGACTGCGGCTGGGTGCTGGCCACCAGCGGGGAGACCGGCGGCGTCCGCCGCCAGGGCTTCTGGGGCACCCCCGAGGAGCAGGTGCCGGCCGTGCTGCGGGCGCTGGCCGACGCGCCGGTGGCCATCGTCTTCGGCCCCGAGCCGAGCGGGCTGACGGTGCCGGAGATCGCCGCCTGCCACGCCATGACGTTCATCCCGGCCGACCCCGAGTACCAGTCGCTCAACCTGGCCCAGGCGGTGGCCGTCGTCCTGTACGAGCTGCACAAGCAATACCTGAAGTTGGGGCCGCAGCCGATGGCCGCCGCGGGCGACGTGCCGGCCGGGTTCGCCGACCAGGAGCGGATGTTCGCCAAGCTGAAGGAGGCGCTGGTCGCCGTGCGGTTCCTGTGGGACTTCCGCGGGGACGGCATCTTTCATGTGCTGCGACAGGTCATCAGCCGCGGCCGGCCGACCAAGAAGGAGGTGGCCGTCTTCCACGGGCTGGCCGGACAGTTGAGCTACATCGCCCGGCGGCACGCGGTGGTCCACCCGCGGGACGGCCGGCCGCCGCCGGGGGCGGACGACGGCACTTGAAACCCGGCCGCGATTCGGCGAGTAACACCCGACACAACCCGGGACGACGCCGATGCTCCTCCCCCTCCTCCTGGCCGTCGCCGCCCCGGCCGCCGACCCGCTGAGCCGCATCCCGGCCGGGTACACCCTGGCCGCAGTGATGCCCCACCCGCGGGCGGCCGCTGATGCCGTGCGGAACTTGCCGGCGCTCACCGCCGCCACGCGACTGGCCGAGGTGAAGGCCGCGTTGGCCAGCCCGGCGGTCCGCCGGCTGGCCGAACTGGTGGCCTACTACGAGCGCGACCTCGGCACCGAGTGGCCGGCCCTGCTGGACAAGCTCGCCGGCCGTGGTATCGCCGTCGGGGCCATGTTCGGCCAGGACGACGGCCCGGCCGTGATCGCCGTGGAGGGGACCGACCCGGACGCCGTGGCCGGGTTCTTCGCCAGCGCCGTCAAGTTCCTCGACGCCGGGGACGGTGACACCCCGGTGTCACTGACCCGGGGCACCCGGGCCGGGGCCGACACGGTGACGAACGGCACGGACTTCCACGCCGCCCGGCGCGGGCCGACGCTGTGGGTGGCCAACCGGGCCGACGCTTTGAGTGCGGCGCTCGACTCGAGCGGCCCGTCGCTGGCCGCGGACGCCGCCCCGGCCCGCGCGCTGGTCGGCGGCGACCCGCTGGCCTGGGCGTGGGTGGACTTCGCCCCGGCCCGCCGGTCCCAGGCCGCCCGCGACTTCTTCGACGGGGCGGCCAAGGACTTCCTCGGGGTGGTGGTGGTCGGTGGCACGGCCGACGCCGCCCGGCGGGCCGACTTCGTGGCCGCCGGCCTACACCGCACCCCGGCCGGGGCGCGGCTGGAGGTGAAGTTGCCGGCCAAGCGGGCCGACCTCCGCCCGGAACTGGCCCTGCACGTGCCGCCGGCCGGCCCGGGGTCGCTGCCGCTGCTGAACCCGCCGGGCACCATCTACAGCCAGAGCTTCCACCTGGACCTCGGCACCCTGTGGCGGGAGCGGGCCAAGCTCATCAACGGCCAGACGCTCAAAGACATCGAGAAGGCCGAACGGGACATCAGCAAGGTGCTGCCCAACACGACGCTCGGCGAGCTGCTGGAGATGTCCGGCCCGTACCACCGCGTCGTCGTGGCCGACGTGCCGGGGGACGCCTACGCGACCAAGCCCGTCACCCCGCTGCCGGCCGCCGCGGTGGTGCTGTCCATGCGGGACGAGCGGTTCGGCAAGACGACGGCCGCCGCCCTGCGGGCCGGGGCGTTCGTCGCCACCACGCAGTACAAGCTGAAGATGTCCACGCAGGACGTGGACGGGGTGAAGGTGGTGTGTTACCGCTTCCCCGTGGGCGAACCCCTGGACGCCGACCCGGACCGGCTGCGGTTCAACGCCGTGCCGTGCTTCGCCGTGGTCGGCGAGCACCTGGTCGTGGCCAGCCGGCCGGAGCTGGTGCGGGCGCTACTGCCCGAACTGAAAAAAACTGGCGGCGAGTCGCCGGCAGTGTGGCGGGGCCGGTTCGACGTGGGCGGGGCGGCCGGCTACCTGGAACGGTACCCCGAACCGGTGGTCAACCGCGCCCTGCTGGGCGAGGGCGTGAGCCTAGCGGAGGCGAAGCAGCGGGCCGCCGCCGGGCTGGCGTGGCTGGCCACCCTCGGCGGCGTCGAACTGAGCCTCGACCACCGGACCGACGCCTACGTCGTCACCGTCAACTGGGAGGCGAAATGACGGCCGACCCCTGGGCACCGTATCGGCCGACGCCGGCCGACCCGTGGACGCTCACGAAGGTGGGCCACCTGCACCGCCGGGCCGGGTTCGGCGCGGGCTGGGACGAGTTGCAGCGCGACCTCGACGCCGGCCCGGACGCGGCGCTGGACCGGGTGCTGGCCGGCGGCACCGACCCGGACGCCGACACCACCAGCGACTACCTGTCCAGCGAGCGGAGCCTGCCGGCCGGGGCCGACACCGGCACCCTGGCGGCGTGGTGGCTGGCCCGCATCCTGCGGTCGCCGCACCCGCTCCGCGAGAAGCTGACGCTGTTCTGGCACGGCCACTTCGCCACCAGCCATGCGAAGGTGCGGAACGCCCGGCTCATGCTCGGCCAGTACCGCCTGCTGCACCGCTTCGCCCTCGGCGACTTCCGCGAGCTGCTGCGGGCGATGGCCACCGACCCAGCCATGCTGGTGTGGCTGGACGGTGCCGGGTCGGTGGCCGGCAAGCCGAACGAGAACTACGCCCGGGAGCTGATGGAGCTGTTCGCCCTGGGCATCGGCCACTACACGGAGTTCGACATCCGCGAAGCCGCCAAGGCGTTCACCGGCTGGGACGTGCGGGGCGGCGTGGCCGTCCTCAACCAGAAGCGGCACGACGCCGGCGACAAGGTGGTGTTCGGCCGGACGGGCAAGTTCGGGCCGGACGAGGTGACGCGGCTCGTGCTGGACAAGCGGGAGAGCCACCGGTTCGTCTGCCAGAAGCTGTACCGCTTCCTGGTGAGCGACACCGCCGAGCCGACGCCCGATCTGCTCGACCCGCTGGCCGAGGGGTACGCCGCGAGCGGCTTCGACACCGGCAAGCTGGTCGAGACCGTCCTCCGGTCGCGGCACTTCTTCAGTTCGGCGGCCTACCGGCAGAAGGTGAAAAGCCCGGTCGAGTTCGCCGTCGGCCTGGTCCGCGGCGTCGGCGGCACGGTCGGCGCGAAGCCGCTGGCGGAAGCCGTCGAGCCGCTCGGCCAGGTGCTGTTCGCCCCGCCGTCGGTCAAGGGCTGGGACGGCGGCCCAGCCTGGCTGAACGCTCAGACACTGCTCGCCCGGCAGAACCTGGCCCTGGCGATGTGTACCGGCGAGGACGCCCGGTTCCGCCGCTGCGACCCGGCGACGCTGACCGCCGACCCGCTGGACGTGTTCCTGCAAGGGGACGTGCCGGCCGCCACTCGCGACCGGCTGGCGACGGCCCCGCCGCCGAAACCGAAGCCGTACCAACCGGCCACCGACCCGAAGCGGGCACGGGCGGCGCTGGTGCTGACGCTGCCCGAGTTCCAGTTGAACTGACCACGACCCGGCGAGCGGCGGGCGTCAGCCCGCTGAGGGGGCGATGTCCCCTCCCGAACGACGACCGGACGGCAGGGACATCGTCCCCTCAGCGGGCTGACGCCCGCCGCTCGCCAAGAGGAACCTCCATGTCCACCCGCCGCACGTTCCTGCACGCCGCGTCGCTGGCCGGCTTCGCGGCCACCGCCCCGCGGTTCGTCGCCCGCACCGCCGCCGCCGCCGCACCCCACAAGGACACGGTGCTGGTGGTGGTCCAACTCACCGGCGGCAACGACGGGCTGAACACCGTCGTCCCGTTCGCCGACCCGGACTACCTCCGCGGCCGGCCCACCATCGGCATCAAGCCGGACGCCGTCAAAAAGCTGACCGACGCCGTCGGCTTTCACCCGGCGATGGCCGGTCTGGCCGAGCTGTACCAGGCGGGACAAGTGGGCGTAATCCAGGGGGTCGGCTACCCGAACCCGAGTCAGTCCCACTTCCGCAGCATGGACGTGTGGCACGCCGGCAGCGTGGCCGAGACGCTGACCGACGGCTGGCTCGGCCGGGCGATGGGCAAGGCGACGCTGCCCGGCTTCCACCTGGCCGCCGGCGGCAACGACACCGCCCCGCTAGCCCTGGCCGGCGCCCCGGCCCGGGTGCCGTCGCTAACCAGCCTGACCGACTTCCAGCTAAAAACGGGGGCGGTCCAGAAGTCACAAATCGCCGAGGCGAGCCGTCCCCGTGAGGGGACGGAGGGCGACCCGAGCCTGCTCGACTTCGTGCAGCGCACGGCGACGGCCACGTATGCCAGCAGCGACAAGCTGAAGGCCGTCGGGGCGGCGTACACGCCGAAGGTGCCGTACCCGACGACGCGGCTCGCCGAGCGGCTGAAACTGGCGGCCCAGTTGATCGACGCCGGGGTGGGCGCGCGGGTGTTCTACGTCGCCCAGGACGGGTACGACACGCACGCCGGCCAGGGCGGGGCGACCGGCTCGCACGCCAACCTGCTCGGCGAGCTGTCCGGGGCGATCACCGCGTTCCACAAAGACGTGTCGGCCCGCGGCCACGGCGACCGGGTGCTGGTGCTGACGTTCAGCGAGTTCGGCCGGCGGGCGAAAGAGAACGGCAGCGGCGGCACCGACCACGGGGCGGCGGCGCCGATGCTGCTGGTGGGCGGCAAGGTGAAGGCCGGGGTGCAGGGCGCCCACCCCAGTCTGACGACGTTGGACGAGGGCAATTTGCGGCACGCGACCGATTTCCGCCGGGTGTACGCCGGGGTGCTGCGGGACTGGCTACGGGTGGACCCGGTGAGCGTGCTGGGCAACGGGTTCGACCCGCTGCCGGTGGTGACGGCGCCCGCCTGAAACGAACTTCCAGATTCAACGGCTCGTCGCCCACTCCAAACAATCTCGAAAAAACTTTGTTGCTTCCGGTCTGGAGTGCGGTGACGATCCGCACGCCGGCTCTAACCCGCCGACCACCTCCACTCTCCCGGGGCTTCCGATGGCCGACTTGACCCGCAGGGCGTTCGCAGTTTTCGCCGTGACGGTGCCACTCGTGGCCGCGACCGGCACAGCGGTCGGGTAGTCACCACCGCCGTCTCCCCCGCCGCCGCCCTCGCTGACTGCGGTGACCGTCTATCTGATCACGAGAACCACGCCCTGGCCTGGCGGAGTGATTTACGAGTTGAGCGTCGGGCACCCTGTCCAACTGGCCTGCCGACTCCACGGCCAGCATCTACGTGACCGTGTTCAAAGGGGTACCTCCGAACGGTGCGCAAATCATACAAGGCGGGGCCGGCGGTTCCAACGGACCGGCGGGATCACCCAGCTACTCGGCCACACTCCCCTTCACGACCTACCCGGCGACACTTCAAGGTGCCGGAACGTATTATTGCAAGGTCGGTGGCATTGTTCGTCCGACTGACGCACCCGGGCAGCCTGTCCCGCCGCCGATCAATTTGGGCACGATTACGACCGCCGCAATCACCTTGGCCTAACAACGATCTGTCGCTCACACCGGCACCTCCCGTTTTGGACGCAGTTCAAAACGGGCGATCAGGAGGACAATCGGTGTCTACAGCCAAAAGTCGTCATGGCGTCAGCCTGATTGAACTTGTTGTGGCAGTTGCCATCGTAGGTGTCTTACTCGCGCTGCTTCTGCCCGCAGTAAGTAAAGTGCGGAGCGTGGCCCGCCAGGCGGCTAGCGTAAACAACCTCCGCCAGATCAACATCGCCACACAGACGCTATTCGCCCAGCACTCTGATAAAGTGAAAGATTTGCCTGATGCCTCACGAAGGCAGTACAAAATTTCTACCGACCAGACGATTTTCTATCAGCTACTACCAATACTACTGCCGGCACGCCCTGAGAATCCCGAATCAAAGACGTTTGAGTCACTGCAACAGTGGGTAGATCCACATGTACCTATGTACGTAGATGCGGCCGACCCTTCTTTTATCATGATGCAATCGCAAAACTTTTTAAACATAACAGGCATTTGTAGCTATGCAGCGAACCAGTCTGCTTTTGACAAGGCGTTGGTCTACCCAATTTCCCTGCAAGACGGCACGAGCAATACAATCGCTTACGGAATTCACTACTACAACACAAGACTTAATCACGAGATTTTAAACTACCGCAGCATGTTCGCCGCGCAACCCGATGAAAAAGACGGGTCATCAACCCGACGCGCCACTTTTGCCGATGTCGGCTGGTACGACGTGGTGCCGGTGGTCGAGAACGGCGTAGCACGGCCGAGCAAGCCGGGGTACACGTTCCAGTACATGCCGACGGTCGAGGAGGCGTGGGGCAAGGTGCTCCAGACGCCCCACCCCGGCGGGCTGCCGGTCGGCATGTTCGACGGGTCGGTGCGGACCCTCCGTCCGGGCATCGCCGAAGGGGTGTATTGGGCGCTCGTAACTCCGAACGGCGGCGAGGTGATCCCCGGCGACTTCTAGCCCCCGCCCAAATCCTCTTGCAGCTCCATCCACCGCTCCTCGGCCGGCTCCAGTTGGGTGGTCAGGGCGGCGATCTCGTTGTGCAGCCGCATGGCCTCGGCGGCGTTCGACGTGTCCATCAATCTAACGTTCAGCTCCCGCCGCCGGTCGTCCAGCGCGGCGATCGTCTTCTCCAGCGCCTTCAGCTCCTTGCGGGCCGACTTCTCGTCCTTCCGCGGCTGGCGGCTCTTGGCCGCCGCCGGCGCCTTGGCCATGCGGACACCCACCTCCCGCTCGCCGGCCTCGATCTCGTCCTCCACCCGCTGCAGGTACAGGTCGTACTTGCCGCCGTGCGTCACCACCCGGCCGTCCCGCACCTCGACCACGCACGTCGCCACCCGGCCGGTGAAGTGCCGGTCGTGGCTGGTGAAAATGACCGTCCCCTCGTAGGCCAGCAGCGCCTCCACTAGGGCGTCCACGGTGTCCACGTCCAGGTGGTTGCCCGGCTCGTCCAGCACCAGCACGTTCGAGTCGCCGAGCAGCAGGCCGGCTAACACCAGCCGCGCCCGCTCGCCCCCGGACAGCACCCGGATGGGCTTGTCCACGGCCGACCCGCGGAACAGCAGCGCGCCGGCCGTGGCCAGGATTTCCTGCTCCGTCTTGCGGAGGGCGGCCCCCTTGCCGCGGAGGTACTCAGCCACCGTCTGGGCGTCCGGCAGGGCGTGATAGACGTGCTGGGCGTACACCCCCACCTTGCACCCGTGGCCCCACCGCACGTCGCCGGCGAGCGGCTTGAGCGACCCGACGAGGGTCCGCAGGAAGGTCGTCTTGCCCTGGCCGTTGTCGCCCACCACGGCCGCCCGCTGGCCGTGCTCCAGCTCCCACTCGACGCCCGAGCACACCTGCCGCTCGGGGTAGCCGATGGCCAGCTCGCGGACCCGCACGGCCGACCCCCGGCGGGGTTCGATCCGCGGCGGGCGGATGTTGGCCGTCGGCTCGTCCACCTCGACCTCGTCGAACTCCAGCTTGTCCAGCGCCTTCTGCTTGGACTGGGCCAGGGCGGCCGTGCTGGCGCGGGCCTTGTTGCGGGCGATGAACTCCTCGAGCGCCTTCTTCTTGACCATCAGGGCGGCGTTCGCCCGCTCGGCGTGCATCCGCTTCTCCTGCATGGCGAGCAGGTACGCATCGACCTTGCCGGGGAAGGCGGTCAGCTTGCCGCGGGATAGGCCGAGGGTGTGGTCGCAGGTGGCCCCGAGGAAGGCCCGGTCGTGGGACACGATGAGGCACGCCGAGCGGTAGTCCCGCAGGAAGTGTTCGAGCAGGATTTGCGTCCGCAGGTCGAGGAAGTTGGTCGGCTCGTCGAGCAGCAGCAGGTTGGGTTCGTGGAGCAACAGGGCGGTGAGTTTGAGGCGGGTCTGCCAGCCGCCGGACAGGCGGGCGACGGGGCCGCTCAGGTAGTCGCCCTTGACCTCGAACCGGCCGGCCACCTCGCCGCACTTCCAGTCCGGCTGGCCGCTGTCCCGCATGAGGTAGCCGATGGCCGTCTCGCCCGGCTCGAACGGGTCGTGCTGCCGCAGGTAGCCGAGCCGCAGGGTGGGGTGGCGGACGACCTCGCCGGAGTCCAGCTCCTCCTCACCGAGGAGGATTTTGAGCAGTGTGGACTTGCCGGCGCCGTTGCGGCCGACGAACCCGACCTTGGTGCCGTCGGACACGACGGCGTCGGCGTGGTCGAGGAGGAACTGATCGCCGAAGGACTTACAGGCGTCGGATATTTGGAGCAGGACGGCCATCGGTGGTCGGACTCGGCGCGGGGCGGGGTCAGTCAGCCAGATATTGTAGCAGGCCGACGGCGACGAGTTGCGGTGGGTCGGGTGAGGGCGATGAA
Organism: Fimbriiglobus sp.; assembly: GCA_043787415.1. Lineage (GTDB taxonomy): Bacteria > Planctomycetota > Planctomycetia > Gemmatales > Gemmataceae > JAXMAZ01. Next base: position 3,446 of record JAYVUZ010000064.1, on the reverse strand, counting down.
CTCGGCCGGGGGTGTTCAAGTCTTGGGCGCGGGCACGCGCGGATACCAGAACGCGAGCTGGACCGCGAACACTTGGCGGACCAGTGAATCGCCGTCGTGCCAAGCTTCGTAGAAGCCGGGCACGCCCCAGCCGGGTGGGCCGGCATACCGCTCGCCTTCATCACCAGTCACCGACACCCACAACGCCGGCTCGCCGGGGTCCAGCACTTCGAAACACTCCGTTTCGTACAGAAGCGGCTCGCCTGCGTCGGAGAGCAGGCGGTACGTGTCGGCCGACATCCCGAGGACGGTGTACTCGCGGCCGACAGTCAACGACTGTACGTGACGGCCGTCGGGGGTGTGTGGGTTTCGCAGAACAACCCGCATCCTTGCCTCTCTTCATCCGAGACGGCGACCGCACCCGCTACGATACACACAGGAGGCTAGCCATGACCGCGACCGACCGCGTCGTCCACAGCGACCCCGACATCATGGGCGGCACCCCGGTTTTCGTCGGCACCCGGGTGCCGGTGCGCAGCCTGATCGACCACCTGGCTGCCGGCGACTCGCTGGCCGACTTCCTGTACGACTTCCCGTCGGTCGGCCAACAGCAGGCGGTGGCCGCCCTCCAGCTCGCCAACTGCTGGCTGGTGGACCATGCGCGTACTGCTTGACGAGTGCCTGCCGACCCAACTGCGTCGCTCGCTCCCGGGGCACGACATCCGATCCGCCCGGTACATGAAGTGGACCGGGCAGCGGAACGGGGCGCTGCTGACGCTGATGCAGGCCCACGGTTTCGAGGTGCTGGTGACGGTCGATCAGTCGCTGCGGCACCAACAGAACTTGGCGGCGGCCGGGGTCGCGGTGGTCGTGATCATTGCCGTCTCAAACCGCTACCCGGACCTCGCCCCGTACGCGCCGGCCGTGCTGGCCGCACTCGCCGGCATCAAACCCGGTGACGTGGTCGAGGTCGGGCTGTGAGTCGCCCCGGCGGCGGTACAATGTTTTCTGGAGGCCCGCCATGATCACGACCGAGCGCGTCGTCCACAGCGACCCCGACATCATGAGCGGCACCCCGGTGTTCGTCGGCACCCGGGTGCCGGTCAAGACTCTGATCGACTACCTGGAGATCGGCGAGCCGCTGGGGGTGTTCCTCGACCACTTCCCGGGCGTCTCCCGCGAGCAGGCGGTGGCGGCCCTCAAACTGGCCAACACCTGGCTGGTCGATCATGCTCGTGCTGCTTGACCAGTGCGTGCCGCACCCGTTGCGGCACTACTTCCCCGGCCACGATGTGCACACCGCCCGGTTCATGGGCTGGGACGGGCTGACGAACGGGGCGCTGCTCGCCGCCATGCGAGCCGGCGGGTTCCAGGTGCTGCTGACCGTGGACCAGAATCTTCGGCACCAGCAGAACCTGACGGCCGCCGGGGTCGCGGTCGTGGTCATGCTCGCCCCGACCAACACCATGCCGGACCTCACCCCACTAGTGCCGGAGGTGGCGGCCGCCCTGCTCACCATCCGCCCCGGCGACGTGGTCGAGGTCGCCGCCTCGTAGCGGCTACCGCCCCTCCCGCACGTTGAACCCGAGCTTCCACCGCTGCTTGCCGTCCCGGCTGCGGCACTCCAGCTCCAGTTGCCCCACCTCCGTCACCCGGCTGTGCAGGTGCACCGGCACCACCCGCCCCTGCTTGGCGTCGCCGTCGAGGGTCGCCCGCACCGGGGCCAGCTCGTCGATCTGCCCCTCCCAGTCGTCGATCACCGCCCCCGGCTTGTCGTCCCGCCGCACCGTCGAGCCGAGGAACCGGAACTCCGCTTCTTCGCCCACCACCAGCCCGAACTCCAGCTGCGGGATGTCCGCCTCGGTGCCCTCCTCCATGCCGAACGGGGCCACGCACAGGGCCTTGATCGGCGGGGCCAGCCCCGGCACCGCCGGCTGGGCCGTCTCGACGCCGACGTAGTACGCCCGCGCCGTCCCGCCGCGGATGCGGACCCCTTTGCCCCGCCGCACCAGCCCGTAGTACGCCGCCCCGCGGGCGCACGCCAGGTCGAGGTCGGCCCCGGCCAGCGCCCGCGGCGGCTCCGTCTTACTCGCCTTCGCCCAGCCGGCCAGCACCGCCAGGAACCGCTCCCGCAGCGGGTCGGCCTTGAAGACGCCGCCGTTGAACAGCACCGCCGTCGGCAACCGGCCGGCCGCGACCTCCGCCCCCTTGCGGGGGCGGCTCGCCTTGGTCGCCGCCCCGGCCAGCGCCTCGCTCTGTTTGGTCAGGAAGCTGGCCAGGTGCCGCGTCACCCCGGCGTCGGCGACGTAGGGTAGGCCGAGTTCCTGCAACCCCACGGCACGGCTGCGGGTCGGCTCGGCGTCGCGGGCACACTCGGGGAAGAAGCCGTCCACCAGCACCCGCTCGACGGTCGCCCGCGGCAGGTCGTACTTGACGCTCCCGCCGACCACGCTCCGGCCCTTGCCCAGCACGGCCACCGCGGCCACGGGCAACGCGGTGTCACCGAGCAACTGCTCCTTGGCGAAGCGGGCGGCGTGCGTCAGTTGCTGCATCTGGCCGGCGTCGAGCTTGGTGCCGCCCTTGGCCAGCTCGGCGGCGACGGTGTGGGCCAGCGCCAGGTCCATGTTGTCGCCGCCGAGCAGCAGATGTTCGCCGACGGCCAGCCGGGTGACGGCCAGGTTGCCGCCCTCCTCCGCGACCTCGATGAGGGTGAAGTCAGTGGTGCCGCCGCCAACGTCCGCGACGAGCACCAGGTCGCCGATTTGCACCTGCTCCCGCCACTTGTCCCCCAGGGAATCGAGCCACGCATAGAAGGCCGCCTGCGGCTCCTCCAACAGCGTCAGGTTCTCGAACCCGGCGGCGCGGGCGGCCTGGACGGTCAGTTCCCGTGCCGCCGCGTCGAACGACGCCGGCACCGTCAGCACGATGTCCTGGAGTTCCAGCCGGTGGTCCGGCACGTCAGCCGCCATGCCCGAATTCCACGCCTCGGCCAGGTGTTTGAGGTAGAGTGTACTGGCTTCCAGTGCTGACATCCTGCGGTCAGCCTCGCCGGCCCGGAACGGCAGGGCGGGGGCAGTGCGGTCGGCCCCCGGGTGACACAGCCAGCTCTTGGCACTGGCGACGAGGCGGGTCGGCACCTTCGCCCCGAAGGCGCGGGCGAACTCGCCGACGGCGTAGTCCCGGTCGGCGTCCCACGGCAGCTTGAGGGCGCCGGCCGGCTGCTCGTTCGGCCCCGGCAGGTACAGGAAGCTCGGGAGCAGTTGGCGGGCCTGCACGTCGCCCGGCTGCACCACCTGCGGGACGGCGAACACCCGCGGCTTGGCGTCGGTGCAGGTGTCGGCGAAGGCCAGGGCCGAGTTGGTGGTGCCGGTAGTGGCCTCATGGCCGGCAGCGGCGTGAGCGGTTGTACAGGCGGATGAAGTACCACAGGGCGCCGACATGGTTGCGGTCGCACTTCGAGAGCGAGA
>JAYVUZ010000063.1:0-35622 GCA_043787415.1 Fimbriiglobus sp. | reverse complement strand
GGCCCACCGTGCGGGAGAAAGCGCCCGGCGGTGGGCCTCGAAGACTCGGCACCACCCTACACCGACTTGCGGTCGCCCAGGACCGACGCCAGCAGCTCCGTCGTGACGGTGAGCTGGCCGATCTTGGCGGCGTCGTCGCCCAGCTTCTTCAGCCCGAGGGCCAGCACCAGTCGCGGGTCGAGGTCGCGGAACACGGCCAGCTCGGCGGCCGTCGCCGTGGCCTTCGCCGCCCCGGCGATGACGACCGCCGCCGCCCGGTTCTCGGCCACCTGCTTGGCGTTCGCCCCTTGCAGCACGACGAGCGCCCGCCGCTGCTCCTCCAGCGCCCGGTCGGTGGCCAGCTCCTTCTCTTTGATGGTGCGTTCGGCGTCCACCGCCGCCGCCCGGCGGGCGTAGGTGGCCTCGTCGGCTTTGTGGAGTAGAGCCTCCCGCGCCTCGGCTTCCAGCGCCTGGGCCACGTCCGGCGTCGGGCGGACGCTCAGGAAGTCCACCGCCAGCACCTCGACGCCCAGATCGGCCGGCACCCCGGACTGCCGCACCCGGTCCCGCACGGCGGCGGCCACGGCCGTCACCCCCAGCAGCACGTCGGCCAGCGGCCGGGCCTGCACGGCGGCCCGGGTTTCGATCTGGACGGCGTTCGCCAGGCGGGCCGGCAGCTTCTCCGGGTCGGTGGACAGGTAGCGGCGGGTGCGGGGGTCGATGGCGAAGTTGAGCCGCTCGGCCAGCCGCTTCGGGTCGGCCACGCGGTACGTCAGTTGGCCCTGCACCGTCACCGTCTGGAAGTCGGCGGTGACTTCGTTGAACACGAACGGGGTGTCCCCGCTGGCCGCCGGCACGGCCACCACCTGGGTGTTGTACCGCAGGAAGAAGAAGGCCAGCCCCGGCCCCTCGGCCGCCACCCGGCCGCCGGCGTACTTGAGCACGTACTCGGTCGGCTGGCCCTTGAAGTAGCCGACGCCAAACATGCGGTGACTCCGGCAATTCGCCGCCAAGACGCCAAGACCGCCAAGGGAGACGAGAAGGACGGCGAATCAGACCAGTGCGCAATATCGTATTAGAACTCCGGCGTTCGTCTCCCTTGGCGGTCTTGGCGTCTTGGCGGCAAACTTCTGGGCCGTGTGGCCGTCTGCTACCATGCCCCCATGAGTGTGCTGCTGAGTGCCCGCGGGCTGGCCAAGTCGTTCGCCCACCGCCCGCTGTTCGACGCCCTGTCGCTGGAGCTGAAGGCCGGCGAGAAGGTGGGCCTCATCGGCCCCAACGGGTCGGGCAAGTCCACGCTGCTCCGCATCCTGGCCGGGGAGGAGACCGAGGACGCCGGCGAGCGGACGGCCCGCCGCGGCGCCCGCGTCGGCTACCTGCCGCAGGCCGACCAGTTCCCGCCTGGCGTCACCGCCCGGGAAGCCGTGCTGGCCGGCCTGGACGACCCCGGCCTCGAAGACCACGAGAAGACGACCCGCACGGCCGTCGCCCTCACCCAGACCGGGTTCGCCGACCCGGATCAGCCGGCCGACGCCATGAGCGGCGGCTGGCGGAAGCGGCTGGCCGTGGCCCGCGAACTCGCCCGCCGGCCGGACGTGCTGCTCATGGACGAACCCACCAACCACCTGGACCTGCCCGGCGTGGTGTGGCTGGAAAAGCTCCTGCGGGCGGCCCCGTTCGGCTACCTGGTGGCCACCCACGACCGGGCCTTCCTGCGGGCCGTGGCCGACGACGTGCTGGAGGTCAGCCGAGTGTACCCGGGCGGCGCCTTCCGGGCGACCGGCGGGTTCGACAGCTTCGCCGACAAGCGGGACTTGTTCCTGTCCGCCCAGCAGCGGATGCGGGACAGTGTGGCCAACCAGGTCCGCAAAGAGACCGAATGGCTCGGCCGGAGTGAGTCCGCCCAGCGGTCGAAATCCCGCAGCCGCATCGGCGAGGCCGCCGACCGGCGGGCCGAACTGGCCGAGCTGAACACCCGCACGGCCGACGCGGGCAAGGCCGGCATCGACTTCGCCGGCACCGGCCGGCAGACGCGGAAGCTGCTGACCGCCACCGGCGTGGGCAAGGCGCTCGGCGGCCGGCCGCTGTTCCGCGACATCGACCTGATCCTGAGTCCCGGCGACCGGGTCGGCCTACTCGGGGCCAACGGCAGCGGCAAATCGACGCTGCTCAAACTGATGTCCGGCACCCTGGCCCCGGACAGCGGCACCATCACCCGGGCCGACCTGTTGCGGCTGGAGGTGTTCGAGCAGGGGCGGTCGTCGCTCGACCAGACGGCCACCCTGCGGCGGAGCATCGCCCCGACCGGCGACATGGTGACGTTCCAGGGCCGCGGGCTGCACGTCGCCGCCTGGGCCGCCCGCTTCCTGTTCGACGCCCGCAGCCTCGACCTCCAGATGAGCGCCCTGAGCGGCGGCGAGCAGGCCCGGGTGCGGATCGCCCAGTTGATGCTGCGGCCGGCCGACGTGCTGCTGCTGGACGAGCCGACGAACGACCTGGACATCCCGTCGCTGGAGGTGCTCGAAGATTCGCTGACCGACTTCCCCGGGGCGGTGGTGCTGGTCAGCCACGACCGCGAGCTGATGGCCCGGCTGTGTACCCGGTTCGTCGGCCTGGACGGCCGCGGCGGGGCGGCGGCGTTCGGCAGCGTCGAGCAGTGGCTGGACTCGCTCAAGGAGGAGCCGCCGGCGGCCAGGGCGAAGGCCGCGGTGGCGAAACCGGCCGACAAGGCGAAGAAGCTGAGCTACAAGGAGCAGCAGGAGCTGGCCGGCATGGAGGCGGCCATCGCCGTCGCCGAGGGCCGGGTGACGGCGGCGGCGGGGTCCGTGGAGATCGCCGACGGCCACGCGGCGCTAACGGCCGCTTGCACGGCGTTGGAAACGGCGCAGCAGGCGGTGGACGAGCTGTTCGAGCGGTGGCAGGAGTTGGAGGCGCGGAAGTGACCGCGGTTTTGGGCGAGCGGCCAGCGTAAGCTGGTCCGGCCCGGCGTGTGGAGTCCGCCCCCGGGCCGGACCAGCTTGCGCTGGCCGCTCGCCAGGAATGCCCATGACCCCGCTCCTCGACTGGCTGCTGGCCGCCCGCCCGGGCCTCACCCGCTCGGCGGCGAAGGGCCTGCTCCACAGCGGCCGGGTGACGGTCAACGGCACGGTCGCCCGCCGCCACGACCACCCCGTCGGCCCGGCGGACGCGGTGCGGGTCGGCCCGGCCGTGGCCGACCGGTCGCTCGCCGCCGCCGGCCTGCGGGTGGTGTTCGAGGACGCCGCCGTGGTGGCCGTGGACAAGCCGGCCGGGCTGCTCAGCGTGGCCACCGACAGCGAGAAGACGGACACCGCCTTCGCCCGCCTGCGGGACCACCTGGACGCCCGCCGGGCCGGCCGGCCGTTCGTCGTCCACCGGCTCGACCGCGACACCTCCGGCCTGCTGCTGTTCGCCAAGTCGCCGGAGGTCCGCGACCGCCTGCAAGCCAACTGGGAGGCGGTGCGGAAGGTGTACCTGGCCGTCACCGACGGCATCCCGGCCCCGCCGACGGGCACCGTCGAGAACCACCTGCTGGAAGGCCGCGACTTGCACGTGCGGGCCGTGTCGCCGACGGCCCCGGGGGCGCAGCACGCCGTCAGCCGCTACCGGGTGGTCGGCGGCCGGGGCCGGTACGCGGCGGTGGCCGTCGAGTTGGTCACCGGCCGCAAGCACCAGATTCGCGTCCACCTGGCCGGCCTCGGCTGCCCGGTCATCGGCGACCCGCTGTACGGCGACGCCCCCGGGCCGGCCGGCCGGCTCGGGCTGCACGCCGAGCGGCTGAGCTTCCCGCACCCCGTCACCGGGGCGGTGGTCGAGCTGCACGCCCCGCCGCCGACCGTGCTGCTCACCGTCGCCGGGGTTGGCGGGGCGAAATAAAACTGACGGAATTGTGTCGAGTCGGCCGTGGCAGTTCCGCTGCGTTGGCATCGAGACCGCCGGACTCGCCGGCCGGCCCGCCAACGAGATCGCCCATGACTCGCCTCCCCCGCCGCCCGAGCCTGAGCCTGGAGACACTGGACGGCCGGCTGGTGCCGGCCGTGATCGGCACCCCGGCGGTGTCCGCCGGCACCCTGACTATTACCTGCAACACGGCGAACGACAATGTGACCGTGGCGACCAGCGGCACCACGACGGTCGTCACCGACAACGTGGCCGTCAAGTCCTGGCGGTTCACCTCGTCCGGGGTCGCCCGGGTGACGTTCAACGGCGGCGACGGGAACGACCGGTTCGTACTCGAACGCTCCATCCCCTTGACGGCCAGCGGGGGCAACGGCAACGACTACCTGGAAGCCGGGTTCACCTCGGCCGACCAGCTCGACGGCGGGAGCGGCAACGACACCCTGATCGGGTTCGGCGGGAATGACACCCTGACCGGCGGGAGCGGCAACGACACCCTGATCGGGTTCGGCGGGAATGACAGCCTGACCGGCGGGTACGGGAACGACAGCCTGACCGGCGGGGACGGGAACGACAGCCTGTACGGCGGGGCCGGCGACGACAGCCTGAGCGGCGGGGCCGGGGTGGACCTGATGGACGGCGAGGGCGGGTTCGACCGCTTTCAGGACGTGTTCGACAAGGCCAAGTGGGCCGGGGCCGGCAACACCAGCTTCTCTCGGTTCGACGTGAACCAGAAGGACAGCCCGATCTGCACCGTCGCCTCGGCCATCGCCGAGGCGGCCGAGCACGTCAATCTGAAGGGCGACATCACCTACCTGGGCGACGACAGGTACAAGGTGCGGATGGTGAAGGGGCCGACGAGTTACAGCTACTCGGTGTTCACGTTCGACGGCACCTACACCGACAACGACCTCCAGCCGACCCAGACCCGGGACGGGGCCAACCAACTGACCTGCAAAAACAACGGCGAGTTCTGGACCACGCTGTACGCCCGGGCGTACCTCCAGTACCAGGGGGTGGACTGGGAGAACCCGGACACCGGCACCTGGGGTAGGGAGTGGAAGGACCACACCAAGGCCCTGTACGCCATGAGCGGGTGGACGGCCAAAGAGGTGTCGGTCAGCGCCACCGCCGACGCCGACTTCGCCCGCACCATGCGGAGCCGGGTGAAGGCCGGTGACATGCTGACGGCCGGCGGCACCGGCCACGCCTACGCGGTGGTGGACGTGTACACCCGGAACAGCGTCTGGTACGTCAAACTGTACAACCCGTGGGGCGAGGACGGCACCCACCTGTCGTCCAGCACGGGCACCCACCCGGCGTACAACGGGCTGGACAAGAACGACGGCGAGATCGAGATGGCCTGGTCCACCTTCCGGACCAACTTCAAGCAATACACCTGGGCCAAGGGGTAACCCGGCCGGCAGCCAGAGGATGCCGGCCGGCCGGTACAATGCCCCCATGCGGTTCGACTTCGACGCGGTGATTCTGGGGGCCGGCGCCGCCGGGCTGATGGCCACCGTCCACGCCGCCGAGCGGGGCCGCCGCGTCCTGCTGCTGGAGAAGGCCAGGAAGCCGGGGGTGAAAATCCTGATGAGCGGCGGCACCCACTGCAACATGGCCCTCGGCTCCGGCGGTTCATTGGCCCTTCGTCCCGAAGGCGTACAGGGTCTTCTCGGTGGTGATGTAGAACATCCCGCCGGCCGCCGCCGGGGTGGCCCGCAGCGGGGTATCGAACTCCACCTTGGCCAGCAGGCATCTTGACTCGACGGCCTTCTGCACCCCCCTCCGCCGGACGTTGGCGTCCCGCGGGCCGGCCGGCGGCGTCAGGTAGATGTCGCCCACCGCCTCTGGCCGGCTCGCGTGCTTGAAGACGAACAGGTCGCCGCTCTCGGTGGCCACGTACACCTTGCCGTCCACGTAGTACGGCGAGGCCCACAGCGTTCCCTTTGTGTCGTACACCCAGTACGGCCGGCCGGTGCGGGCGTCCAGGCAGTGCAGGTCGCCCTGCGTCTCGCCGGCGTACAGCACGTCGCCGACCACGCAGGCGGTGCTCAGGGTGCGGCCGAACACGAAGTCCCGGGCGGCGAACGGCCGAAGGTCCGGCCCGCCGTAGTGCCAGGCCAGGGCCGACCGCCGGTTGACCGCCGCCGCCGGGTAGAAGCAGTTCCACCGCGGGGACACGTCGCGGCCCGGGTTCGTCCTCCCGTTCTCGACCGCCCTCGCCAGATCGACGGCCCAGAAGTGGGCGATGCCGGAGAAGTGCTCCGGGTCCTGGCCGGTGCCGATGTACACCCGCCCGCCGTGGACCACCGGGTAGCCGATGAAGTCGTTCCGGGTGCCGGTGCCGCCCAACTCGTAGCGGGTGCCCTTCGGATTGCCGTCGAACTTCCACAGGAGTATGCCGGTGGCCGGATCGAAGGCCCGCAGCCAGCCGTCGCCCAGCGGGACGATCACCTGCGGCACCGGGTCGGCCGTGTACGCCGGGCCGGACCACTGGCTGTGCAGGATGTTCTTGCCCGGCGACTTGTCCGACCAGAGCAGCTTGCCGGTCCGCTTGTCCAGGGCCAGCACGCTCGGGGCGTCCGGGGACGGGATATTGACGTGCCCCTCGTCCACCCCGTTGGTGGTGACCACGTACACCACGTCGCCGACCACCAGCGGGCAGCAGCAGGCCAGGTTGTGCGGGAACACCTTGAACTGCGTCATCATGTCCACCGACCAGAGCACGTCGGCGTCGGTGGCGTCCCGGTACTTCTCCCCCTGGAACCCCTGGTTGCCGTCGGCAAACCCGTTGGCGTCCACACACACCACCTCGGCCCGGTTGGACACGTAGTACACCCGGTCGCCGTCCACCGCCGGCGACGAGGCGATCCCCTCCTTCGGCCAGTCGTTCACCATGCCGCTGGGCAGCTTGTCGTGGACGGCCTGCCAGAGGAACTTGCCGGTGCGGGCGTCGAAGCACATGAGCACGCCCTTGTCCGCCGGCTCGATGCCGTCAACCGTCTTGACGGTGTCCCGCGGGTTACGGGGCTGCTCGTTGTTGGTGCCGACGTACACCCGGCCGCCGGCCACCACCGGCTGGGTGTAGGTCCGGCTGCCCAGGGCGGCCGTCCAGAGGAGGTTGGTCCCCTTCCCCGGGTCGGGGATGTCCGGGATACCATGGTCATTGAGGTTGGCCATGTTCCGGGTCGGGGAGCCGCCGAACATCGGCCAGGTCGTGGCCGGCGGCGGCGGACGGGCGGTGAGCCTGGCCGTCGGGGTCAGGGCAGCGAACACGGCGGCCGCGGTCAAGGCGAGCGAGCGGAGCATGGCGTACCCGGGGGAGGCGGTGGCCCGATGCTACCCGAGGCCGGGGCGGCCGGACAGAACCATCCCCGAGGTGACGGTAATCGTCGCCGGATCCGGCTTCCGCGGGCGTCTGCCTTTGGACGTGCGGTGTGGGGTCGTCAGGGAGTTCACCCGAGGCCGAAGGGCGGTATATTGGGGCTGACTGTCCCGTGGTGGGAACTACTGACCGTGCTACCCCGGCTTGACGGCGGCCACCCGGACACCGGCGGCGTAACCGTTCACGACCTACCGCTGGAGCAGATCAGCCAACTGCCCGTGTAGCGTGCCGGCCGACCGATTGGATGCCGGGGCACTGATCGGGCTGGGGCTGACGGCCGTCGGGTTCGGCAACCCCACGGAGCCAGGCGAGATGGACGTGGGGCCGGGGCCAAGCTGGTACCGCTGCTCGACCTGACGGGCGAGGAGGTGGTGGTGCTGTCGAAGGTCATCTCGCGGTCGGCCGCCGGCATTTTGGTCGAGGTGGACACGGTGGTGCTCGAGCCGCCGAAGCCATAATGTCGAGACCGCTCACCGCCGACGGCCACACCCTCGTGATCGGAGGTCGTGGCCGTCGGCGTTTGTGGGGGAGAGTTCGGCCTAAAATGGCCAGCAAGTGCGACACGGGGTGCGTATGGGCGGGTTCGATTTCGACGCAGTAATCCTGGGGGCCGGGGCCGCCGGGCTGATGGCGGCCGTCCACGCCGCCGAGCGGGGCCGCCGGGTCCTGCTGTTGGAGAAGGGCAAAAAGCCGGGGGTGAAAATCCTGATGAGCGGCGGCACCCGCTGCAACATCACCCACCACTGCCCGGACCGCGACATCGTCCCCGCCTTCGGGGCCAACGGCAAGTTCCTGCACTCGTCGCTGGCCGGCTTCGGCGTCCGCGACACGGTCGCCTTCTTCGAGGCCGAGGGGGTGGCGACGAAGGTCGAGGACACGGGCAAAATCTTCCCGACCAGCGACCGTGCCCTGGACGTGCTGAACGCCCTGCTCGGCCGGCTCAACCGCAGCGGCGTCCGGCCGTGCGTGCAGGAGCCGGCCACCGCGCTGGACGCCCTGCCCGAAGGCGGGTTCCGGGTCACGACGCCGCAGCGCTCGGTGACGTGCGAGCGCGTGCTCGTCACCACGGGCGGCCTGAGCTATCCGGGCTGCGGCACCACCGGCGACGGCTACGGCTTCGCCCGGCAGTTCGGCCACACCATCGTGACAACCCGGCCGGCGCTGGTGCCGCTGCGGTCCGCCGAGCCGTGGGTGGCCGACCTGAAGGGCCTGACGCTGGGCGACGTGACCCTGACCGTCCGTGACAACGGCCAGTCACTGGACCGCCGCCGCGGCGGGCTGTGCTTCGCCCACTTCGGGCTGACCGGCCCGGCCCCGCTGGACGTGTCCCGGGCGGTCAGCTCGCACCCGGCCCCCTCGTCTCTCGCCCTGGACGCCGACCTGTTGCCGGACGAGCCTGAACCGGCGTTCGACGAGTTCGTCCGCACCGAGTCGGCCGCCAACGGCAAGCAACTGCTGGCCGTGGTGCTGTCGGCGAAGGTGCCCCGCCGGCTGGCCGACCTGGCGGTGGCTCAGGCCGGCCTGCCGGCCGACCGCCGGGCGGCGGCGCTCAGCAAGCCGGACCGGCAGAAGGTGGTGGCGGCGGTTAAACGGTTGCGGGTGCCGCTGGCCGGCACCCTGGGGTACGAGAAGGCCGAGGTGACGGCCGGCGGCGTCGCGCTGGCCGAGGTGGACTCCCGCACCATGCAGAGCAAGCGGCACCCGGGGCTGTACTTCGCCGGCGAGGTGCTCGACCTGGACGGGTGGATCGGCGGGTACAACTTCCAGAGCGCCTGGAGCACCGGGGCGGCGGCCGGCCGGCAACTCTAGCCGCGGCCCGGCAGCGGGTACAGCCCCATCAGCTTGTACGGCTCCGCCGTCAGCCCGAGGTCGGCATAGGTCTCTTGCGCCCGCGTGTTGTCGTGCTCCACGTACAGCCGGATGCCGATCACGTCCGGGTCGGCCGCGGCCCGCTCGTGGAGGTGCCGGAAGATCGCCCGAAAGACGCCCCGCCGCCGCCAGTCGGCCGGCACGTACACGCTCTGGAGCCACCAGTACCAGCCGTCCCGCCAGTCGCTCCACTCGAACGTGACGGACGTCTGGCCGACCACCTCGCCGCCACTGACGGCGAGCGCGTAGAACCCCTTGTGCGGGTCGGCCAACACCCGCCCGACGCCCCGCCGCAGCACCGCCGGGTCGAGCGTCTTGCCCTCGCTCTCTAGGGCCAACCGGGCGTTGAAGTCGGCTACCACGGCGGCGTCGGCGGGGGTGGCGGGGCGAATGATGAGATTCACGTCGTTGCCTCGGGCGGCCGGGGAAGTACCATAAGCGAGGGCCGAACCCCGGGGGGCGACATGGACTTGCGGCAGTATATCCGGGACATCCCGGACTTCCCCAAGCCGGGCATCCGGTTCAAGGACATCACCCCGCTGCTGGCCGACCCGGGGGCGTTCGCCGCCAGCATCGCCGCCCTGGCCGACCGCTACCGATCGGCCGACATCGATGCCATCGCCGCCGCCGAGGCCCGCGGCTTCCTGTTCGCCGCCCCGCTGGCCCTGGAACTCAAGAAGCCGCTCATCCCGCTGCGGAAGCCGGGCAAGCTGCCGTACCGCACGTACTCGCTCAAGTACGACCTGGAATACGGCCAGGCCGAGCTGCACATGCACACCGACGGGGTGGCCCCCGGGGCGCGGGTGCTGCTGGTGGACGACCTGCTGGCCACCGGCGGGACGATGAAAGCCGGCGGTCAGTTGATCGAACAAGCCGGTGGGATCGTCGTCGGCTGCGCGTTCCTGGTGGAACTCGGGTTCCTCGAAGGGCGGGCCAAGCTGGCCGGCTACGACGTGTTCAGCCTGCTCTCGTACTGACGCTCACCGACAGGGGGGTTCACTGTGGCCCGCGACCGCTTCGACGACGAGTTGGACGACCGGGGCGGCGAACGCCCCCGCCGCCGGGCGGCCGGGGCGGCCGCCGGCAAAGCCAAGCTGCTCAACCCGGCCATCGGGCTGATCGTCATCGGCGCCCTGCTGCTGCTCGGGGCCGGGGTCAACATCCTGTCCGGGCTGAGCGGCAACTTCGAGCCGGAGCTGGAGAAGCAGAAGCAGAAGCAGTTCGAGCAGATCGACGCCAACCCGCAGATGAATGCCGACCAGAAGAAACAGCAGAAGGAAATCCTGACCACGTTCCTCGACGCCCTGCCCAAGTACTGGATTCCGGGGAACGCCCTGCTCGCCCTGGCCAACCTGGTGGTACTAGCCGGTGGCATCCAGATGCTCCGGGCCAAGAGCCGCGGGCTGGCCATGCTCAGCTCGGTGCTGGCCATGATCCCGTGCGTCACCAGCGTCTGCTGCCTGCTCGGCGTACCCATCGGCATCTGGGCGCTGGTGGTGCTCGGCAAGCCGGAGGTGAAGGCGGCGTTCGCCGGCGGGAACGCCCGGTCACGGGACGACTACGACGACGGCCGGGGCTGACCGATGGCCGTGGTCCGTTGCCCCGGCTGCTTGGCCGACCTGGAGGTGGCCGACCGGCTGCTGGCCGAGCCGGTCGCCTGCGGGGCGTGTGGCACCGTGTTCGACCCGGCCGGCCGGCCGCCGCCCCGCCGGGCCGTGTCGGTGACGGCCGATGCCGACGAGGAGTCCGAGTCCCGGCCGCGTCGCCGCCGCCGGCGGGACGACGACGACGAGTACGACGACTGGGAGCCGCCGCCGGACGCCCGCCCGGCGTACTTGCCGGGGCTGCTGTCGGCGGTGCTGTGCGTCCTCACCCTGATGCTGCTGGGGGCCGAGATCGCCCTCATCGTGGCCATGCCCCAGCTCATGCAGAACAACCCGTTCCTGATGGGCCAGAAGCCGCCCTCGCCGGAAGTCCTCATCGGCCTGCGGGTGTTCGCCTGCGTCTGGCTGCTGGTGGTCGTCACCGCCTCCTTCCGCATGATGGCCGGCCGCAGCCACGGGCTGGCCGTGGCCGGCATGGTCATGCACCTGTTCCCCTGCACCGGCATCTGCTGGCCGTTCGGGCTGGCGGTGGCCATCTGGGGGCTGGTGGTGTTGCACCGGCCGGAGGTGAAGGCCGGGTTCGCGTTGCCGCAGGCCGAGCGAGAGGAGTACGATGATTGACTTCGACAAGGCCGGCGGGCTGGTGGCGGCCGTCGCCCAGGACGCGGCCACCGGCCAGGTGCTGATGCTGGCCTGGATGAACCGGGAGGCGTTCGACGAGACGGTCCGCACCGGCCGGGCGGTGTACTGGAGCCGCAGCCGGCAGAAGCTGTGGCGGAAGGGCGAGGAGTCCGGCCACGTGCAACTGGTGCGGAGCGTGAAGGTGGACTGCGACGCCGACGCCGTGCTGCTGAGCGTGACGCAGGTAGGTGGCGCGGCCTGCCACGAAGGCTACCCGTCGTGCTTCTTCCGCGAGGTGCGGGACGGCGAACTGGTGACGGTCGGTGAGCGGGTGTTCGACCCGGCGGCGGTGTACGCCAAGGGCGGCTGAGAACTTTCGTAGGGTGGTGCCGAGTCTGCGAGGCCCACCGTCCAGGAGAAGGCAACCCGGCGGTGGGCCTCGCAGACTCGGCACCACCCTACGGTTGCAGGCCCCGGCCGCTTGCTGCACCTCCTGCCGCAGCCGGTGGAAAGCGGTGCGGCCGGTGAAGTGCGTCGAGAGCTGGCAACACAACAGGGCGGGGAGTCGGGTCACAGACAGGTGCTGCTGGGCGTGACGCAGACGGGCGGGGCGGCCGACTGGTGACGGCCGGCGGGCAGCCTAGTCCCACGCCAGCTTGAGGTCGCTCGTCGCCTTGTCGATGCTCACCTCCACCTTCGACTTGTCCCCGCCGTACTTGCTGAAGAACTCCCGTTCGTCGGGCGACTGACTGGCCGCCACCCCGGGGATCGACCCGGGGCGGCCGGCGTCGGCCGCTGGGTTGTGCATCACGAACACCCGGTGTTTGCCCACCTGGGCGCCCTTGGTCTGCGGGTCGTAGGTGAGGGCGAACCGGCCGGCCGGGTCGGTCTCACCCGTACTCGGCCGGCCCTTGT
The DNA here is from genome assembly GCA_043787415.1 of Fimbriiglobus sp. Classification (GTDB taxonomy): domain Bacteria; phylum Planctomycetota; class Planctomycetia; order Gemmatales; family Gemmataceae; genus JAXMAZ01. The sequence goes on along the minus strand of JAYVUZ010000063.1, from coordinate 23,331 downwards.
CGGGCACAAAGTGGATGACGGCGTTGGGGACCGGCTTGCCTTTGTAGGTGAGGGTGCCGGACACCGGCACCACCCCGGAGTCGCTGCACCCGGCGACCAGCAGGCAGGCGAGGCCGAGGGCGGAGGCGGGGGCGGCGGGGCGGGGCATGGCCGGGTGCTCGGGTAGGGGAGGGTGGGGCGGCCGGTCACGGGGCGGTGACAACCTCGCCGACGTTCCGCGTGCCCAGGGACAGCCAGGCGGCCAGGTCGATGCTGTTGGGCACGAACTGCACGTGGCCATCGGCGAACGCCACCTGCACCCCGCCGATGTGCGAGCTGGTGGCCGACCGGCTGTTCCCCTTGACCAGCCAGTTGGGCGGCTGCGACCCGGTGATCAGCCCCTGCGACTGGTGGTGCACCCAGAGGAACTGGTTGCACCCGCTGCCGTCCCCGCACCAGCTCTGGTTGGCCCAGTTGGCCTTCTCCCCGAAGTGCATGGTGCTGCTCGTCCCGTCGGTCACGTCGGCGATCCGCACCTTGCTGTTGATCCACCCCATGCCGTTGTACGCCGGGGCCGAGGTCCGCTCCGGGCAGCAGGTCTCGCCGAAGTTGGCCCGGCCCGAGTCGTAGAAGATGGCGTAGTCCTTGTTGGTGGTGGGCGGCCCGAGCCGGCCGCGGACCGCCGACGGGCAGAGGAAGCTTTTGGGCATGGAGGTGGCGGCCAGGATGTTCGGGTTGGGCTGGCCGGCGTTCGGCAGCCCGGCCGGGACGACCGGCTGCCCGGGGCCGCGGTCCACCCCGGGGCCGCCGCCGAAGCTGCCGTAGTCCTCCGGCACGTTCGGGGCATAGGCCGGCACGCCGAAGTTGATGGCCCGGTAAAGGGTGTCGCCTTCGATGAACGGCAGGATGCGGGCCGCCCAACTGTACACCCCCCATGGGCAGCAGGTGCTCCGCGGGTCCTTCCAGGCGGCCGTCCAGTTGCTCGCCGGGGTGGACCCGACCCACGCCCCGTCCGGCGCCCACACCCCGGGCGGGAAGGCCCCGAGGGCATCGTGGTGGTTGTGCGCCGCCAGCGACAGTTGCTTCAGGTTGTTGGAACACGATGCCCGGGCGGCCGCCTCCCGGACCTTCTGCACCGCCGGCAGCAGCAGCCCGATGAGGATCGCAATGATGGCGATCACCACCAACAGCTCGATGAGCGTAAACCCGACCCGAGCGCGGGAGCGGACCATGATACAGCCCTCGACGGAGGAACTGGGGGAGGAGGTACGGTCGGCCGGCGGCGACGGATGCGAGTCGTCGGGCGCCGGTTCGACCTTTCGGCGAGCGTACCACCGCCCCGGCCTCTTTGCAATCAGGAAAACGTGTCGGTCACGAACCCGGCGGTCCTCCCGCTCAGCGGGCGTTCCCCCCGAGCAGTTCCGGCAGGTACTTCACCGGCAGTGTGCCGTGGCTCAGCACGGCCTCGTGGTACTTCCCGAGGTCGAAGGCGTCGCCCTGCTTCCGTTGCACCTCCTGCCGCAGCCGGTAGAAGGCTGTCCGGCCGGTGAAGTACGTCGAGAGCTGGCAACTACTCTGCTTGGCCCGGGCGACCTTGCCGACCGCCTCCCCCTCCGTCTGGAAGCCGCGGCCCACCAGCAGCCGGAGGGCCTGCTCGTCGGTCCAGTCGGAACAGTGCATGTGGTGGTCGAGGATCGCGTTCAGCACCGCCCGCAGGTAGAACTTGAGTTGGTGGAGCCGTAGGCTCAGGTCGCCGTTGCCGTACCCCTGGTCGAGCATCATCTGTTCGGTGTAGACGGCCCAGCCCTCGGCGAACACGCCGCTGGACAGCACCCGCCGCAGCAGCGACGGGTGGCGGTTGCTGTACGCGAGCTGGACGTAGTGCCCGGGGTACGCCTCGTGGACGGTGAGGATTTGCAGCATGGCCCGGTTGTACTCGCGGAAGAATGCCTCCTGCCGGTCGGCCGGCCAGTCGGCCGGCGGCGGGGCGACGGCGTACAGGCTGGCGGCGTCCGGGTCGAGCGGCGGGGCCGGGTTCAGGTACGCCACCGAGAAGCCCCGCTGGAAGGCCGGCATCTCGACGATCTGGCAGCGGTCCGGCTCGGGCAGTGTCAGGATGCGCTTCTCCGTGATGAACCGCTTGATGTCGGCCACCGTCTTCTTGGCGTCGGCCACCAGGTCCGCCGGCTTGCCGTGGTCCTTGCCCAGCTCGTCCAGCACCGCCTTCGTCGTCGCCCGGCGGCCGGCCTCGTCGTCCGGCGGCAGCGGCTTGCCGGGGAACAGCTTGCTCCAGAGCTGCTTCGCCGTGAAGTACATCTCCCGCTCGACGCGGTTGGCCTCGACCTCGGCGGTGGCCAGCACGTCAGCGGCGGTCAACCCGGCGTTCAGCTCCAGCACCAGCTTCTCGGCGAACTTGTCCTTGCCCAGCCGCCACTCGCCGCCGGACCGTGGCAGCAGCTCCGTCTCCAGCCAGGTCTTGTACTCCTTCAGCGCGGCGACGGCGGCCCGGCACGGCCCGGCCAGCTCCCCCGTCCCCGGGGCGACGGCGGCGAACTGGTAGATTTCCTTCTCGTAGAAGTCGATGGCCCCGGCGGTCCGCTTGGCCGCGATCTCAGTGAGCAGCCGCGGCGGGTTCGACAGCGACGCCTTCGCGGCGGCGACCACCTTCGGAATCTGGGCAATCCGCTTGGCGGCGTTGGCCCGGTTCCGCTCGGCCGGCAGGGTGCTCTGCGTGAACAGCAGGAACACGCTGTCGGACAGGTAGCTGCCGTAGGTGCGGGGGTCGGTGACGAAGCCGTCGTCGTGGGCCGCCTGCCAGAGTTGGAGTTTGAGGGTGTGTGCCCAGATTTCGAGGTCGATCTGGCCGGCCCGGCTGAGCATGGTGCGGTCGATGCGGGTCGGCAGGTCGGCGAGCAGCGCGGCCGCCCGCTTCACGTCCCCGGCCCGCGCGGCCGGGGACAGGTCGTCCATTTGGTCGTCGTAATCGTGAACCCCCTGCTGGCTGGCGAAGACGGGGTGCCGGCGGCACTCGTCGTCCAGGTACGCCTTGAAGGCGGCGGCCAGTTTGGCGTCCTCGGCGGTCGGGGCGGCGAGCAGCATGAGGATGACTGGCAGCATGGAAAACTCGTGGCGAGCCACTCGATCTGGCCGACGTGATGCCGGCCGTGGTGGGCGTACAGCCCGACCGCCTCGGCGAGCGTGAACCGCTTGCCATACCCCGGGTGGACGTACTCCCGGGCGAAGTCGGTTTCACCCATCGCCCGCAGCAGGATCACCCAGCGGGCGTGCAGCGCGTCCAGAAGCGTCAGCGACAGCCCCACCTCGGCGGTGCGGGCGTCGGCCAGCTCCACCCACCGGCTTTCGTCGTAGGGCTTGACGGTCGGCGACTCCTCGGTGAGGGCCAGCCGGAACCGAACGAACGCATTCACATGGCTGTCGGCCAGGTGGTGCGCGATCTGCCGGACCGTCCACTTCTTGTACACCCGGTCCGGGTCGGCCCCAGCGACGGCCGCCCGCAGACTCGCCGGCAGGGCTTCGACCTCGGCGATCAGCGCGGCCCGCCGGGCCGGCGACGGGTCGGGCAGGTAGGGGCCGGCCGGGAAGTCGGGCGGGGTCATGGGGCGCCTCCGGCAGGTCAGAAGCGGACGTGAAACACGTTGGAGATGCGGGGACCGCCGTCCGGCAACCCGCCCCGTTCCACCCACACGGCCAGCGTGCCGGCGAACTCCGGAACCAGCCAGCCGCGGCTCAGGTCCACCGACCCGCGGGGGATGCTAGCCCCGGGCAGTTCGGTGCGGCCGAACCCGTTCCGCACCGGCAGCCGGTGGGTACTGCCGTCGGCCCAGCGGACGGCCACACACAGCTCGCCGGTCACGTCCTGGCCCCGGGTCAGGTCGTACTGCACCTGGAGCTTGACCTCGCCACGGTCGCGCAGCCGGCTCACCTGGGTGACGGTCAGCTCCTGCCGGCCGGCCGGCAGCGGCTCCTCGGTCGGGGCCTCGTTGCGGGATTCGCCCGCCTGCCCGGGCACCGTCACCGGCGGCGCCGGAGCGGCCGGGGCGGTCGCCTCGGCCGGTCTGTCCGTCAGCACGAAGTAGCCGACCGCCCCGAACAGCGCCAAGACCAGCAGCCCGGCCCCGCCCGCCAGGGTGAGGACGACTGCCAGCGGCAGGCCAGCCGGCTTCCGTTTCGTACGCCGCCGCGGTCGGTCGTCTTCATCATCGTCATCGTCGTAACGGGGCATCGGGCCGGCCTCGGGGATGGCACCACTGCTCTACCGCAGCCGTCAGCCGCCCGCCAGCCGCTCCCACAAGGCTTCGGTGAGCGGGTGGTCGTCACCGGCGTGTTCGCTCACCGCCTCGGCGAACCCGTGCGGGTCGGCCATCAGGGCCGCCAGCCACACCCGCCGGCCGGTCGGGCTGCCGGCGACGAGCAGCACGGGCAGGCCGAGGAACGACCGCCGCTCGACCGCCGCCGGGGCGTCCCATGGGACGACCGTCGGCCAGCCCCAGAAGCTGTACCCCCGCAAGCCGCCCGGGCCGACCCGCACCCGGTACCACCAGACGTACCCGGCCATCAGCGGGGCGGTGAGCAGCAGGCCGACCGTGGAGGCGGCCGCGTACGACGCCGCCCACGCCCGCCACGCCGCCGGGCCGGGCGGGTTGACGGCCAGCCCGGCCGCGAGCACCAGGACCACCCCGACTTGCTCCCAGACCGTGGCGGCCACGAGCCACGGCCACCACGTCATGCGGAAGGCGAGCGGGAACGGGTGGACGGCTGCGGGCACGGGTCAGCCTCCGGTCAGGCGGTCGTGGAGGGCGTCGGCGAGCGGGTGGTCGTCGCCGGCGAACTCGGCCACCGCGTCGGCGAAACCGGGCAGGTCGTTCAGCCGCAGCGGCACCGCCACCGGCCGCCGCCACCCCCGCACCGTCAACAGGATGTGGGCGATGTGGCTCACACCGCCCGGCCGCACGGCTTCGATGCGGTCCCAGGCAATCACCACCGGCCGGCCGATCAGTTGGGCTACCACCAGCCCGTCCGGCCGCGGCTGGAGGGTGAGCCGCCAGACACACAGGGCCACCGTCGCCACGGTGACCAAGGTCATCATGGTGCCCGCCATGTAAAGAGGAGGCGGCGTGAAGATACCGGCCGCCAGACCGCCGCCCCAGACCACCCCCAGGCTCCCGCCCATGACGGTGAACTGCCGGGCTAGCGCCCAGCCCAGGCTGTGACGGAACCGGCAGGGGGCGGCATTGACGGCCGGGCCGGCGTCTGGCATTGTGTCCACCCGTTCACCCCGTCGCCCGGTGCCTCATGATCCTCGGCCTGCGGACCGCCGTCTATGCCTGCCCGGACCTGGCCGCGGGGAAGGCGTTCTACGCCGCCGTGGCCGGCCACGCCCCGTACTTCGACGAGCCGTTTTACGTCGGGTTCGCGGTCGGCGGGTTCGAGCTGGGGCTGGTGCCGGACGGCCGGCCCCGCTCCGGGGCGTTCTGGGGCACCGACGACATCGACGCCGAGGCGGCCCGGCTGGCCGGGCTGGGGGCGGTCCTCGCCGAGGGGGGCATCCAGGACGTGGGCGGCGGCATCCGGGCGGCCGAGTTCCGCGACCCGTTCGGCAACACCTTCGGGCTGATCCACAACCCGCACTTCGACCCGACGGCCGTCCGCTAGCGCTTCAAGCCGGGAGGCCCAGGCGGCGGCGTGTCGGGGTCGCCGTTCGACTTCACCCGCTGCGGCGAGCCGGACCGCGACCGCCGGCTGACGGTCGGCGGCGGCGACCACAGGAACCGCCAGAAGCGGTTCGTGCAGTGGTCGCAACGGAGCGGGTACAGGCAGACCACCCGGGCCGGGAACTTGAACCAACCGCTACTGGACTGCCAGAGGCGGACCCCGGCACAGCGGGGGCAGCGGCCGTCGAAGCCGAACATCGAACCCTCCACCGATGGGGTGGGGCTGGGCGCCGTGGCGGCCGGAGGCGGCCGGCCAGAATAACGGAGAGTGGACTTAACCTACGTCGCGGGATGGCCGGCCGCAAGCGACTCCCGGCAAGTCTGACAGGTCAACGCTGCCGGCGGTTGTAACTTCTGCTCACACGACCCGCCGGCGGCTGGCCGTCCAGGCGGCGTTGCAGGCCTCGCAGGTGCCCCGCACGACCAGCGTCGACGGCCGGGTGCTGGAACTCGATCCGGGTGCCACACCTGTCGCATGAAGTGCGGGGGCCGACCTCGATGGTCCGCAGCAGGCCGGCTTCGACCAGCTTGGTCGCGGCTCCGGGTTGTGGATTTGGTGAGACAGGAAAAAATGCCTGCCCCACCAAAACCGAACCGACCGGCCTTGCGGCCGGTCGAGCGAGATCTCCACAGTAACCAGCCGCGGGTCAGTCGCCGGCCAGCCGGCGGGCCATCGCCTCCTCGGCGACCTCCAGGCGGGCGGGCGTGTCGTACTCGCCGGCGGCGATCAGCTCCCGCACCCGGGCGACCAGGCTCTCCCGCACGCCGGCCGCGTTCGGGGTTTCCGCCTTCAGGCCCGCTAGCGGGTCCGCGGGGGTGAGCGGGGTGCGGCGGAAGCCGGGCGGGTGAGCCATGGTGCGGGCGGCTAACGGGTCGGTGGTGTACGAGGCCACCGGCCGCCGTGCCGTGGTGACTCGCCAGGACTGCCAACGGGAGGCGTGTTGCATCGGCCATCGTCTCCCCCTGCGGCCGCGGACCCTCCGGGTCAGACGCGGTCGCAGAAGACCAGTGTATTCCAGCAGACCCCGGGGTGACTGGGGTCCGCGTCGTGTTGTTCCGATCCCCCACGTTGCAGCCGTCGTGCCAGTCGGCCCGACCCGCTGGGGGTTTGTTCACCGGCCTCCGGCCGGGGTTCCCGAGTCTGCCCAGCTTACGCCAAGAGTATCGTCGGCGCTCCCGGCCCCCGTGAAGCAATTCGACCCCCTCCGCGGGGTTGCGCCGCGGCCTAATGGCGTGCCGCGCGGGTGCGGCGGGTGGTGCCCGCCGGACCGCCGGCGCGGGGACACTGCCGTACCAGAACTGCCCCGCGAGTCGGGAACGGCTCAAGCTGGACTGTACCCCGCGAACCGGGTATGCGCAAGGGACAGTTTATGGGAGCCGCGACCGCCGGGGGGCGTCGCTCTTGACGCCCTCCGGCGGTCACGGCTCCCGCCGAACCGCCGACAGCACGGCCGGCACCGCCACGGTGAACCGGCTGCCGCGGCCCAGCTCGCTGCGGAGCGTCACCTCGCCGCCGAGCAGCTTGGCCAGCTCGCGGACGATGCTCAGCCCCAGCCCGGTGCCGCCCTGTTCGCGGGTCAGCGGGTGGCTGGTCTGGCGGAACTTGTCGAACACCAGCTCCTGCTCCTCCGGCGGGATGCCCACCCCGGTGTCGGCCACGGTCAGCACCAGCGACCCGTCCCGCACCTCGGCCGACAGCGTCACCCGTCCGCCCTCCGGGGTGAACTTGACGGCGTTGCCGAGCAGGTTGCTCAGAATCTGGCCGAGCTTGCCGGCGTCCTGTGTTACGGCCGGCAGGTCCGGCCCGGCCAGCACCTTCAGCTCCAGGTGCTTGGCCTCGGCGGCCGGGCGGATGAAGGCCGCCGCCTGGTCGCACAGCGCCGCCGGGTCGAGGCTCGCCGGGTGCAGCTTGAGCTTGCCGGCCTCCAGCCGGGCCAGGTCCAGCACGTCGTTGATGAGGGCCAACAGCCCCTGCCCGCTGGTCATGATGTTGGCCGCCCACCGCCGCTGCTTGTCGGCGAGCTGGTCCAGGTTCACCAGCAGCTCGCTGAACCCGATGATGCTGGTCAGCGGCGTCCGCAGCTCGTGGCTGATGGTCGAGAGGAAGTCGCCCTTCAGGCGGTCGCTCTCGTACAGGGCCATGTTGGCGCGGGCCAGTTGGTCCACCTTGCCGTCGAGGTCGGAGATCAGCTCGCGGTTGCGGGCCTGGGTGCTGGTCAGGTTGCGGAGCATCCGGTTGAAGGCGTCCGACAAGTCCTCGAATTCGTCGCCCGTTTGAATCTCGGACCGCACGTTCAGCTCGCCGGCGGCGATGGCGTCGGCCACCGCCTTCAGGTGCTTGACCGGCCGGACCACCACGTACCGGATGACAGCGAAGCTGCCGGCCAGGATGAGGAGGCACGCCCCGACGCAAAAGGTCGCCAGCAGGGCCAGGCTCTGGTTGAACCCGGCCTCGATCATCTCGGTGGAGAGCTGTACCCGCACCACGGCCATCAGCTCGTTCGGCTGCAAGTCGGGGCTGACGGCCGCCCCCATCCGGGTCGGGTCGCGGTGGCAGCCCACGCAACTGGCCCCGGCCCGCACCGCCCCGTAATAGCGGAAGCTGCGGCCGGGGGCCTCGTGGGCGATTTCGGTGGCGGCCGGGTCGGCCATGAAGGCGGCCAGCGCCTGGCGGTCGTCGTCGGCGGCGGGTTGCCGCTCCGGGGTGCGGGGGTCCGGGCTGAGGACGGCGTACTGGTAGCCCTTCAGCTTGCCCGGCCAGGTCGTCTCGGCCTGCTGCTGGAACTCGTCCAGGCCGTCCCGCAACTCCCCCCGGACGTGCGCCCGCGTCAGGATCGGCACCACCAGCGCCCGGCCGGTGTGGGTGAGCTGGTCGTAGGCCAGCCCTTCGGTCTGCCGGGCGTAGATGTAGAAGCTGACCGACATCAGCAGCGGCACGCCGACGGCCAGGGCCAGCCGGCTCTTGAGCTCGAGGGCCGTCTCGCCGAACAGCTTCTTGTAGGCGCGGTAGGACATGTGCGGTTGTTGTAGGGCGGCGGTTGGGATCGCAGCCCGAAGCGCTAGCGAGGACATCCTTCCTCGCTAGCGCTTCGGGCTGCGATCTGGGGTGCGACCCGGGGCGGCCGGCTGGCACGCCGGGCAGAAGTGGCTCGACCGGCCGCCGACCCGTACCACCTCGATGGCCGTGCCGCATGTCAAGCACGGGTCGCCGCCGCGGCCGTACACCCGGTGTTCATGCTGGAACTGACCCTTCAGCCCGCTGCCGCCGATGTAGTCGCGGATGCTGCTGCCGCGGTGGTCGATGGCGAACCGGATGACGCCCGCCACCGCCGTCCGCAGCCGCTCGCACTCGTCCCGGCTCAGCGTCGGCCCGCGGCGCTCGGGGTGCAGGCCGGCCCGGTGCAGGGCCTCGTCGGCGTAGATGTTGCCCACCCCGGCCGCCACCGTCTGGTCGAGCAGCGTCGCCTTCACCGGCCGCCTGCTGGCCCGGATGGCGTCGGCGAACGGCCCCGGCTGCAAGTCGTCCGGCTCCGGCCCGAGCCGGTCGCCGAGGAAGGCCGTCACGCTGGCTGCGTCCGGGAACAGCTCGGCGCTGCCGAACCGCCGCACGTCCCGGAACCGCAGCTCCCGGCCGTCGTCCAGCGGCACCCGCAGGTGCAGGTGGTCCGGCACGTCCGCCCCGGCCGCGACGACCGTGAGCTGACCCGTCATGCCCAGATGCACCACCAGCACGCCCGTCGGGTCCAGGTCGGCGAGGATCCACTTGCCCCGCCGCCGCAGCCCGGCCACCGTCGCCCCTTCGATCACCCATTCTGTCCGCCACGGCCGCCGCAGCTTGCCGCCGACCACGACGGCGCCCAGCCGCCGGCCGACCAGCAGCGGCCGTAGGTCGCGGACCACCGTCTCCACCTCGGGCAACTCAGGCATGAAGAACTTCACCACGGAGACGCGGACAACACAGAGAAGTCAACAAATCAAGTTAACAGCCGGTTGGGCCGGTAAAATTTCTACTGTTCTGTTCGTTGCTTCCTCCGCGCCCTCCGCATCTCCGTGGTGAAATCATGTCTGGTCTCCCCGATACCCGCGGCCGGTTCGGCAAGTACGGCGGCCGGTTCGTCCCCGAAACCCTCATGTTCGCCCTGAACGAGCTGGACCGGGCCTACCAGGAGGCGATGGCCGACCCGGGCTTCGTGGCCGAGTTCGACCGGCTCATGCGGGAGTACGTCGGCCGGCCGAGCCTCCTGTACCGGGCCGACCGGCTGACGGCCGAGGCCGGCGGGGCGCGAATTTACCTGAAGCGGGAAGACCTCAACCACACCGGCGCCCACAAGATCAACAACGCCATCGGCCAGGGGCTGCTGTGCCGGCGGATGGGCAAGAAGCGGGTGATCGCCGAGACCGGGGCCGGCCAGCACGGCGTGGCGACCGCGACGGCGGCGGCACTGTTCGGGCTGGAGTGTCGGGTGTACATGGGCACCGAGGACATCCGCCGGCAGGAGCTGAACGTGTTCCGCATGAAGGCCATGGGGGCCGAGGTGTTCCCCGTCGAGAGCGGCAGCAAGACCCTCAAGGACGCGACCAACGAGGCCATGCGGGAGTGGATGAGTTCCGTCGAAGGGACGCACTACATCATCGGCAGCGTGGTCGGCCCGCACCCGTTCCCGATGATGGGGCGGGACTTCCAGAGCGTCATCGGCCGGGAGACCCGGGAGCAGTGCCTGGCCCAGACGGGCAAGTTGCCCGACGTGGTGGTGGCGTGCGTCGGCGGCGGGTCGAACGCGGCCGGCATGTTCAGCCCGTTCGTCGGGGATGCGGCGGTGGAGCTGGTGGGCGTCGAGGCCGGCGGCCGGTCGGGCAAAGCCGGCGACCACGCGGCCACGCTCAGCCACGGCTCCCCGGGGGTGCTGCACGGCAGCTTCAGCTACGTGCTGCAAGACCCGGACGGCCAGACGGCCGACGTGCATTCGGTGAGCGCCGGCCTCGACTACCCCGGCGTCGGCCCGGAACACAGCCACTGGAAGGACACCGGCCGGGTGCGGTACACCAGCGTCACCGACCAGGAGGCGTTGGACGCCTTCCACCTGTGCGGCCGGCTCGAAGGGGTGCTGCCGGCGCTGGAGACGGCCCACGCCGTCGTGACCACCATGCGGGAGGCGGCGAAGCGGCCGGCGACGGACGTGGTGGTGCTGTGCTTCAGCGGCCGCGGCGACAAGGACTGCGCCGAGGTGGCCCGGGTGACGGCAGATTGACGGGCGGTGTCCGGAATTCCCCGCTGTCGCAACCGCCGGCCGGTGCGTAGATTTGGAGACGATGACACCCATCACGCACGCCGACTTTCTGCTCGACTCCCTGATCGCCCTGGCTCTCGGCGCCCTGGTGGGGGCCGAGCGCCAGTACCGCCAGCACCCGGCCGGGCTGCGGACCAACGCCCTGGTGTGCCTCGGGGCGGCCCTGTTCGTGTCCATCACCCGGCTGCTGGGCGACACCACCAGCCCGACCCGGGTGGCGTCCTACGTGGTGAGCGGGGTCGGGTTCCTGGGCGGCGGGGTGATCCTCCGCGACGGCCTGACCGTCAAGGGCATCGACACCGCCGCCACCCTCTGGTGTTCGGCCGCCGTCGGGGTGCTGGCCGGCATGGGCTTCCCGTTCGCCGCCGCCATCGGGGCCGTGCTGGTGCTCGGGCTGAACCTGTCGCTGCGGCCGCTCGCCCGGTGGGTGGACGCCCGCCGGCTGGCGGCCGATGGCGAAGTCGGCTACCGCCTCCAGGTGATCTGCCAGGCGAAGGCCCGGGCGGCCGTGCAGGCCGAGATGCGGCGGCTGGTGGACGCCCTGCCGGGGGTGCTGGTGCAGGGCGTCGTCGCCCGGCAGAGCAAGCGGCGGAAGCGGGCCAACGTGAGCGTGGACCTGCTGGCCGAGAAGCGGGACGACCGGGCCGTGGAAGTGGTGGTGACGCAGCTCGGCCAGATGCCCGGCGTGCTGGCCGCCGAGTGGGGGCTGAACACGCCGAACGCCGTCTGACCGCTACAACGCTTCTGCCGCCCCCGGCCGGAGCCGCCCCGTGCAGACCGTCAGCCCGTCCGACCCGCCGCTCGCCGCCCTCGTCCGCGACCACGCCCGGCACTTCTGGGCCGGCACGCACCCGCCGTTCCCGGCCGCCGCCCAGAACCTGCTCGCCCGCAACAACCTCCGCGCCAGTCCGGACCACCACCGGGCCTACGACGTGGTCTGGTGTTACGAAACCGACCTCGCCGACGTGCGGCCCGAAAGCCAGGTCATCTACCTGGACGAGCTGCTGCGGCTGCTCGGGGCGGACGGCCGGCTGGTGGTCAAGTTCCGCGAGGACCGGCACTTCAACCTGGTGAAACTCAAGCGGTTCCTCGGCCGGCACCCGTTCCTCGACGTGGCCGTGGAGGCCGAGATCAGCCTGCCGCAGTACGGCTGGGTGACGGTCTACCGGGTCCGCCGCCAGCACCTCGCCGAGTACGCATCTAGTGAGTGGTCGCTGGCGATCCTCACGCAGGGGAAGAAGGTGGCCAACGTGGTAGGCTTCCTGCGGAGCGTGCGGGACCAAGACCCGCACCGCCGGCACGAGATCATCGTCTGTGGCCCGCCGCACCCGGAGTACGAGCCGTTCGGCGTGCGAACGCACACGAAGGCGTACTCGCCGGTGCTGGCCGACATCTGCACCAAGAAGAACGACCTCGCCGACCTGGCCAGCAAGCCGAACCTGCTGCTGGTTCACGACCGCTACACGCTGGACCCGGGGTTCTTCGACGGGTTCGAGCGGTACGGCCACGACTTCGACTTCCTGACCGTGCCGCAGCGGTACGAGACGGGGGAGGAGTTCCCGGCCTACGTGACCATGTCCAAGTGGCGGACGGAGTTCATCTGGCGGGCGCCGATCACCCTGGCCAGCTACGACCGGGTGTACCCGCTCCAGTACCTCAACGGCGGGCTGCTGGCCGTCAAGACGCACACCCTGCGGGCACTCCGGCTGAACGAGCTGATGTTCTGGAACCAGGCCGAGGACTGCGAGTTCGCCGGCTGGCTCCAGGCCCACTCGCTGCCGCCGCGGGTGAACCCGATCAGCCGGGCGACGGTGCTGGGCCTGACCCCGGCCTACACCAGCACGTTCGTCCCGGAGAAGCCGGACGACAGCGAAGAGGAACACAACCAGCCGCCGCCGCGGGGCGTGCGGGTGTGGCTGCGGGAGCGGTTCCGCACGCTGGTGGCCGCCGGCGTCGTGGTCGGGCTGCTGAGCCAGGCCGTCATCATTCTGCTGCTGCTGACCGGGCGGCGGTGAGCCGGTCGCCCAGAACCCCCGGCTTGACACCCCGACCGGGGTCGGGTAAGGGTAACGTTTGGACTCGGCCGGTACGGAGGCGGGGTTGAACGACCACCCGAGCAGGACCGCCGCCGACCGGCGGCTGACCGCCGACGAGCTGGCGGCGGCCGTCCGCGAAGGGCTGGACGCCCGGGACTGGCGGTTCGCCCCGCCCCGCCCGCCGTTCCCCCCGCCCGACCTCGACCCGACGATCCACCTGCCGGCGGTCGGCGACCTGTCCGCCCCCATGCCGCTGCCGGCCGGCACCCGGTTCCGCTCCCGATTTCGCCGGCTGGCGTTCGTCTACTTGAGCGGGCTGCTCCGCCCGTGGGTGGAGCAGCAGACGCGGTTCAACCGGCTCGCCACCCACCTCCTGTACCACCTCGGCAAGCAGGCGGCCGAGCGGAACGACGAGGCGGTGGCGCGGCTGACCGCGCGGGTGGACGAGCTCACCCGGCTGTACTTCGAGGCCACCCGCCGGCTGGACGAGCTGTCCGCCCGCGTGCCGGCCCAATGACCCCGGTGGACCTGCTCATCGACGGCCAGGGCATCCAGGGCGAGGGCCGCCGCCGGGGGGTGGGCCGGTACGCCCGGGAGCTGCTGGCCGGCATCGCCCGGGTGCGGCCGGACTGGCGGCTGCGGCTGGCCGTGGCCGGCCACCTGGGCGAGGTGGACGTGCCGCCCGGGGTCGAGGTGGTGCGGTACGACCCGCCGGCCCCGGTGAGCGACTGCCACGGGGCCACCACGGCACTCGTGCGGCTGCACTACGCCGACTGGCTGCGGGCGCACCGCCCGGCGGCCGTGCTGGTGCTGTCCCCGTTCGAGGCCCGCGGGCTGGCCGCCCGGTACGCCGGCGGCGGGCCGCCTACGCTGGCCGTGTTTTACGACCTCATCCCGCTGCTATTCGCCGACCAGTACCTGCATCGCCAGCCGGACGTGTGGGCGTTCTATGCCGCCATGCTCCGCCGGGTGGCCGCGTGCGACGGGCTGCTGGCCATCTCCGAGGCCACCCGCCGCGACCTGACCGACCGGCTGCGGGTGGGCGGGGTGACGAACATCCGCGGGGCCGTCGCCTCCGACCTGCCGAACGTCACCCCGGGCGAGGCGAGGCGGGTCGCCGCCGAGGTGTTCGTGCGGAAGGGCTACCCGGCGAAGGCGGCCGCCGGCTTCCTGCTGTACGTCGGCGGCGGCGACTTCCGCAAGAGCCTGGACACCCTGTTGGCGGCCTACGCCAAGCTGCCCCGGCACGCCCGGGCCGGCCGACCGGTGGTGATCGTCGGCGAACTCGGGGTGGTCGCCATCAAGCTGCGGGCCACCGCCGAGGCGCTCGGCATCAGCCTCGACCTGATCCTGCTCGGCCACGTCAGCGACGCCGAGCTGGCGGCCCTGTACCAGGCGGCCCGGCTGTTCGTCTTCCCGTCGCTGTACGAAGGCCTCGGGCTGCCGGTGCTCGAAGCGCTGGCGTGCGGCACCGACGTGGCCGCCGCCGGCACGTCGGCGGTGCCCGAGTACTCCGGCCCCGGCACCGACTACTTCGACCCGGCCGACCCGGCCGACATGGCCCGGGTGATCTACCGCTGCCTGTCCCGGCCCGAAGCGTCCGACCCGGCGGCCAAGCGGGCGTTCGCCGCCGGGTTCACCTGGGACGCCACCGCCGAGGCCGCCTGCCGGGCCGTCGAAGGCGTCCTCGCCGACCCGCCGCCCGCCCGCCAGCCGCGGCGGGTGGTGTGGCGGCGGTCGTTCCCGCCCGCCAGCACGCCCGGCGACCTGGTCCTGTTCTGCCAGGTGCTGAACTCGGACCGCGGCTGTGACCTGACGCTGATGCGGCTGCCCGACGACCCGCCGCTGCCGGCGGCCGTGGCCCGGCGGGTCCGCGGCCGCGGCCCGGACGAGCTGGCGAAGGCGGAGGAGGTGTCGCCGACGGCCGTCCACGTCTACGAGCTGGACACCGCCGCCGATGTGGCCGCCGCCGCCCCGTGGCTGGTCCGCCGGCCGGGGCTGGTGGTCCTGTCGGCGGCCCTGGCCCGGTCGGGGGTGTGGGCCGACGGCCGGCTGGCGGCCGGGCTGACGGCCGCCGACGGGGTACTGGTCCGCGGCCCGGCCGGCGGCCCGCTGCCGCCGCCGCTGGCCGCCGCCGCACGGTCGGAGCGGGAGTTCGCCACGCTCTTCGCCGCCGCCGAGGCGGCCGGCCGCACCCCGGACCGGCAGTGGCGGAACGCCGTGGTGGACGCCCTGACGCAGGCCCCGCCGATGCCCCCCGCCTTCCTCGACCAGTGGGCGGCCCTACGGGCGGCAACCCCGGAGGCCCGATGACCGCCCCGCCCGAACCGCTGCTCGACCTGGTTCGCGGCCCCGGCCGGCACCTGTGGGTCGGCCACCACCCGCCCATTGAGGCGGACGGGCTGGCGCTGTTCGGCTGCACCAACTTCCGAGCCGCCGCCGGGCTGCACCAGCAGTACGCGGTGGTGTGGTGCTACGAAGACCCGATCACCAACCTGGCCCTGGACGCGCTGCCGCTGGCGCTGGACGAACTGATCCGGTTCGTCGGGGCGACGGGCCGACTGGTGATCCGGTACGACGTGGGGCAGGGGGTGTTGGCGGTCAAGAACTTCTTCGGCCGGCGGGTCGGGCTGACCAGCCGCATCCTGCACGAGGAGGTCGCCGGCGACTTGCTGACGACGGTGTTCGAGGTGGGGCGGGCGGACGTCGAGCTGTACCGCCCCGGGGCCTGGACGTTCGGCGTCCTCACCCAGAACACCCGCAAGGCGAACGTGATCGCCTTCCTCAAGTCGGTCCGCGACCGCGACCCGGCCGGCGCCCACCAGATCGTCATCTGCGGCCCCGAAGACCCGGACTACGCCTTCGCCCGGCCCGACTACCTGCCGCAGACTTACCACCCGACGCGGGCCGAGATCAGCCGCAAGAAGAACGACATCGCCCGGGCGGCCACCCGCCCCAACCTGCTGCTGGCCCACGACCGCTACCGGCTGGCGGACGACTTCTTCACCGGCTTCGACCAGTACGGGTATGACTTCGACTACGTGACGGTGACGCAGCGGTTCGAGGACGGGGAGGAGTTCCCCGGCTACTGCCACCTGACCGAGCGGGCGTTCCGGCTGTCCCCGCAGCGGATGTCCACCGACCTCAACGCGCTGCCGGGCGTGCCGTTCCTCAACGGCGGCCTGTTCGTGGTCAAGACCCACCTGCTGCGGGCGGTGCCGCTCAACGACCTGTCGTTCTGGAACCAGGCCGAGGACGTGGAGCTGAGTACCACCCTGTTGCAGCGCGGCATCCCGCCGCGGCTCAACCCGTACTCGACGGCCACGACCAACGTCGGCCGCGACCACATCCGGGCGTTCCTGCCGGCCCACCCGGTGCCGCCGCCGGCCCCGCCGCCGATGACGCCGACCCGTGCCGTCGCCAGAATCGGGCGGGCTGTCAAGGGGCGGGCCAGGCTCGTCCTCGCCGGGCTGCTGACTCTGATCGTCCTTCTCCAGGTGGCCGTCTTGGCCGCAGTCCTGACCCGGGGCGGGCCGTGAGCCGCGTGGCCCTTCTGGTCGAGCCGGGGTTCCTCGACCGCCACGTGGGGGTGCGGAACTACCTGCTGTCGCTGCACGCCCACCTGACGGCCGCCGGCCACGACGCCCAGTTGGTGTCGGCGGTCCGGCCGTCCGGCCACGTCGCCAACTGGTCCCGGCTGCACCTCCGCGACCCGCGGTTCGCCCGGGACAACGGCATCTCTGCCGACTGGGCGATCCGGGCACCGGCGGCGGACGTGATGGCCCGGTTCGCGGCCGGGCCGCCGGCCGGGGCCGACGACCGGCCGCCGGACCTGTGGCACAGCCAGATCGGCACCCGGCTGGAGGCCGGGCGGTTCGACGTGCTGGTGGTCGGCAGCCCGTGGGCGGTGGACTTCGACGACCGGCTGCCGGTGCCGCGGGTGGTGGGCCTGGCCTACGATGCCATCCCCACCCGGTTCTGCCTGACCGGGCCGGCCAAGCCGTTCCCGTTCGCCGCCCAGCACGCCCGCGGGTTCCGCTACTACCGGGAGCGGTGCGACCAAACGCTGGCCATCAGCCCGGCCGTGGCCGACGACCTCCGCGAGCTGTTCCACTTCCCGGCGGGCGGGGTGGCGAGCCTGCCGCCGATGGTCCCGCCGGCGTGCTTGCGCCCCGCCGTGGCGGCCGAGCGGCGACCGGGGGCCGTGCTGCTGGCGTCCCCGCTGGACCGCCGCAAGGGGCTGGCACAGATGCCCGCGCTCGTCGGCGACTCGGCCGGCGTGCTGCTCCTGTACGGCGGGGTGCGGTGCCCGCCGGAGGACGTGCCGGCGTTCTTCGCCGCCCTGCCGCCGGCCCTGCCGGTGGAGTGGCACCCGCGGGCCACCGCCGCCACCACCGAGCGGCTGTTTCGTGAGGCCGAACTGCTACTGTTCCCGTCGGCGAGTGAGGGGCTGGGGCTGCCGCTGATCGAGGCCCAGCTCCGCGGCTGTCCGGCGGCGGCCCGGCCGAGGCGGCCGATGAGTGACTTGCTGGTGGCCGGCTCCCGCACGCTCCCCGGCGACCCCGGCGGCGACCGGGCGGTGGTGCGGGAAATGCTGGCCGACACCGGGTTCGACCACGCCGGGCTGGAGGTGGCGGCGCGGCGGTTCTTCGACGTGGACACGCTGGCCGGCCGGGTGGCGGCAGCCGTCGTCGGCACCGCGTGAGGCCGGCTAGGCCGGGTACTTGTCGCCGGCCACACTCGGCAGCTTGACCACCACCGTCGTCACGTCGGTCAGGGCCTCGAAGGCGGTGGCCTCGCCGGGTTCGACGGTGACGATGTCGCCCGGCCCCCACTCCCGCCCGCCCAGCACCGCCCGGCCGCGGACGATGACCGTCAGCTCGGTGGCCACCTGGTGCCGGTGGGCCGCCTCCGTGTCGCCGGCGGCGTACTCCTTCACCCCCACCTCGACGGCCGGGGTGCGGAGGGCCGCCGGGGCGAAGTCGCCGACGAACCAGCCCTTTACCATCGCGGCGAGCTTGTGGTGCTGCACAGGAACCTCGGGGCTGTCGTTATGCCGCCGCCAGGTACAGCTCGACCGCCCGGGTCGGGGCCTGGAGGGGCCGGCTGTCCTCGGTCTGGAAGGCGACCGTCATCTGGGTGAGGAACAGCTCCCGCACCAGCGACCCGAACCCGAACCGGCCGGCCACCCGGGCGTTCTTGCGGACCGCGGATTGGGCCAGGTCGAAGAAGTCGGCGGTGCGGCGGAGCCACACCAGGGCCGGGCTGGTCGTGGCCGACAGGTCGAGCAGCGGCAGCCCGGTCGGACAGTCGATCGGCGGGGCGTGCGGGTCGAACGACAGGAAGGCGTCGGCCGCCGCCGGCCGGTCGCCGGCCAGCCGGCTCAGGTGGGCAGCCCAGCGGTTCGCCGGGCCGGTCAGGACGACCAGTTCGGCGTCCCAGGCGAAGCGGTCGGCGGCCAGCATGGCCCCGCACAGCACCCCGGCCCCGGGCAGCCGGGCGGCCACCTCGTCGCCGCAGGCGAACTTGACGCCCACCGGGCCGTCGGCCGGGGTGCGGAGGAGGGCCACGACGGCCGCCCCGGTCAGCCGCCGGGCGGTCGCCAGGCAGGTGCGGTCCGGGCCGCCGCAGTCCACGACCAGTGCGTTCATGCCGCCTCCGTTCGACCCGCCGTCTCGACCTCGCGGATGCGGCTCATGATGTTCCCGAGGTGGACCTCGTGGACATCCCGGACGACGAGCACGTGGGTGCCTGCCGCCACCGCCGCCCGCACCCCGTTGTCGTTGTCCTCGACCACCAGCACCTCGGCCGGGCTAAGCCCGAAGTGGGTGACGGCCTTCGTGTACAGGTCCGGGTGCGGCTTCGGCCGGGCCACGTCCTGGTTGCTCAGCAGCAGGTCCAGGTGGGGGCGGAGGTGGGACCGCTCCATCATCACCTCGACCGACTGCCGGACGCTGTTGCTGGCCACCGCCAGCTTGTACCCGTGCCGCTTGAGCTGGGCCAGCGCGTACTCGTGCTGGAAGGTCGGCCGGCACTGCTGGTACACGATGTCCATCGTGTACTGCTGCTTCAACTCGTTGAGGAAGCCGTGCAGCCGGCGGGGCAGGCCGAACCGGGCGGTGAGCATGTCCAGCTTGGTGCGGGTGGTCAGGCCGTCGTAGGTGCTGTGGTGTTCGTCCGGGGTGATCGTGTAGCCGAAAAGCTCCAACGCCCGATTCAAGGCTTGGTAGTGCCAGTCTTTGGCGTCGATGAGCACTCCGTCCATGTCGAACACGACGGCCCGGATCATGCCCCGCCCCCCGCAAAGAACCGCCCGGCCTGTTCCGGCCGGTCGGTACACAGCATCAGCCCTTCTACTCCTGACGCGCGGACCGTGGCAAGATGATTCCAGGCGACCGCCGGATCGCGGCCGTGTAATTCTGGGGATACCAGGCAAACTGGCCGTGTTCGGTCAGCCCATTCCCGCAACTCCGCGTCCCACCACTCGCCGGTGAACCCGTCCAGCCAAACCCCTGCGGCACGGTCCAGCAACACCGGCGCCCGCTCGTACTCGCTCGCCCGGACGAACACCGGGTTGCCGACCGCCAGTTGCCGGAGGGTGTCCGGCACCGACATGTCGAAGACGAACCACTTCGTCAGCCCGCGGCGATTCAGGGCGTCCCGGATGCCCTCGGCAAGCCCGTCCGCCTTCACGTTCAACGCGAGCGGAAGGTCTTGCCCGGCCAGCAGATCGAGAAACTCACTTAGCAGCATCTCGCCGCCACGCGGCGGGTCATGGCTGATGACCAGTTCACCCAGCCGGTCCCGCACGTCGGTCTCCGTGCCGAAGCCGAGGTCAAACGACCGCCTGAACGCCGTGGCCGTGTTCTTCTCGGCCGGCGTCAGCCAGTACCCGCGGTGGCTCAGAACCGTCACGCGGTCACCCGCCGGGCGGCCCGGTCGGCAAGCTCCAGCCCTTCGAAGACGATCAGGTCTTCCGGCACCCCGAGGCCGTACATGCCGGCCCCCACCCCGCCGATGTCGTACACCCCGATCTTGGCCCCATCTTCAATCAACTGATTATACGTCGGTGCGACGTAGAATTCGCCGTTCACCCGCAAATCGCGGGCGATCATCCGCTCGGCGGCCCGCACGAAGTCGTTGCCACGGGCAAAGTTGTAGATGCCGACCGTTGCCTGGTCGGAGATCACGTCCTTCTCGACCACCCGGTTCACCCGCCCGCCGTCGTCAAAGCCGACGTAAGACCATTTCGGGTGGTCGGCCGTCATGGTCATGATCAGACCGTCAAGCCGGTCGTCGTCCATCTTGGCCAAGTACGAATTGATGTCCGCGTCGATGTACTGGTCGCAGTTGGCGATCATGAGCGGGGAGTCGGTCGCAATCTGGTCTCTGGCCAGCAGCACGGTGCAGGCCGCGCCCTCGGTCACCCGGTCGATGCCAATGACCCGACACCCCGGCGCCCACCCCGTGAGGTGGGTGGCAAGGCCGTAGTGGTCCAAATGATCGCTCTGGCAAATAAAAGTAAACGTGTGCGGCCGGCGGGGGGTTAGGTTGGCGATGACCAGTCGGATCATCGGCACCCCGTTGACCGGGATGAGCGGTTTCGGCTGCGAGTATCCGGCGGTGGCGAACCGGCTGCCCCGGCCGGCCATCGGGACGACGATTTCGAGCATGTGCGTCCCTCCTTACGGGGCCAATTCCGGCGGCTCCAGACCTGGGCAACTGAAGTTATCGGCCGCCCGGTGGCCGGTCGCCAACCGTTCCGGGCCGCGTCGGCCAGCCCCGCCCGTTCACCCACTGATATACCCCAACGACGGCCCGCCGGCCGGGCCGGTTGTGGGTTGCCCGCCGCCCGGGTACACTCGCCGCATGACCGCCGACCAGTTCATCGCCAAGTGGCAGGCCGCCGACCTCAAGGAGCGGGCCGCCTGCCAGGAACACTTCCTCGACCTGTGCCATGTGCTCGGCCAGCCGACCCCGGCCGCCGCCGACCCGACGGGCGACTGGTTCACCTTCGAGAAGGGGCTGACCAAGGACGGCGGCGGCCAGGGGTTCGCCGACGTGTGGCGGCGGGGGTTCTTCGGCTGGGAGTACAAGGGCAAGAAGAAGGACCTGAAGGCCGCCTACCAGCAGCTCTCGCAGTACCGCGAGGCGCTGGGCAACCCGCCCCTGCTGGTGGTGTGCGACCTCGACCGCTTCGAGGTCCACACCAACTTCACCGGCACGGTGAAGGAGGTTCACGCCTTCGACCTGGCCGGCCTGCACGACCCGGCCAACCTGCAAGTCCTCCGCTGGGCGTTCACCGACCCGGACCGGCTCCGACCCGGCCGCACCCAGAAGCAGGTGACCGAGGACATCGCCGGCCGGTTCGCCCGCCTCGCCGATGGGTTGCACGCCCGCGGCGTCGAGCCGGTGACGGCCGGCCACTTCCTCATGAAGCTCATGTTCTGCATGTTCGCCGAAGACATCGAGCTGCTGCCCGAAGGGCTGTTCCTGGACACCGTCGAGGCGGCCAAGGGCAACCAGGCCGAGCTGACCGAGGTGCTGGCCGAGCTGTTCGCCCGGATGAACGGCGGCGGCCGGTTCGGCCGGGAGAAGCTGCCGCGGTTCAACGGCCACCTTTTCGCCGACGGGGACGTGGTGCCCCTCACCCGGTCGGAGATCGCCGAACTCATCGACTGTGCCAAGTGCGACTGGTCGCAGGTCGAGCCGAGCATCTTCGGCACCCTGTTCGAGCGGCTGCTCGACCCGGCCAAGCGGAGCCAGCTCGGCGCCCACTACACCAGCCGGGAAGACATCGACACGCTCCTCTTGCCGGTGCTGGTGGCCCCGCTGCGGCGGGAGTGGGACGCCACCCGTGCCGCCGCCGACACGCTGTGGGCGAAGGCGGCCAAGGGCAAGCCGGGCAGCAAGCCGCGGCTGGCCTTCGAGAACGCCGTCGGCACCTTCCTCAAGCGGCTGGCCGACACCACCGTGCTGGACCCGGCGTGCGGCAGCGGCAACTTCCTGTACGTCGCCCTGTTCCACCTGCTGGACCTGGAGAAGGAGGTGCTGACGTACCTGGCCGGCAAGGACCAGCGGCAGCGGTTCCCCGGGGTGCGGCCGACGCAACTGCGGGGCATCGAGCGGAACCCGTTCGCCCGGGAGCTGGCCCAGGTGGTCATCTGGATCGGCTTCTTGCAGTGGATGCGGTTCAACGGGTTCGTGGCCCCGAGCGACCCGGTACTGGACCCGATGGATAGCATCGAGTGCCGGGACGCCGTGCTCGACCTGACCGACCCGGCACACCCCCGCGAGCCGGACTGGCCGGCGGCCGAGTTCGTCGTCGGCAACCCGCCATTCCTGGGGACGAAGAAGCTCCGTGGCGAACTCGGCGACGATTACACCCTCAAGCTGTTCAAGCTCTACGGCGACCGCATCCCAAATTTCAGCGATCTGTGTTGCTACTGGTTCGAGAAGGCCCGAGCGTCGATTGCCGGTGCCAGGTCTAAGCGAGCCGGCCTCATTGCCACGCAGGGCATCCGGGGCGGCGAGAACCGAACAGTCTTGGAACGGATTCGGGAGACTGGCGGAATCTTCTTCGCCGTGAGTGATCAGGACTGGGTGTTGGACGGGGCCAACGTTCACATAAGCATGGTCGGCTTCGACGACGGCACAGACACTTCCCGGGTGCTTGACGGTACTCCTGTCGGGGTAATCAATCCGAACCTGACGGCCGCCGCAGACACGACGCTGGCGACCAAACTCGTCGCCAATCGGGGCATCGGTTTCGTCGGAGATGTGAAGTCTGGATCGTTCGACATCCCGCTCGCCGATGCCGTGAGTATGCTGCATGAGCCAAACCCACATCTGCGGCCCAACAGCGACGTAATCGTGCCGTGGGTGAACGGGTTGGATGTCACTCGCCGACCGCGCGACTTCTGGATCATCGACTTCGGGGACGCGATGTCGCTAGACGACGCGGAGCTGTACGAACGGCCGATTGCTCACGTCCGCAAGCAAGTCAAGCCACTTCGGGATCAGGTGAAGCGGGCGGCGTACCGCGACTACTGGTGGGTTCATGCCGAGCCGTGCGAAGTGATGCGGCGAAAACTGGACCCGCTGGATCGCTACTTGGTCACGACCGTAGTCTCCAAGCACCGGCTGTTCGCTTGGCTCGCCGCACCCATACTGCCCGACCACCAACTTATCGCGTTTGGGTAGTGGCCTCAGAGTAGGGACTGGTTGTAGTGGCGGACGAAGTACCAGAGGGCGCCCAGGTGGGTGCGGTCGCACTTGGCGAACGACAGCGACTTG
>JAYVUZ010000062.1:0-5457 GCA_043787415.1 Fimbriiglobus sp. | reverse complement strand
GCCAGCGTAAGCTGGTCCGGCCCAGGGCAGACCGCGCGCCTCGGGGCCGGACCAGCTCACGCTGGCCGCTCGCCAAGAGGGATGTCACCCCTTCACTGCCGCCGCCACGCCCGGCCGGGGCGTGTGGGCGTTGAACAGCAGCGGCATGAGCACCACCATGGTGGCCAGCCCGAACAGCAGCCCCAGGCCGGTGGCGTGGCCGAGGGCGAATCGCATCCCCAGCCACAGCACCACCACCCACAGCAGGAACGCCCCGGCGTTCACCAGCAGGCCGAGCACCAGCGCCCCCGGGCTGGGGATGGTCATGGCCCGCGGGGCCAGCCCCTCGATGGTCCGGCCGGCCGGGTCCACGAACTTCTTCTCGGGGGTGTACCGGCCGTTCTCCCGCACCGCCTCGAACCGGGCCGGCCCGCCGTCGCCGGGCACCAGCAGGGCGGTCGTCAGGTAGGTGGACGTGTTCAGGGCGAACTTGGCTTTGCTGTCCGGCTCCACGAAGCTGTCCCGGCCGTCCCACACGAACTTGGCCGTCTGCTCCTTCGGCTTGCCGGCCGCGTCCTTGACGGTCAGCTCGCGGACGGCCTCGAACTCGGCCACGTCCCGGCTGCTGGTCGGGGTCAACATGCGGTCGAACCCGACC
The DNA here is from genome assembly GCA_043787415.1 of Fimbriiglobus sp. Classification (GTDB taxonomy): domain Bacteria; phylum Planctomycetota; class Planctomycetia; order Gemmatales; family Gemmataceae; genus JAXMAZ01. The sequence continues at coordinate 4,820 of JAYVUZ010000062.1, read as the reverse complement.
AGCACGCCGAACTTGTCCGGGTGGCTGGCCCGGACGTTGAGGATGGTCCAGCCGGTGAGGCCGCAGGCCACCAGCAGGGCGGACACGACGGCGCGGACGGGCAGGCGGTCGGCCACCTGGCTGTACAGGTAGCTGTGCAGGAACAGGGCCAGACCCCAGAAGAAGGCGAACAGGCCGACGGTCAGGCCGGCGAGCGTCAGGGCGAGCTTGGCTTCGGGGGTCACGCGGCGGCTCCGGGGGCGGACGGGTATCATCCCACCCCGGGCGGCCGGGGGCAAGGGCCGGCGGTTGGTTCGCACGCCGCACACCCCGTCCGTGCGAACCATGCGCGAGGTGCAAACTAACCTTGCCGGCCAACGACTTAGGTCGTGTGAGCCGACCGCCGGGGCCGTGCGAACCAACCGCCCCCCGGTCCGGCTCACCGCCAGCCGACGGGCACGCCGGTCGCCGGCAGTTCCCGTTTACGACCGTCCAGGTCGCACACCCACGTCTTGCCGGCGTTCCGCCGGCCGAGCAGCGGGCCAAACCACTCCTGCACGACCAGCCGGCGGCCGTCCGGCGCCCAGCACGCCCGCAGGGACGTGGCGCCCGAACAGTGGAAGACCGGGGACCGCCCGCCGGCAAGGTCAGCCACTTCCAGCGTCTGCCCCTTCCTCCCGCCCACCGTCTCGGGGCGGACGTGGGCGACCAGCCGGCCGTCGGGCGACAAGACCGGCTGGAACAATTTGCCGCCCGGGAACTCGGCCGGCGGCCGGCCGTCGAGCGGCAGCTTGACGTACCGCCCTTCGTGCGGGGCGTCGCTGGTCAGCCGGTCGAGGACGTTCCGCTCGTCGCCGGGGGTGGCCAGCAGCCAGCCGTTTGTCTCGCACCAGCCGCACACCAGGTAGCCGTCCGGCACCGGCAACGGGGTCGTGTCGCCGGTGGCTATGTCCACCAGCGTGTGCGTCGTCCGATCGCCGTCGTGCCCGCGAAACACGCACCGCCAGCCGTCGGCCGACCAGGCCACCACGTCCCACCCGCCGACCGGGGTCGGCGTCAGCGGCCGCACCGTCGGCGGGTCGGATGGGGTGAGCAGCACTATCCCCTTGCGGGTATGGAACGGCATGTCGCCGTTGGGCCGCAGGGCGCCGGACGGAAACGACGAGGTGGCGCGTCGCGGGACAATGCCGTCCAGGTAGATCATCTCGTACAGGTCGGCCCCGGCCCGCCGTACTTCGGCGATGCTCAGTCGTGTCGGCCGGCCGCCGTCCGGGTCCACCCACAGGTACGACTCGCTGCGGCCATCTGCCGCGCGTACCATCAGCAGAATTCGCCCCTCGTTCGCCTTCACCTCAGCCCGTCGCGGCATCGGCGCCGGCTCGCCCGCCAGCCCCACACCGACCGCCCCGCCCACCGCCAGCACCAGCCCCATCGCCCACCCGTACCAGTTCACTCGCATGACCGCCTCCGCCAGTTCGACCACCCGTCGGGATGACACCTCGGAGGCCGTCGCACGTGCCAGAGCCGCCGGCACCACGACGGGGGCGAACCCCTGCCGCGCCAGCCGGGCCGCCAGCGCCCGCCGGGCCAGCGCCAGGCGGCTGCTGAGCGTCCCCGGCCGGATGCCGAGTTCGCTCGCCACCTCGGCCCGCGGTTGGCCGAGCAGCTCGCACCGCTCGACCGCCTGCCGCTGGTGCGCCGGCAGCGCCGCCACCGCCGCCCGCACGGCCGCCACCGCCTCGCCGTCCGACCGGCACTCCGGCCGGGCGACCTCGCCCAGCGGCAGCGTCGGCCGGCGGCGGGCCGCCTTCTTGCCGGCCCGCACCGCCACCCCCCGCAGCCAGGCCGCCAGGGGGCGGGCCGGGTCGAGGGCGTGGGCCTTGCGGGCCAGCACCAGGAAGGTGGCCTGGAAGGCGTCGTCGGCGTCGTGGTGGTGGCGGGTGACGTGCCGGCAGACGGCCAGCACGCCCGGCCCGTGCCGGCGGACCAGCTCGGCGAAGGCCGGTTGGTCCCGGTCCTCGACGAACCGGGCGACCAGGTCGGCGTCCGGGGCGGCCCGGCGGACGAGCGGCTGCACCGCCCGCCGCAGCGGGTGACAGGTTGCGGTCATGCGTGACCTCCGAAGCCGGCGATCCGTGCCGGCCGTTATTACTCCCCCGGCGGCGGGGCGGCGCGTCGCGCCAGTTTGACCGGCCCGGCCGGCTACCGCCAGTCCAGCCCTCCGGAGGCTGATGCCTGCTGGAGCGGTATCCAGGCGGCAACCATGTTTACTTCAATCGTCACTACGGAGATTGACGGAGGTTCCAGGAAGCCGAATGATCCAGTTGTCACTCAACCAATAGTTCGGAGGGTGCGATGAGCGAGCCGAATGCGGAGCCAAAGCCCGCCGCGAAGGTCTTCATCTCATATTCTTGGTCCACAGAGGAGCATAAGCAGTGGGTCAAAAACATAGCTGACCGACTAATTATGGTTGGGGTCGATGTCGTTGGCGACTTCTATGATCTGCCGCCGGGCCACGACAAGTTCGCCTTCATGGAGCGGATGGTCAACGACCCGACCGTAGAGCGGGTGCTGCTGGTTTGCGACCGCCAGTACGCCGAGAAGGCGAACAGCCGCAAGGGTGGCGTCGGCACCGAGACTGAGATCGTCACCCCGGAAGTTTACAACCACACTAGGCAGGAGAAGTTCATCCCCGTTCTCCGAGAGCGACATCCGGATGGGACCGAGGCGTTGCCGACCTACCTGAAAACTCGCATCTACTTCGACCTGACCGACGGGCAGCGGTATGGCGAAGAGTTGGAGCGGCTGGAGCGGTTTTTGCTCAAACTGCCCGAGTTCAAGCGGCCCCCGCTCGGGGAGCCGCCGGCCCACTACCTGACCGAGACGCGGGTCGTCTCCGAGACCACCAACCAGTTCCAGCGGCTCAAAGACGCCGTCGAGCGGGGCAAGGGGAACGTCGGGGTCATCCGCCACGACTACCTTCAGGCCTTGTCCGAGGCTCTAGCGGGTTTCCGCATCACCGACAACATGCGGCAGCAGGAGCGGGAGGGGCGGGGGGCCGCCCAGCAGGTGATCGACGCGGTCGAGCAGATGCGGCTCTACCGCGACGAATTCATCGACTTCGCCATACTCTACGCCAGTTACCAGCACAACGACCCGGAGGCGTTTGCCGACGTTCACGGGTTTTTGGAGCGGCTGCTCCCACTGTTCAGCTCCCAGGGCAGCGCCAGCTACTACGACTGCCAGTTCGATGCACACAAGCACGTCGGCCGCGAGTTGGTGCTCTACCTGCTGGCCGCCCTAATGGGCAAGCGCCGACACAAGTTAGCTGCCGAGTTCATGGACGCCCGCTACTACCACCAGCGGGAGGACGGCCGCGAGTCCTACACCGACGACATCACCGCGTTCGACCAGTACACCGGAACGCTTGAGCGGGAGCAACGGGAGGACCGTCAGAAGTCCAGAGCGCAACTGACGCTGGACGCCGCTCACCCCCGCATCCCCGTAAAGCAGATCGTCCATGCCGATCTGCTGGTGTGCCTGCGGCGGGCGATGCGCGACCAGGATGGCTGGTATCCCCGGCTCACCCCGCTGGCGCACAACTTCGGCCCGATCGAGGTGCTTGCCCGGGCGAGAACCCCAACTGGCCTGCCGGCGGTCCAGGAATTGTTCGATGTCCGTGATCTCAGGGGGCTAGCGGAGGGACTGTTCGTGGCGATGGCTAAAGGGCACTTGAAAGTACTCCAGTCCGAGCGGTCGTTGCGGTTCGGCAACGGGATAGAGGAGCTGTTGAATTGGAAGGAGTTGAGAGGCTTTCTGACACCTGGCCCCCGAACCGATCCCTTCACTGGTCAGGCAATCGGTTAGAACCGCCCGAGCCACGCCGCCTGGAAGGCGTCGTCGGTCAGATGCACGTCCCCAGTGACGCGGCGGCAGACGCCCAGCACCAGCGGCCCGTGTCGGCGGACGAGCTGGGCGAACGCCTCCCCGTCCCGCTCCCGGCGGAAGCGGTCGAGCAGGGCGGCATCCGGGGCCAGCGGGTCGAAGGCACTCAGGAGCGTCGGCATCACACCCCATCATGCCCGGCCGGGCGGGGGCGCGTCGCGGGAAAATGTCGGTCAATCAGCTTTCAGCTCGACCGACTGCACGCCGTCGATGCGGCTCAGCTCGGCCACCGCCGCCGTCAGGCTGGCCGGGTCCGTCACCGTCACCGCGTAGCGGTACTCCAGCCCGCCGCCGCCCTTGACCGTCTCGGCCCCGGTCGGCTGCACGCGGCCGAAGTGCTTGCCGAACACCCCGCCCAGTACGGCCGGCTCGTGGCCGGTGGCCAGCCGCACCGTCAGCCGGGCGGGCATCCGGTCGGCCCGCAGGGTGGTCAGCCAGGCCACCACGGCGACCACCGGCACCCCGACGGCGGCCAGCAGCCCGGCCCCGGCCCCGGCCGCCATGCCCACCCCGACGGCGAAAATGACGAAGGCCGTGTCCCGGGTGTCGTCCACCACGCTGCGGAAGCGGATGATGGACAGTGCCCCCACCAGACCGAACGCCCGGGCCACGCTGTTGCCGATGGTCAGGGTGACGAACGCCACCAGCACGGCCAGCAGCACCAGGGTGGCCGGCAGGGCCGGGGCCAGCGGCCGGCGGCCGAGGGTGCCGCGGTGGATGAGCGACACCACGAATCCGAGGGCCGCCGCCAGCACCAGCCGGGTGACGAGGGCGGCGGCGTCCGGCAGTTGGGCGTCGGGGGCGGTCAGCCAGTCGAGCATCCGGTGGTCTCTGGGTCGGTTTGGCGGGGGCCGCGACCGCCGGGGAGCGTCTAGATAGCCGCTCCCCGGCGGTCG
>JAYVUZ010000061.1:0-8892 GCA_043787415.1 Fimbriiglobus sp. | reverse complement strand
ACCCTGTCCTGCTCCAAGTGCGACCGCAACCACCTGGGTGCCCTGTGGTACTTCATCCGCCACTACAACGCATCCCTACGCTGAGGCCACTACCCGATTGCGTTGCGGTCCCCTTCCTTAGCGGCCCGCTGATACCATTTGATCGCCTCGACCCGATTTTCTGGAACGCCCCTCCCGTCCTCGTACATGCTCCCGAGGTTGAAGAAACAGAGGGTGTTGCCGGCATCGGCCGCTCGATGATACCAGGCGACCGCCTTGGAGTAGTCCTGAGGCACTCCGTTCCCATCCCTGTAACATACGGCCAGGTTGAACATCCCCATGTGGTTGCCATGCTCGATCGCCTTCTGAAACCAGCGGGCCGCCGCGACAGGGTCGTAGCGGACGCCCATCCCGACGATGTGGGCAACCCCGATATCAACCATAGCGTCCGAGTAGCCAGCTTCGGCTGCCCGGCCGAACATCCTGATCGCTCCGATCGGGTCTTTGTTCGTCCCCTGGCCGTTCATTAGGATGTGCGCGAGCATCCTCATGCCCTCGGCTTTTCCCTTCTCGACCGCCTTCCGAAGTAGGCTCGCGGCCTCAACGGAATTTCGGTCAACGCCATCTCCCTCCCACGACGCAGTACCCAATTCGACCAGGGCTTGAACACTGCCACCTTCGGCCGCCTTCCGCCACCAGGTGACAGCCGCCTTAGGGGCGGGGGTCTCCCCGGCGCCGTATTTCCGCGCGTATCCGTACAAGAGTTGAGCGTTCGGGTCGCCGGCCTCGGCGGCGGCCTTCCACTCCGCTTTGTGCTTGGTAGCCAGACGACCGACCATACCGTTTGTCCCGTTCACCTTACACCGACGGTCAATGGCGGCGACGATGGCTTTCAGGTCGGAGCCGTCCGGGTCTGTCTGCTCGCCTAACGGGGGTGCAATCAACCCGGTCCGCAACCGCTCCAGGCCGGCTGCCTCTTCGACCGAGATGACGACCGGCGGCTTGGCCGACCGCTTCGAGTCCCAAGTGAGGGTGAACCTACCCTTTTGATCGGCGGACGGGTCGCTCCACTCCCCGCTCACCGAAAGACCGGTAACCATGCCTGAGTACACCCACCCGTCTCGGTCCTTCCACCCAATCCGCTCACCGGCTAGCTCGACCTGAAAGGGAAAGTCCCGGCCCGCCCGGTTCTTGCCCTTCAGTTGGATGGCGGCGTTGACCCTGTCGCCTCTACGATCCGCAACTCGCAGCTCCAACTTGTCAGCCCCGCTTTCGCTGGTGCATGTCCCGACCAACCACGCCCCCGGGTACACTGGGTCGAGGTCGTCCGCTAGAGCGGAGGGGGGGAGAAGTCCGGCCAGGCTGGCGGCCAGTAAGAGCCGGCGCATAAGTTCTCAGACGGTCCGGGGGTACAAGATGTTGTCCGGCAGGGGCCAAGATGCATCAAGCCCGTCGAGACGGATCGTACTGTAGGGCGGCTATGTGTCAACTGGCTACTCGTACTGGATCGCCTCCGGGATGCGGGTCTTGACGGCCCGCCACGCCGGCAAAAGCCCGGCGGCGGTGGCCGCCAGCATTGATCCGCCGGCGATGCCCAGCCCCGCTCGCCACGGCACCAGCACCGGCAGCAGAAACCCGCTCTCGTCCAGCAGCACCACCCGCAGGATGAACCACTCCAGCGGCAACCCGACGGCCACGCCGAGAACGGTGCCGAAGACGCCCAGTAGGGCCGCCTCCCAGACGACGGCCTTCACCACCTGGGCTGGGGTCGCCCCGACGGCCAGCAGCAGGCCCAGCTCCCGCTTGCGTTGCAGCACCGAGATGAGCAGGGCCGTGACGACGCCCAGCCCGGCCACCAGGGCGACCGCCACCTGTTGTAAGTAGGCCAGCAGGAACACCCGGTCGATGAGGTCGGCGACGAACGCCCGCATGGCCTCCCGCTCCTGCACGACCAGCCCGCTGTCGGCCGCGTACTTTTCAATCGCGGCGGCGGCGGACGGGTCGCGTTCGAATACGTGGACCACGTCCAGCCGGTCGTCCTGGAACTGGCGGGCGTAGTTGGCCCGGTCCAGGAATAGGGTGCCGCGGCTCCACGAGAAGTCCGGCATGGTGGCCAGCACGGTCAGCCGCACCGGGCCGCGGGGGCCGGGCAGTTCGACCACGCCGCCGACGCCGACCCCGTGCCGGCGGGCGAAGTTCTCCGACACCACCGTGCCGTCGTTGCCCGGCAGCAGGGCCATCTGGCGGTAGGCCGTCAGCCCGCCGGCCAGCCGCGGGGCGGTGAGGGCCAGGTACTCACGGGCGTCGACGGCGGTCAGGAAGATGCGGGTGCCGTTGAACTCCGGGCTGCGGTAGCGGATGCCGAAGGTGCCTTCCACCCCCGGCAGGGCGGCCACCTCGGCGGCCACCCGCGGCTCCAGCGGGGCGGCCGACCCCATCGCATCCGTCAGGCTGCCGCCGAACACCATGCGGTCGGCCCGGATCACCTCGTCGATCCACCGCACGATCGGCTCGCGGTTGCTCCGCCCGAGGCCCGCGGTTTGGACCATCAGCCCGACCCCGGCCGCCAGTGCCCCGATCACCACCCCCGTCCGGCCCGGGGCGCGAAGCAGGTTATCGCAGGCCAGCCGGGCCTCCACCGGCAGCACCCGTCTTAGGGGTGGGTGGAGCAGCCGTACCAGGAGCGTGACGGACACCGGGGCGGACAGGATCAGCCCAACCATGACGGCCATGAGGCCGCCGAAGTTACCGACCCGCGCCGGCAGGTGGTGGCGGAACAGGATGGCCGTCAGTCCGCTGCCGACCAGCAGGCCGATGACCGCCAGGTGGGCCACCCGCCACCAGCCGCCGACCGGCCGCGGGCTGTGGCAGCTCGCCTCAGCCGGGTCTTGGGTCGCGGCTTGTAGCGCGGGAATCAGCCCGGCGAGGACGGCCGTTCCCGTCCCGGCCAGCACACCCAGGACGACGGTGCCGACGCTCGGCCAGCCGCCGCCGACCGCACCCACCGACAGCCCGCCGAGTTCGCCCCGGAAGGCGAACAGCAGGCCCTGAGCTAAGCCGGCGCCGAGCAGCACCCCGGCCACTGCCCCGACCAGCCCGACGACGGCCGCGGCCACCGCGAACAAGGCGACGATCTGGCCCCGGGTCGCCCCAAGCGACCGCAGCACGCCCACATCGGCCCGCCGCTCGGCCACCGTCACAGCCATGGCGTTGTAGACCAGAAACAGCCCGACCACCATCGCCCCGAAGCTGCACAGGGTGAACCCGATCTGCACCCCGGAGACGATCTCCTGCGTGCTGCGGTTGTGCTGGTCCGGGGGGCGAACCAGGCCGCGACCGCCGACGACCGCCTGCACGGCGTCTTGCACCGCCGCGAGGTCGGACCCGGCGACGGCCCGCACATCGATGCGGTCCACCCGCGGCGGGAACAGGGCGTCGCCGGCACTCCCGCCGACCAGCGCCGCCAGACCTGGCGTCGGCCCGGGGCGGGACAGCCGGGCGGCGTCGGCCACGGCCATGCCCATCACCCCGGACCCGAGGGCGGCCAGTGGCGAGTCGGCGGCCACGGTGAAGTAGCCGACCGGCTGGCAGGCGACGAGCCGGGAGCCGAATCGCAGCGACAGCGGGGATATCGCCGCTGGCCGGGCCGTCGTCCAAGTGTCGTGGAGTTGTTGACTCAGTACCACCGGCGTGCGGGTGAGCAGTAACGCGGCCGAGGTGAAGTCGGCCGGCAGGGTGCGGACGAAGGTGACGCCGAGCGGACCGCCATCTATCGAGCTGCCATCCAGTTCGGCCCCGACCAGCACCGCCGACCGGCCGGCGAGGTCGGGCAGCGTCACCCGCTCGATCACCAGCGGCGTGACCGATATCACCCCGGGCAGGGTGGCTGCTCGTAGCTCGGCGGCTAGCGGTAGTGGCACCCCCGGCTCGCCGTTGGACACCAGCAGGTCGCCGCCGGCGGCCAGGGGGGCGTTCGCTCCGAGGGCGGCCGACTCCAGGCACTGGTTGAGGACGCGAGTGGACAGCAGCGTGGCCACCCCTAGGGCAATGCTGGCCACGATCAGGGCGGTGCGGTCCCACCGGCGGCGGAGGTAGCGGATGCTGAGCAGGCGGTAGAGTGGGGGCATCAGCGGACCGGCTCGTCGGATTCCAGCCGGCCGTCACGCAGCGTCACCAGACGGGTGCCATACTTAGCGGCGCTGGCGTCGTGCGTGACCATGATGACGGCTCGCCGGCCGGCCGTTGGTAGGCCGGCCAACAGGGTCAGCACCTCCCGGCTGTTGGCCGAGTCGAGGTTGCCGGTCGGCTCGTCACACAGCACCGCGTCCGGGTCGCCGACCAGCGCCCGGGCCACCGCCACCCGCTGCATTTCGCCGCCGGACAGTTCGTCCGGGAAGTGGCCGCCGCGGTCCGGCAGGTTGACCGCCGCCAGCCCGGCCGCGGCCCGTTCCAGTGCCGACCGCCGGGCCGTGCCCCCGAGCAACAGGGGCAGGGCCACGTTCTCGGCGGCGGTAAGCGTCGGCAACAGGTTGAACGCCTGGAACACGAACCCGAGCCGGGTCCGCCGCAGTAGCGACCGCTGGGTGTCCGACATGGCCCCGATGTCGTTGCCGGCGAACGCCACCCGGCCGGCGGTAGGGGTGTCGAGGGCGCCCATCAGGTGCATGAGGGTGGATTTGCCGGACCCGCTCGGCCCCATGATGGACACGAACTCGCCGCCGGAGACGGTGAGCGTCACCCCGCGGACGGCCTCCACCGTGCGGCGGCCTTGTTGGTAGGTTTTGGTGGCGTCGGTGAGGGCGATCATGGGGTGGCAGGCTGGGAGGGCATGGGGGATGCCCCGCTCGGGGCCGGCACGGATGGCGATGCGGCCGGTGGCGACCGTCCGGTCAGCCGGTCCAGTTCAGCGAACACCGCCGCAAGCACTGCCGGCTCGACTTCGCCGATCGGCACGGGGTCAAGCCGCTTACGGTCGAGGGCATGGAGTTGGCAGACGAGCGCGGTCGAGTGGAATCGTGGCCCGTTGGCCGGGGTCGCGGCTACCGCAACCGTGCCCGGCAGGCTGAGCGTGCCAAGGTTCTTTGTGAGTGGAACGACCAGAACCACCGTCAACCGGCCGGCATACTCGTCGTTTTGAATGACGAGGCATCACCGCCGGCCGTACTGCTCGCGGCCGTTGACGGACGGGAGGTTGGCGTAATAGAGGTCACCCGGGCGCATCACGTTCACCTCTCTCCCAGGCGTCGATCATTGCCCACGCCTCGTCCCCGGCCCGCCCCCAAGCCCCAAACTCCACGGCGGTGCCGTCTGGCAGCTCGCAGCCGGCGTCCGGCACCACCACCCCGCCGCGGACCACCCCGCGGAACAGACCCACGCGGTCGCTCATGCTCGGCCCTCCGGCTACGCCGTCAGCTTGCGGTACTTGACCCGGTGCGGCTGGTCGGCCTCGGCCCCCAGCCGCGCCCGCCGTTGCTCCTCGTACACCTGGAAGTTGCCCTCGCACCAGTGCACCTTGCTGTCCCCCTCGAAGGCCAGGATGTGCGTGGCCAGCCGGTCCAGGAACCAGCGGTCGTGGCTGATCACCACCGCGCACCCGCCGAAGTTCGTCAGCCCCTCTTCCAACGCCCGCAGGGTGTCCACGTCCAGGTCGTTGGTCGGCTCGTCCAGTAACAGCAGGTTGCCGCCGCTGCGTAACAGCTTGGCCAGGTGGATGCGGTTCCGCTCCCCGCCGCTGCAACTGCCGACCAACTTCTGCTGGTCCGGGCCGCGGAAGTTGAACTTGGCGCAGTACGCCCGGCTGGCCACCTTCCGGCCGCCCAGGATGATGTGGTCGGTGCCCCCCGTCACCTCCTCGAACAGCGTCTTGGTGTCGTCCAGCGACGCCCGGCTCTGGTCCACGTAGGCCGGCTTGACCGTCGGTCCGACGGTCAGCTTGCCGCCGTCCGGCGTCTCCTGGCCGACGATCATCTTGAACAGGGTGGTCTTGCCGGCCCCGTTCGGCCCGATCACCCCGACGATGCCGCCCTTGGGCAGGTTAAACGTCAGGTCGTCGAACAGCAGCTTGTCGCCGTACGCCTTCCGCACCCCCTCGGCCCGCACCACCAGGTCGCCGAGCATCGGCCCCGGCGGGATCTGGATGACCAGCTCGTCCGACTGTTCGTCGATGGTCTGCGCCTGCAACTTGTCGATGGCCGCCAGCCGGGCCTTGCTCTTGGTCATGCGGGCGCGGGGCGAACTCTTGGCCCACTCCAGCTCTCGCTCCAGCATCTTCTGCCGCGAACTCTCCTGCTTCTCTTCGACGGCCAGGCGGCGGCGCTTCTGGTCCAGCCAACTGGAATAGTTGCCCACCCACGGGATGCCCTTGCCGCGGTCCAGTTCCAGGATGTACCCGGCCACGTTGTCCAGGAAGTAGCGGTCGTGCGTCACCGCCACGACGGCCCCGCGGTACTTGCCCAGGTGCCGCTCCAGCCACTCCACGCTCTCGGCGTCGAGGTGGTTGGTCGGCTCGTCCAGGAGCAACAGGTCGTGGTTCTGGAGCAGGGTGCGGCACAGGTACACCCGCCGCTTCTCGCCGCCGCTGAGCACGTCCACCACGGCGTCGCTCGGTGGCAGCCGCATGGCGTCCATCGCCATCTCCACCGTCCGGTCGATGTCGTAGGCGTTGGTCGCATCGATCTCCGTCTGCACCCGCTCCATCTGGTTGGACAGCTTCTCGAAGTCGGCGGCCGGGTCGGCCATCGCCTCGCCCAGGTCTTCCTGTTTCTTGAGGAGTGCCCGGATGTGGGCCACGCCCTCGTCCACGATCTCCTGCACCGTCTTGCCCGGCTCCAGCAGCGGCTCCTGGGGGACGTAGCCGATGCTGGCCCCCGCCTCCGGGAAGGCCTCGCCCATGAACTCCGTGTCCACCCCGGCCATGATCTTGAGCAGGGTCGATTTGCCCGACCCGTTGCTGCCCAGCACGCCGATCTTGGCCCCCGGGTAGAAGCTCAGGTAGACGTCCTTGAGCACCTCCCGCTTGCCGTAGTGCTTGGTCAGGTTGCGGATGTTGAAGATGTACCGCTCGGCCATGCCGGGAACCTCGAACTGGCGTGTTTCGATAGTTTAGCAGGCCGGCTGGCCGGCTGCCCCCCGGATCGCTCCGCGGGTCGTCGCCCGAAGCGCGAGCGAGGCCGTCGTCCGCTCCGGGGCAATGGTCGTCCGCGCTCGCGCTTCGGGCGACGAACGGCGAATCGGCAGGTAGGGTTGGCGGCTCACCGTCGCCGCCGCCGGCCGGGTTATCGCCCGCCGACGGAGTGTCGAGTGGCTTGACCCGGTGCCGGTAGACGGCGGCCCAGACCCGGAGCAGGTGTTCGGCCGCGCGGGTCTGGTCGCGGTCGCTCGGCCGCCACAGGGCCTCCCGCAGCACGGTGACGCTCTCGGCGAACAGCTTGTCCAGCACCTCGGCCTGTTCCCGCACCAGCAGCGGGCGAAAGTCCGGGTCGGCGGCGACCGCCTGGGCGGCCGGCACGTCACGGCCGACTTTGCGGGCGATGGCGTCCCACGGGCAGCCGCGGGCGCGGAGGTAGGCCACCCGGGCGGGCACGGTGGCCGTTTCGTCTGGGGTCATGGCCGGCCTCCGGGTCGTGGAGATAGTGAACTTGTGTATGGTTAATAACCCGCAGACGGAGAAAGTCAAGCGTCTGGGCAGGCAGTCGGGCGGGTAGATGTAGTAGATTTGATCAAGGTCGGCGTTGGCGGGATGGCTTGCGCCGGCCGGCGAGTAGACTACCTGTCCTTCGCCAGAAAGTGCTAGACGGCGGGTGTACGGGCAGCTAGAATAATCGCACGACAGTGAGGAAGATCTTGCGCCGCCGGAGAAAACTAATCCCAGTTCGGCGGCGAGGGTTGAGGGTGTGTGGGAACCAGCGAGAGGTCCGACAATAGCATATGTCGTACCATTTTTTTAGGTTGGTCGTTGCAAGTGGCCCACCCACGGGGGCACATTTGCGGCGATTACTGGCCCAGCCGCGTGGGCCGGGATATATTGCGTACACTCAATCTAGTAAAATTTTCGGCTACTAGTCAATTATAGAAAAAGTGTTGCTATGGTTCGATGGACACTAACAGTCTTGGTCTATGTTTCAGTCGTCATCCTGGTCGCGGCGGGTAGTCTGGTACAAGGTCAGACGCCGTCCAAAGCCGTCCAAACGTCTCGGATCGCGGTGTACGAAATCGAGATAACGACTACACTCGTGATCCCTGTCGGGAACGACAAAATCGACCAGGTGAAGGTGTTCCATGCCTTGCCGACGCTGCGGGCGTGGAGTCCGGCGAAGGCTCTGCGCGGGGCGACGAAAGTGACGTTCAGCCCCGCCACCGGCAAAGAACTGTCGGAGAAGCCGGCGGAGTCGCGCCACCTTCTCTGGGTCATCGACGGGGTCCAGAAGCCGGGCGCGAAACACACATGTCGCTCGACGATGACGGTCGCATCGCCGGATCGCACCCTCAACCTTAAGGCCGTGAGTACTGCGTGGAAGGACTATGACGTGCCCTCGGCGGACAAGGCGGCGGTCGTCGATCCGGCCGTGGTCAAGACCCTCCACCCGGAGTTGGCCAAAGTGGCTGCCAAGCTCAAGGCCGAACTGCCCCCGGCCCGGGCCGTCCAGGCGATGTGCAAGTACATTGTGGATAACTACAAGTACGACGCCTCGGTCATCTTTAAGACATCGGACATCCAAAGTATCGTCCTGGCGAAGCGTGGCCACTGTGGGCACCAGGCGACCCTTTTGCGGCAGTTGACGGCCGCCGCGGGCGTCCCCAACCGGACGGTGTATGGGATAACCCCAGGGCCAACGCATCTAAATCACCATATTTCCCCGCAGTAGTCGTTCCAGGTATTCGGGCATCAACGTTGCGCGGAACATTTTGCGGGGC
>JAYVUZ010000060.1:0-25054 GCA_043787415.1 Fimbriiglobus sp. | reverse complement strand
CGAGCGGCCGGTGTGAGCCGGCCGCTCGCCCAGACTGGTCGCCCGGATACGATGCCGGCATGCGTCGCGCCGTCCTGGTCGCCTCGTCCGTCACGCTCGCCGGCATCCTGATCGGCTGCACCGGAGCGGCCGGCGACGTGCGGCTGTTCACCCACGGCTGGAAGATTTTTCGCACGGACCACTGGGACTACGGGCTGTGGCACGGGGGCGGACAGGTAGTCGGCGGGCATGTCACCCGCTGGACGTTCGACGGCCGGTTCATCCTGATCGAGCGGAACGTCTGCGAGTACACCGAGGACCATCGACGCAAGCCCACCCACCGGCTGACCGGGGTGATCGAGTACCACATTCAAGAGGTGGCCCCGGGCGACGGCGGGGCCGAGCCGGATTGGGACGCCATCCGCGGCCGCCGGCACGGGCCGTTCACCGCCGCCGAGTTCGCCGCCGCCCGCGAGCGGCTCGGGGTGCCGGCCGGACTCACGCTGAACGGTCCGTGAGGGGGCGGTACAATACCGGCAGATGTCCGCCGCACTCCAGAACGTGACGCCGGCCTGCTTCGGGCTGAGCTACCTGTCGGCTCTGGCGCTGGAAGGCGCCCGGGTCCGCTGGCCGGCCACCTGGCTACGGCCGACCGCCCTGGCCGTCGGCGCCGCCGGGCTGCTGGCCCATTCCATCTACCTGGTGATCCAGCACCCCACCCCGGCGACGCCGGCCGGCGGCTTGCTCGGCGTCGCCTGGGTGCTGGCCGTGTTCGCCCTGTCCGGCACCGTCCACCGCAGCCGACAGGCGTGGCCGGTGTTCGTGCTGCCGGTCGTCATCGGGCTGGTCGGGCTGGCCTGGCTGCTGCCCACCGAGCCGACCGACATGGGCCGCGGGTGGGGGGCCGTCCACGGCGTGCTGGTGCTCTTCGCCGCGGTGGGTGTCAGCGTCGGGTTCCTGGCCAGCGTCATGTATCTGGTGCAGGCGAACCGGCTGCGGGCGAAGGCCAACCCGCTGCCCCGCCTCAAGCTGCTCAGCCTGGAACGCCTGGAGGCCATGAACCGCCGGGCCGTCGCCACCGCACTGCCGCTGCTCACCGCCGGCCTGCTGATCGGGGCCGGCCTGCTGCCGGGGCACGCGGTGGCCGACAACTGGCTGTCCGTAAAAGTGCTGGGCACGGCCGGGCTGTGGGCGGTGTGCGTGCTGCTGTGCTACCTGCGGTACGCCGCCCACGTGTCCGGCCGGCGGCTGGCCCTGCTCACCACGCTGGCCTTCGCCCTGCTGCTGGCCACCCTCGCGGCGGCCCACCCGTTCGCCGGGGGTTCGTCGTGAACCTGCGGGTCGTTGGCCTGGACTTCCGCACGGCGGCGGTCGGGGTGCGGGAGAAGCTGGCCTTCGACCCGGCGGCGGCGGCGGTCGCTCTGGCCGAGCTGACCGCCCGCCATGCCGACGAGGCGGTGCTGCTGTCCACCTGCAACCGGGTCGAGCTGGTCACCGTCGGCCCGGCCTTCGACGCGGCCGCCTTCCTGGCCGCCGGCCGCGAGCTGACCCCGGCCGAGGTCGAGCCGCTGCTGTACCGCCACACGGACGACGCGGCCGTGCGGCACCTCGTACGGGTGGCGGCGTCGCTCGACTCGCTGGTGGTCGGCGAGGGGCAGATCGCCGGCCAGGTGAAGCAGGCGTTCGAGCAGGCCCGCGCCGCCGGCGCCACCGGGCCGCTGCTCAACGCGCTGGTGCCGCACGCCCTGCGGGCGGCTAAGCGGGTCCGCACCGAGACCGGCATCGCCCACGGCCACGTCAGCGTGTCCAGCGTGGCGGTGGACTACGTGCGGCAGGTGTTCGACCACTTCGGCGACAAGACGATCCTCGTCATCGGGGCCGGCAAGATGGCCCGGCTGACGCTGACGCACCTGAAGGCACTCGCCCCGAAAGAGATCGTGGTGACCAACCGCAGCCCGGCGAAGGCGGCCGAGGTGGCGGCCGGGTGCGGCGGCCGGGCGGTGCCGTGGGACCGGCTGGACGACGCCCTGGCCGCCGCCGACATCGCCCTGTCCACCACCGGGGCGGGCGAGCCGATCATGCCGGCCGGCCGGTTCGCCGAGAAGGTGGCGCCGCGCCGCACCGGCACGCTGGTGGTGCTGGACATCGCCGTGCCGCGGGACTTCGACCCCCGCATCCACGACGGCGACCGGGTGTGCCTGTTCAACATCGACGACCTGACCCGGGTGCGGGAGCAAACCCTGCGCCGGCGGCAGAAGCACGTCACCGCCGCCGAGGCGATCGTCGAGGCGGAGGTGAAACGGTTCGCCGACGATTGGGGCCGCCGCCGCAGCGGGCCGGTGATCGGCCGGCTGACGGCCGAGGTGGACCGGCTGCGGGGGGAGGTGGTGGGGCCGCTGCTCGGCAAGCTGAACGGGTCGCTGACGCCGGAGGAGCGGAAGCACATCGAGGGGGCGTTCCGGCTGTTCCAGAACCGGCTGCTGCACAGCCCGATCGCGGCGCTCCAGGAGGCCCAGCGGCAGGGCCAGGGCGGGACGCTGCTGGAGAGCGTCAAGAAGCTGTTCCGGCTGGAGTGACGGACCGACGCGGTATAGACTTGTGCGTAAGCGACCAGGAGATCGGCCGTGCGCGTCAGCGTCCAAACCATCCTCAGCAAAGACACCATCCAAATTGCTGGGCAACCGCCCGCCGGCTTGCAGAAGATGGTCGGTCAGCCGGTGGTCATCAGTATCCAGCCCGTCAGGAAATCGGCCGGGGGCAAGCGGACCCGGAAGCTGAAGGGTAAGCAGTTGATCCGGGCCTATCAGAAGTCTGCCGTGGCACGGCAGCGAAAGCAGTCGGCCGGTTTGGTGGATGCCGAGTACTTGGCCGCGTGCCGAGCGGTGGTGGCGGCCCGTGGGGTGGTTACGGCCGAGCAAGCCCGCCGGGCAACGGCAGGCGTCACGGCCGACTTGACCGCTCTGATCCGGGCCGAACGGCGGGGCGGCTGACTTGCCGGCCCACTTCTTCGACACATGCGCCATCGTCTACCGCTACTTCCAAGCTCCCGAGACAGAAGCGGTTGATGGCGTGTTAGCCGGCCCCGGGCCGCATTTCGTCTCACTGCTGGGTGTGGTCGAGTTCCATTCGGTGTTCGCCAAGTTGGTGCGGTCCGGCAAAATCGGCTCGACAGACTTCGACCTGACGGTTCAAGCGTTCGACTCGGACGTGGCCGCTGGTCTCATCCGAGTCGTGACAGCCAAGAAAGCCCGCCACAGCGACGCGACCCGACTGATCCGCATGGTCGGGATGACGGCCGAGCTGTCGAGCCAGGACGCCCTACAGCTGGCCGTTGCCCTCCAACTGCGGGCCACCTTCCCGGCACTGAAGCTCGTCACCTGCGACCACGCGCTGACCGCCGCGGCAGCGGCCGTCCAGTTGCCTACCGTCTATCCCTAGCGGCCAAGCGTCCGCTAAGACCGCGGCACCCAGCCGCGGCTCTTCCAGATGTACCAGCACGCCACCGTCCGGTACGGCCGCCACGGCTCGGCGATCGTGGTGAGCTGCTCCGCCGTCGGCAGCTCCGGCAGCGCGTACAAGTCCCGCACCCCGGCCCGGATGCCCAGGTCGCCGACCGGCAGCACGTCCGGCCGCCACGGCACCGCGAACATGGCCACCATGTCCACCGTCCACGGGCCGATGCCGTGCAGCGGCAGGAGCATGGCCCGCGCCCCGGCGTCGTCGGCGGCCGCCAGTTGCTTGGCGAACCCCCGCGGGGTGAACGCCTCCGCTAGACCTCGCAACGCCTTCGCCTTGCTGCGGGCGATGCCGCACGCTTGCAACTCGTCGTCGGTCAGGGCCAGCAGCCGGCGGGGGGTGAACTTGCCCGCTAGCGCCGCCTCCAGCCGCAGGGTGATGGACCGGGCCGCCGCCGTGCTGATGAGCTGGGCCAGCACCGCCCGCACCAGGGCGGCGAACACGTCCGGGTCCGGCGACAGGGTACACGGGCCGAGCCGCTCGACCATGGCGGCCAGCGGCCCGCCGGCCGTCAGCAGGTGGGCCTGGGCGGCGGCGAGCGTGGCCGGCACGTCGGCGGCGGGGATGGACATGCGACCAGTCTAGCACGCCCGGCGGAATTGTCCGACGCGCCGGCCGCCGGCGGGGATTGAATGAGTGCGGGGGGTGAGCGATGGCCGCCGGGGTGATCGGGTACATCGGCCGGCTGCGGCTGGCCGAGGGGGACGACGCCGACCTGCTGCGGGCCTACGCCCGGGAGCGGGACGCGGACGCCTTCGCCGCCCTGGTGCGGAGGCACGGCGGCCGGGTGTGGGCGACGTGCCGGCGGGTGGCCGGCGACCCGCACGCCGCCGAGGACGCCTTCCAGGCCACGTTCCTGGTGCTCGCCCGCAAGGCGAGCGGGCTGCCAGAGTCGCACCCGCTGGGCGGCTGGCTGCACGCCGTGGCGGTGAACGTGTCGGTGCGGGCACGCACGGCCGCTGACCGGCGGAAGCGGCGGGAGGTGGCGGAAGTGGACGCGGTCGCCCCGGAGTCGCCCGCCCCGCCAGACGAACGGTCGCTGGCGGCGCTGGACGAGGAGATCGAGCGGTTGCCGGCCAAGCTGCGGGACGCGGTGGTGCTGTGCGAACTGGACGGGCTGAGCCGGAAGGATGCCGCCGCCCGACTCGGGGTGCCGGAGGGGACGGTGTCGAGCCGGCTGGCGGCGGCCCGCAAGCGGCTGGCCGAGCGCTTGAAGGGCAGGGGGGTGCGGCCGGAACTGCTGGCCGTGCCAGCGGCGGTGCCGGCCGGTCTGGTGGCGGCAGCGTGCGGGCCGCCGTCGGCGGCGGTGTTGACTCTCACCGGAGGAACCATGCGAGCGCTGCTGTTGAAGGGGCTGGCGGCCGGGGCGGTGGCCTGCGGCATGCTGGCCGTCGGCGGGCGGGCGGCGGACGACCCCCCGGCGAAGCCGGCCGAGCCACCGAAGGCGGCGAAGCCGGCGGCCGTGCGGGAGGGGGTGATCCTGCTAACGACCTGGGTACCGAACCAGCCGCCAGTGATGATGCAGCCGGACGGCACCCAACTACCGCCCCCGGCGTTCGGTGCTGCCGAAGGTGCCTGGTTGGTGCGGTTGTCCCCGGACGGCCGGCGGCTGGCGGCCGTCACGTCCGACGACGGACTGACCCGGGCGATGACTGCCAAACCCGGCGACGGGATGCGGGCGGCCGAGGAGTACCGCAAGAGCAACCCGTGGGACCGCGGCCGGCTGCACCTGTTCCCGCTGCACCCCGTGACCGGGTCGGTCGGGCCGGTGCTGGACGAGCCGTCCGCGCTGTCCGGGGCGTGGGGGCCTGGCGGCCGGACATTCTACGGCTCGCAGATCGACCCGGCTAAACTGACCGGGCCGCCGGCCGACGGCGAGCGGAGGCCGTATGTGAGTTGGGTGTATGACGTGGAGAAGAAGGTCAAGACGCCGCTGGCAGTGCCCCCGGGGCTTCGGGTGGTGGACGTGTCGGCCGATGGTCGGCTGCTCCTCACCCGGGCGAGTGTTGTCGTCCGGGGTCAACTAGTCGCCGACAAAGAAGACGGCACCTTCGTGGTGCCGACCGACACGTTCGCCCCGGCGGCGGTCGGCGGGGCCGGGTTCCAGGGTCAGCGGCTGTCGCCCGACGGCACCCGGGTACTGGGCGCCTTCCTTACCCCAGGCATCAAGGAGCGACCGCCGCAACACGATCCCGCCGTGGTCCGCCTGTCTGACAGCACCGTAACCCGACTGAAGTGCCCGGCCGAACACGCGGCCGGTGGCATGGGTTGTTGGTCGCCGGACGGCCGGCGGATCGCCCTGGTCTGGTCGGAGGGGGTCGATCCGGACACCCTTCCGTTCGTCGGCCGGCTGCGGGCCGCGCCAGTCGGCCCGGGGCCGCACCGAGCCTACGCCCTGCGGGTGAGCGTGCTGGACGCCGACGGCTCCAACCACCGGGTCATCGTCCGCCGGGCGCCGGAGCTGTCGATCCATAACATCGACTGGCGCTAACTGGCCGACCCAACCCAATGCCGTGGGTGGCTCGTCAGCCCTCCGCCCCATCGCCCTCGTCCCGCACCGTCGGCACCACGCCCAGGATGACCGTCAGCCCGACCAACCCGCTGCCGGCGATGCACCACCGCACCCACGGCGGCACCGGGGCGAAACAGACGCTCAGCGTACACGCCGTCGTCAGCATCAGGCAGGCCGTCAGCTTGGCCCGCGGCCGCATCCCCCGGTGGGTGTGCCAGTCGCGGATGAGCGGGCCGAAGAACGGCGTCCGCAGCAGCCAGCGCTGTAGCCGCGGGCTGCTGCGGGCGAAGCAGTAACTCGCCAGCAGCACGAACGGGGTGGCCGGGATGCCGGGCAGTAACCAGCCGACGTAGGCCAGCCCGACGTTGACCAGCCCGGCCGTCACGAACAGCACCCGCCGGACGCCGGTGGCCTGCGGCAGCAGCAGGCCGGGCGGCAAGTCTGCGTCGGGCATAAGGGCAGTGTACCGCCGGTTCGGCACGCCGGCTGCACCACGCCGGGCATGACCGACGCCGCACCACCTTACCCGACGACGCCGGACGGCCGGTACTTCACCGTCCGCGGCCGGCTGTGGCGGAATTCTGACCCGACCCTGAGTGACGAGCAGCGGGCCGGTCTGGTGCGGACGCTCATGACGGCCCGTAACGACCTGTGCCAGGCCCGCCGCCGGCAGGACGACGAGTTGCGGCTGATCGCCCGCCGCCGCATCTAGGCGGCGAAGGAAGAGTTGGGCGAGCGCGGGGCCGTCTGGTGGACCGACGACGCCCCGGACTACAACCGCCGCATGGCGGTGAACACGCCGTACCGCGAGTGGTACGAGGGGCTAGTGGCTGCGACCGTGTGAGGGCCTGTGTTTGGTGGGACGGGCATTTCTGCCTGTCCGAACTCCAATGCCCCAGAGCCGGGACAGGCAGAAATGCCCGTCCCACCACAGTTACACTACCTCCTTGATCGGTTCGGCCCCTTCGACGCCGACTAGCTTCTGGTCCAGCCCGCCGTAGGCGTAGGTCAGCCGGTTCGGGTCCAGCCCCATCTGGTTCAGGATGGTGGCGTGCAGCCGCTTGACGTGGCTGCGACCCTCGACGGCCGTGCCGCCCAGCTCGTCGGTGGCCCCGTAGCTGGTGCCGCCCTTCACCCCGCCGCCGGCCAGCCACATGGTGAACCCGTAGGCGTTGTGGTCCCGGCCGGTGCCGGTAGCGTACTCGGCGGTCGGCTGCCGGCCGAACTCCCCGCCCCAGACCACGATGGTGCTGTCCAGCAGCCCCCGCCGTTTGAGGTCGGTGAGCAGACCGGCGACGGGCTTGTCGGTCGCCCCGGCGTGCTTGGTGTGGTTTTTCACGATGTCCGTGTGGGCGTCCCAGTTGTCGTCGTTGTGGGCGCCGCCCGAGTAGATCTGGATGAATCGGACGCCCCGCTCGACCAGCCGGCGGGCCAGCAGGCACTTGCGGCCGAAGTCGGCGGTCTTCCCCTTGCCCTCGCCCTCGATGCCGTACAGCTCCAGCGTGTCCTTGCTCTCGCGGGCGAAGTCCACCGCCTCCGGGGCGTGGCTCTGCATCTTGTAGGCGAGTTCGTAGCTGGCGATGCGGGCGGCCAGCTCGCTGTTGTCCGGCCGTTCGGCGGCGTGGAACTCGTTCTTCTCCTTGAGCCGGTCGAGGATGGCCCGCTGCTGCTCGCGGCTCATGCCGGCCGGCGGCTGGAGGTCGTGGATGGGCGTCTTGTCGGCCCGCACCACGACGCCCTGGTAGCTGGCCGGCATGTACCCGCTGGCCCAGTTCTTCGGCCCGCTGATTGGCCCGCCGGTGCCGTCCAGCATGACCACGAACCCGGGCAGGTTCTGGTTCTCGCTGCCCAGCCCGTACGTCACCCACGACCCGAGGCACGGGTTGCCGCTGAGCAGCCGGCCGCTGTTCATCATCAGCACCGCGGAGCCGTGGATGGGCGACTCGGCATACAGCGAGTGGACGAAGGCCATGTCATCGACGTGCTGGCCGACGTTCGGGAACAGGTCGCTGACCATTTTGCCGCACTGGCCGTACGGCTTGAACGCCCACTTCGGGCCGACCACCCGGCCCTCGGCCTTGTGCCCGCCGCGGCCGAACGTCTTGATCGGGATGGTCTTCTCGTCCAGGGTGTACAGCTTGGGCTTGTGGTCGAACGTGTCGACCTGGCTGGGGCCGCCGTACATGAACAGGAAGATGACGGCCTTGGCTTTGGCCGGCCGCATGGGCGGCTTGGGGGTCATCGGCCCGGGTGCCGGGGGGGCGTCGGCCGCCGGCAGCAGGCCGGTGAGGGCGAGCGAGCCGAACCCGCCGCCGAGCTGGGCGAGGGTCTCCCGCCGGGTGCGGCCACAGAACTGGGTCATCGGGTCAGCTCCAGATTTCCAAATCGAGACCGGGCACCTGTTCGAAGTCCCGCCGGTTGCGGGTGACCAGCTTGGCCCCGTGGGCGAAGGCAATGGCGGCGATGCGGAGGTCGTTGGTACCGATGCGGAGTTTTTGTGCCCGCCACATGCGGAACAGGGCGTCCGCCGCGTCGGTGTAGGGCAGCAGGCGGACGATTCCCAACTGCGTCAGGCTCTTCTCCAGCCGCGCGTACGCGTCCCACAGGGTCAGGTTGCCGCGACCGGCCGACGCCTGTCGGACGGCATCGAGCCGGCCCCGGACAATCTCCTCGGCCGCCACAACAGGTACGGCCTGCTCCTCCCGAGGGATGGCGTCGGCGCGAGTCAGAACTGCCGCCCGGCGGGCGGGGATGTCGGACAGGATGTCGGTGTCAAAAATAGTCATTCCGGGAAGAGTGCCGCCTTCTCGGCGTCCCGCAGGCGGTAGATTTCGGCCACCAGCTCGTCGGCATGTCGGTCAGCCTCGAACGCCCAGGCGAGGTCTGTCACCCCGACCTTCGGCACGTCCAGCCAGACCAACTCGCCTTGCCGTGTGCGTCGGCCGAGTTCCACCTGTAGGGCGGCGATGGCCTCGTCACGGGTTGGCGCGTCGGCGGACACGGCCGGGGCGCCGTACACGGAGGCTCGACACCCGCCGCTACTCGTTTCCACCAGTACCGGCATCATGATCCGCTCCTTGGTCCCAACGGTCCTCAGTCCACATACACCGCGGCGTTGGCGTTCAAACACACCAGCGCGTACCGCCCGAGGGCCGCCGCCGCGTCCAGGTTGAACTCCCGCCGCAGCCGGCCGACGAACGCCACGTCGGCCGTCACCTCGTCCGGGGTGGCGTCCCGCCCGGTGGTCAGCCGCACCGCCCGCTTCACCTGGGCCGGTAGGTCGTTGGGGTGGTCCGTCGTCAGCCGCTCGGCCAGGGCCGCCGCCTGCTCGTGCAGGAACTCGCCGTTGAGCATGGATAGGGCCTGCGTCGGCACGGTGGTGGTGTACCGCACCGGGCACGTCGAGTCGGTGTCGGCCTGGTCGTGGGCGGCCAGGATGGGCAACTGGAGGGACCGCTTGCCGAACACGTACACGCTCCGCCGGTCGCCGGCCCGCGGGTCGGCCGGGTCGTACCCGCCGCCCTTGGTCTTCAGCCAGCCGCTGCCGGGCACCGACTGGCCGGCCAGCACGGCGTCCGGAATCTTCGGGAACACGCTCGGCCCGCCCACCGCCAGCTTGAGCCGGCCGCTGACGCTCAGCAGGGTGTCGCGGACCTCCTCGGCCGCCAGCCGGCGGCTGTCGAACCGCCAGCGGAGCTTGTTGGCCGGGTCCACCTTCAGCCCGTCCGGGTCGGCCGTGCCGCTCATCTGGTAGGCGGCCGACGCCATGAGCTGGCGGTGCAGCGTCTTCAGCTTCCAGCCGCCGGCCATGAACTCACTGGCCAGGTGGTCGAGCAGTTCCGGGTGCGTGGGCTGTTCGCCGAGCTTGCCGAAGTCGTTCGGCGTCGGCACGATGCCCCGGCCGAAGTGGTGCTGCCAGACGCGGTTGACCAGCACCCGGGCCGTCAGCGGGTTGGCCGGGTCGGTCAGGAAGTCGGCCAGCACCGTCCGCCGGCCGCTGCTCTTGGAGGCCGGCGTGATGCTCGGATCGGGCAGCCGGAACACCGTCGGGTAGCCCGGCGTCACCACCTTGCCCTTGGCCGCCACGTTGCCGCGGATGAGTAGGTGGGTCGGCGGCGGCACCCGGTCGCAGTTGTTCACGCTCAACGCGAGCTCCTGGTTCGGCAGCGGCTGGGTCTTGAGCGTGTTCAGCTCGGCCCGTAGCTTCAAATATCGCTTCTTCTGCTCCCCCTCCAGGAACGCCGGCACCTTCCGCACCACCTCGTCGCGGTGGCCGTCCTGCACGGCCAGTTGATCGGCCGGCGGCATCTTGCGGATGGCCTCGTCCTCCAACGGCTGGAGGCCCGCCCGCAGCTTGGCGACGGCCGCGGCGTGGGCGGCGACGGCCGGCTCGGACTTCTTCCGCTTGGCCGACGGCGTGATGTCCGTCAGGTTGGACCCGGTGCAGGCCTCCCGACCCTCGCCGTACGGCTTCACGTCCCGGAAGAAGGCCACCAGCCGGTAGTAGTCGGCCTGAGGGAAGAAGTCCCCCTTGTGGTCGTGGCAGCGGGCGCAGTCCAGACTCATGCCCAGCACCCCTTGCCCGACGGTCTTCACCAGGTCGTCGTACCCGTCCATGACGGCCAGCTCGGGGTCGGCCGGCTCGTCGTCCCAAAGCCCGAGCCGGTAGAAGCCGGTGGCGATGACGCAGTCCGGGTCGTCCCGGTCCAGCTCGTCGCCGGCGATCTGTTCGGCCAGAAACCGGGTGTACGGCTTGTCGGCGTTGAAGCTCCGCACGACGTAGTCGCGGTACTTCCAGGCGAACGGCTTGGGGCCGTCCCGCTCGAAACTGTTGGTCTCGGCGAACCGCACCAGGTCGAGCCAGTGGCGGCCCCACTTCTCCCCGTAGTGCGGGCTGGCCAGCAGCTCATCGACCAGCCGGGCGAAGGCGTCCGGCCGGGCGTCGGCTACGAAGGCGTCCACCCGCTCCGGCGTCGGCGGCAGGCCGGTCAGGTCGTAGTACGCCCGGCGGACCAGGGTCGCCTTGTCGGCCGGCGGGTTCGGCTTCAGCTTCGCGGCTTCCAACTTGGCCAGCAGGAAGGCGTCGATCGGCGTCTTGGCCCCGTTGGCCGGCACCGCCGGGCGTTTCACCGGCTGGTACGCCCAGTAGTTCAGGTCCGGGACTTTCGGCTTGTCCTCGGCGTGGGCGATCTCGTCCCCGCCCCACGGCAGGCCGAGGCTCACCCACTTGGTGAACACCGCCCGCTCCGTGTCCGGCAGCTTGCCGGCGGGGGGCATCTCGTACCCCTCTTTGGTGTGGTTGACGGCGTGCAGCAGCAGGCTGTCGGCCGGCTTGCCCGTGTCGAACCCGGGGCCGGTGTCGCCGCCCTTGAGGACCGCCGCCCGGCCCGTCAGCGCGAACCCGCCTTTGATCTTCTTGGGGTCGGCCCCGTGGCACTTCAGGCAGTGTGCCTGGAGCAACGGCTTGACCTCGGACTCGAAGAACTTGGCACCGTCCGCGGGGGGGGCCGCTAGCGCCGTGAGGGCAAGTAACAGCATGAGCAGTCCGCGAGAGGAGCTTCGGGCAGATCACACAGTTTACAATACGAAGGGTGCGGGAGGTAATCCGATTTGCTGCGGAAGGGTGAGCAACGGCCGGGTTCACTCCACCGTCGCCGCTCGGGCCAGCCGGTCCCGAATCGCCCGCCACTCGTCGGCGTCCGGCGGCAGCGTCACGATCACCCGGTCGAACTCCCGGGCGTCGATCGCGTGGAGGTCGGCGTACAGCCGTGCCCCGGCTTCCGCCGGCTCCCCGTGAATCGCCAGCCGGGCCACCGTCAGCCCGGCGGTTTCGTACAACCCGGCCAGGAAGTTCGCCTCCTCCGCGCTCTCGGCCGTCTCCAGCGCGGTGAGCGGGGCGTAGTGTCGGCTCAGAAGTCCCGGCGACCGGGCCACGCCGTCGGCCGGGCCGACTTCGACCGGCCCGGCGACCGCTTCCAACATCGCCACCGTCACCGGCCCGGGTCGCAGTAGCCGCGGCCGCCCGCCGGTGACATCGACCACCGTCGATTCCAGCCCGCCGGGGCAGGGGCCGCCGTCCAGCACCAGCTCGGCCAGCCCGTCCTCGACGTGTTGGGCCGTGGTGGGCGACAGCCGGCCGCTACGGTTGGCACTCGGGGCGGCTACCGGCACCCCGGCCGCCCGCAGCAGCGCCCCGGCGACCGGGTGTCCGGGAATCCGCACGGCGACCGTCGGCCCGCCGGCGGTGACGGCGGCCGGTACGCGGAGGGATTTCGGCAGCACGAGCGTCAGCGGGCCGGGCCAGAAGGCCGTCGCCAAGGCGCGGGCCAGCGGCGGCAGGTCGCCCGCCACGGCCGCCACCTGTTCGACATCCGCCACGTGGACGATCAGCGGGTTCGTCGCCGGCCGGCCCTTGGCGGTGAAGATGCGGGCCACCGCGTCCGGGTCCAGGGCGTTGGCCCCCAGGCCGTACACCGTCTCGGTCGGGAAGGCGACCAGCTTGCCGGCACGGATCAACCCTGCGGCGGCACTCACCGATCGCTCATTCGCGGGCAGGACGGGCATCGGGCTGGTTCCGGAGGGCGGTCGCAGGCGGTATCATATCCAAGCGCCTCCCGCGCGCCCCCCCCACGGATGCCGCCCATGTCCGCCCGGAGCATGTCCACGGTGCCGGCCCCGACCCCCGACCAGCGGCGGATCGCCGCCGAGAACTTCGGGCGGGCCAAGCAGGTGGCGGCCACCGGCGACCACGACTACGCCATCGACCTGCTGCGGACGTGCTGCAAGCTGGACCCCGGCAGCCTGCCGTTCCGCCAGGCCCTGCGGCGGGCGCAGAAGGACAAGTACGGGGACAACCTCCGCGGCAGCCGGTTCGCCTTCCTGAGCAGCCCCCGGGCCAAGGCCAAGATCAAGACGGCCAAGAGCGGCCGCAACTTCCTCTCGGTGTTAGAGGTCGGCGAGGAGCTGCTGACCAAGAACCCGTGGGACGTGGGCACCCAGATGGACATGGCCGAGGCGTTCGACGCCCTCGGCCTCATCGACCTGGCCGTGTTCAGCCTGGACCAGGCCCGGCAGAAGAACCCGAAAGACCCGACGGTCAACCGGGCGCTGGCCCGCCTGCTGGAGAAGCGGGGCGACTTCAAGCAGGCCATCCTGCTCTGGCAGAAGGTGCGGGAGGCGGTGCCGACGGACGTGGAGGCCACCCACAAGGCGAAGGACCTGGCGGCCAGCGAGACCATCGCCCGCGGCGGCTACCAGCAGGTGGCCGACGGCAGCCGGGAGTCGCCGGTGGTCGGCCGGATGGAGCAGAACGCCCTGGACAAGGGGGCCGACAAAGTGACCCGGGACGCCGCCCCGCTGCAGAAGCGGATCGAGGCCAACCCGACCGAGCCGACCTTGTACGTGCAGCTCGCGCAGCACTACCGCCGGCACAAGGCGGACGACCGCGCCCGGGCGGTGCTGCAACAGGGGCTGGCCCCGACCGGCCAGCACTTCACCCTGCAACTCGAACTGATGGACCTGGACGTGGCCCCCGTCCGGGCCAACCTGGAACAGGCGGACGCCCGGCTGAAGGCGGTGCGGGCCGCCGGCGAAGACCCGGCCGACGGCCCGACCGAGGAGGAGCTGGCCGCCCACAAGCACAAACTGGCGAAGGAGCTGGCCGCCCGCGAGGTGGAGATCCTCCGCCTGAAGGCCGAGCGCTTCCCGTCCGACCTCCAGCACCGGCTGGAACTCGGCCAGAAGCTCATCAAGGCCGACCAGCTCGACGCGGCGATCGCCGAGCTGCAACAGGTCCGCCGGGATGACAAGCTGAAGGGGCACGCCGCCCTGCTGCTCGGGGCGTGCTTCCGCAAGCGGAACAACTGGCGGCTGGCCCAGCGGAACTACGAGGAGGCACTCACGGCCCTGCCGGCGGGCGACGAACACGCCCGCAAGGAGTGCCTGTACCAGCTCGCCGTCGGGGCGGCCGGCCAGGGGGAGGCCGAGCGGGCGCTGGACCTCGGGCACGAGCTGGCCGGCATGGACTTCGCCTACAAGGGCATCGGCGACCTGCTGGAGAAGTGGGAAGCGGCGAAGGCCGGCGGATGACGCACCGCATCAACCTGAGCGCCGGCTGGGCGCTCGACGGCGCGCGGTGGCTGCGGCGGTTCGGCCGGCCGACGGGCACCGACGGGTCACGGCTGCTCCTGGTGGCGGACTTCCCGGCCGAGGCGTGGCTGAACGGGGCGGCGCTGGGCGACGAGTGGCCCCTCGACGTGACGGGCAAGTTGCTGCCGCGGAACGAGCTGGTGCTGGCGTGCGGGGCGGTCGGCGCGGTGGGGCTGGAGATTCGTCCGCCCGATTCGTGACAGCCGGCCGGCGCCCGGTCTACAGATGGGAGTGCCCGGCCCGGCGCCTCAGCCGCTCACCTCCCCCTGCCGCGAGTCCGATCATGGCCGACAAGAAGAAGCATCCGGCGAGCGACCACCACATGCAGGCGGCCGCCCACCACCAGGCGGCCGCCCACCACCACCTCCAGGCCGCCCACTACTACGAACGCGACCACACCCACCACGACCTGGCCAACGCCCACGCCACGGCCGCCCACGGCCACGCCGAGCACGCCGGCAAACACGGCAAGGACGCCTACGGGCACTCCCAGCAGAAGTGACGCCAGCCGGCCGGCGGGGGACCGCCGGTTGGGATTGCGGCGGGCGGCGGACTACCATTCCTGCTGCCGGTCACCGAACCGGAGTTGTAACCCTCCCCCGATGTGAGTCCGATCATGGCCGACAAGAAGAAGCACCCGGCGTCCGACAGCCACCACCTGGCGGCGGCCAAGCACCAAGCGGCGGCCCACCACCACTTGCAGGCGGCCCACCACCACGACCACGGCCAGCACGACGTGGCCAAGGGGCACGCCGACGCCGCCCACGAACACGGCGAACACGCCACTAAGCACGCCAAGGACGCCCACGGCCACTCGCAGAAGTGACCCCGCCGGCCCGGCCGGCGGCGGCCGGGCCGTTCTCGCCTCTTCACGGGCCGCTCGGACTTGTTGTTTGCCCACCCCGCCGACATGAACCCGGACACCTGGAATGTGCTGCACGACGGCCGGGTGGTGGCTGCCCGCCGGGACGGCGACTGCATCATCTTGATCGTCAGAATTGAATACCTGTGCGGCGAGCTGCCGACCGCCGGCGACACCCTGACGCTCACCCTGCACGGCTGCGACCGCTTCCGCTGGGCCGGATACGACGAGCCGCCGACCGACGACCCGGCCCGTATGCCCGACCGGGCGGAGATCATCGGGGCGGTCGCCCAAGGCGACGGCCTCGGAGTCGATGGGTGCTACGGCGAGTTGGCCGTGCGGTACACGTCCGCGACCGTGGCTACGGCCGAGGGGCAGATGCTCGCGCAGGCGGAATTGGAAGCGGCCGCCGGACGCTACTGGCGGAAGTGGGCGGAGCGGAACAACCCCTGACGGCGCAAGCCGCCCGCCCCGCCGACGTTTCCCCTTGAGCGCCCCGGCGACCGCCGCTATACCCGGCCTCATCGCCCGCCGCCCGGAGGGAACCGATGCGGACCGACGCCGCTTTCCGTACCGCCTTTGCCAGCAACCCGCTCGACCCCGCCCTGCGGCTCGCCTACGCCGACTGGCTGGACGAGTTCGACCGCCGCGACTTGGCCACCGCCGTCCGCCTGGACGTGGAACTGGCCGACACCCGGCCGTGGGACGACCGCTACCCCACGCTCAAAGCTGAGCGGGACCGCCGCGGCCCGTTCGAGTTCGGCTGGCTCGCGGACACTGCCCCACTGGTGGCCGGCGTGCCGGGCGACACCGTCAGCCGGTGGCGGGCGGCCCGGGCGTTCGTCGGCCGCTGGTGCGGGGACACCGGCCTGTTCGGCCCCCGGCCGGACTCGAACGTGGAACTGCACGACGGCAGCCCGGCGGACGCGCTGAGCATCGTGCTGGACCACCGCCCCGGGGCCAGCCACCGCTCGGACATTCACCCGGCCGACCTGCCGAGCCTGCTGGCCGGCCTCGGCGAACGGCTCCCCGCCCGCGGCCGGCTGGCCGGGCTGGACGTGTTCGAGGGGCCGGGCGTGGCGGTGGTGGTGAAGCGGCCGGACCCGGTCGGCCGGGTGTGGGTGTTCGGCCGGGCGGCGTGAGCGGTTCGTAGCCCGAAGCGCGAGCGAGGATGTCCTTCGCTCGCGCTTCGGGCTACGAACCACGTCACCCCTTCGCCGGCGCCCGGGGCGCCAGTAGCGCCGCCGCCCACTGGCGGGCGTCGTCCGGTAGGCCGCAGTCGGCTGGCGGCGGCTGGGTGTAGTCGATCTGTCGGGCGAAGTCGCCGAGGTCGTAGGCCCGGGCCATCGCCACCTGTAGGTCCACCACCGTGTCCCGGTCGTCGGCCGCCAGCGGCAGCTTGAACTTGGGCAACCGCTTGGACACGGTGCTAGTGTAAATCTCGTAGCGGTCCGGGCTGGCCCCGCGGGTGACAGTCACCGTCTGGTGGTGCGGCGGCAGGCCGGTGCGGTCGAACGCCAGCAGCGGCACCCCGCCGGCCAGCAGGTCGATCTCCACCACCGCCGCCTTCTGGCCGACGGCCGCCGCCCGGTCGGCCAGGTACGCCGCCCGCCCCTGCGGCGTGGCCTTGTTCGCCGGGCACACCACCTCCAGCAGCGTCACCAGCTTGCCGTCGGTGCGGCTGCGGATTTCGACGGCCGACTCCTCGTGGTCGTCCCGCCGCACGCTGGTGAACAGCGGCAGCTCGCTGGTGTACTTGCGGACCTGGAGGCGGGCGCGGTAGCGGTCCACCAGCCCCGGCAGCAGCAGTTGGTGCAGGGTGGCGACGAGATGCCGGTGGAAGGCCGGCCAGCGGGCCGGGTCGTCCAGGTACGGGTCCATGCTCGGGAACGGGCTGGGCATCGGTGGTCCTCCGGGCGGTCGTACCGATTGTACCGCCTGGCAGCCGCCGGGTGGAAGGGATGAAGCGAAGTGGCGTCGTCGTCACCGGCGGGTGAATTGGCGAGCGGCCGGCGTGAGCCGGTCCGGCCGGGGGTTGACCGGCGGCGATCCCCCGCGTCAACCCCCGGCCGGACCGGCTCACGCCGGCCGCTCGCCAGGAATGCTCACCCGACCATTACCCCGAGCAGCAGGTCATCGGCCGCAGCGACCGTCGGCCGGGCCGCCCGCCAGTCAGCGGCCACCGTCGCTCGCGGCGTCGGCCGCGACTCGTCTCCGGACAGACTCACCCGCCGGGCGACCGGCGTGGTCGGCAGCGTCACCGCGTCCGGCCGCACCTCGGTGCGGGTCGCCCAGTCGGGCCGGACGGTGCCCCCCTCGACCACCGGCTCCGTGTCCAGCACCACGCCGGGTTCCACGAAGTCGTCGGCCGCCACCAGCCCGGCCCCGCCGGTGCTGCCGCCGCCGCCGCCGGACCGCAGCCCGGCCACCGGGGTGTAGGCGTCGGCCGCGGCCAAGTTCACCTGGTACCCGAGGTCGGCCAGCGAGGCCACCGTCACCCGGCTCAGCGGGTTGGTGCCGCTGTTCAGGTAGCCGGTCATCAGCTCCCGGCCGAACACGCCCTCCCGCCAGTGGGCGTCGCGGGTGCCACTGCCGCCGCTGTTCTCCACCGGCACCGCCCCGGTGGTGCCGAAAATCTGGTCGTAGGCGGCCGTTGCTTGTGCCCCGGTGAACAGCGGGTTGGCGCCGCCGGCCCCGCTCAGCAGCCCCTTCTGCTGCCAGATGGTGCCGATGCCCAGCACGTGCCCCATCTCGTGGACGATGACGTTGAACAGTTGGCCGCTGGCTTCCAGTTGGGCCAGGTCGGCGGTGTCGAACTGCATCACCCCGTGGACGGGCAGCAGCGACCCGCTCCGCAGCCGGTCCGGCCCGGCCTGGCCGAGGACGCCGCCGGGGCCGTCGATGGCGGCGCCACTGGCGTCAATCAGAATGTCATCCACGGCCACCCCGTTGTAGGTGGCGTCCGGCACATCCCCGGTGATGACTTGTGCCCAGCGGGCGGCGGCCTGCTGGAACACCGCCTGCTGACTGGCGGTCAACCCAGTGGTGCGGACGGTGACGGCGAACCCGCCGGCGGTCGGCGGCGGCGGCACGGTCGGCGGGCTGGCGCTGTCCACCGCCCAGGTGTAAGCGCCGCCGGCCGTGCCCGAGTAATTCGTCACCCCGACGTAGTAAGTGCCGGCTGACAGTGCGACCGTCACCCGGCTGTCGGTGTTGGACGGGTACGAAATGTCGTCGTTGGACGCCACCCGCGAGCCGGCGGCGGTGTACACGCCCAGCACCGTGTCCAGGCTGCTCGTCGGGGTGGTGGCCGACAGCGTGGCCGACCCGGCGGCCACCGTCACTTTGTACCAGTCCACCTCGTTGGCAGTAATGGCGGCGGTGCCGGCGGCGTCTCCCGTGGCGTTCAGGGCGACCGGCGTGTAACTGATGGTGCCGGACAGGGTGGCCGGGGGCACGGACCCCCAGGACGGCACGGTGCGGTCTTCCAGGGTCTCGATGCGGAGGCGACGGGCTACGGACGGGGACATGCGAACTCCCGATGTGCGGGTGATGCCGGTTGACGTGGGGTGCCCTCAGCATTCGCCGCCGGCCGGCCGGGGTCAAGCGGCAACATCCGCCCGCACGGAAGATTCCGCTCTTCGGGTGTAGTCGCCCCCGACGATTGCCGGCGGGCGCGAAATCCGGGCGGGTTTCCTCACGCCGGCGGGACGGTGCACTGGGGGCTTGGACCCGCTGCTCGGCCGCATCACCCTCGACCCGGCCGTGTGCCACGGCAGGCCGTGCGTCCGCGGGCTGCGGTATCCTGTCGAAACGCTGCTCGGAACCCGGGCCAGCCGGACGAGCGGATCCCGACCCCGGTGGGCGGGGCGATTGGTTCGCACACGTTTCGCACCCCTGCGTGCGACTCATGCGAACCAAATGTAATGTGCAAACCAACCTGACCCGGCAACGGGTTACGCCGAGGCGGGTCGGTGCGAACCAAGCGACGCCCGAGCTGGACTGCGATCATAAGGCGGGTTGCCGCCGGGGAAGGTCAGCCGCCGGGGAAGGTCAGCCGCCGATGGCGGCCCGGCACCTTGCAAGGGCGACGCCCATCATTTGCGTGTGTTCCTCGTGACCGATAGAGCGGTAGTACGCGAGAGCCGCTTCCACGAATGGGATCGCTCGCGCCACCACTCCAAGACTGGCGAGTGCTGACCCGATGCTGAAAGACGCCCGGGCGATACTCTCAGAGTCACCGATTCGGTGGGCTGTCGCCAACTGCTGCTCGAAGAACGTGATAGCCTGAACGCGCTCACCGAGGGCCGACCACAGTAGGCCGATGTTGCCCAACGCGCACCCCTCCATGTGAGGATCGCCGATCTCCCGCGCGACGCCCACCTGGGCCTCGTACAGCTCTTTAGCCCGGTGGTGCTGGCCAAGCGTCGCCCAGTGGTTGCCCAACCCGCCGAGCGCGATCCCTTCGCCTCGCCGGTCCCCGGCCCTACAGTAAGACGCCAATGCTTGCTCATGATATGCCGCAGCCCGGCTGTGATCGCCGAGGCCAGCGCAAGTGAATCCCAGGCCGTTCAGGGCACACCCTTCCCCGTGAGGGTCGCCGAACGCCCGAGCCACACCCAACGCCCGCTCATAATATTCGACCGCCCGGCAGTGGTTGCCGATGTGAGCTTGAACACCGCCCAGACTACACAACGCCATGCCCTCGCCGTGCCGGTCGCCAAGTGACTGGCACGCCTCTAACTGGCGGGTAAACCAGATGCTCAGGGCAGAGGGGTCCAGGCGCAAGTTCAGCACATATCCGCCGACCTCCCCATAGTCCCGACTGAGCCGCATGGCCGTCGGATCGGCGCCGCGGCGGCGGTTTGCCCAAACGAACCCAGCCGTGATATGATCCTGCTCTTGGTCATAGAGTGCCAAGCCGCCCAACACATCGCCTGCTAAGTACAAGTCACTCGCCCGCTTGAGTATCTTGCAGGATCGCTCTGCATGTCGCTGTTCCGCGGCGTAAATCCGGTCGTCGCCGCTGCCGCGGAGCGGGTGCGTCGGCTCCACGTACTCGAACGCCTTCCGGGCCACCGGCCGCATCAGGTCGTGCAGCTCCCACCGGCCGGCGATATCCGCCTGCTGCACCAGGCTGACCGCCAGCAATTCGTCCAACTCCTCGAACGCCGTGTCCTCGTCCAGCGCCCACACGGCCGCGGCGGCGTCGTTGGCGAAGTGGGTCGGGAACACGCTCAGCATCTGGAACCGCTCGGCCCGCTCCGGGTTGTCGAGGATCAGTTGCGTCACGCTCAGGGACAGCACCGCCTCCACGTCGCGGTCGGCGGTGCCGAGCTTCAGCCGGGCCAGCCGCTCCGTCTCCAGCGCGGCGACGTACCGCTCGACCGTCCAGGTCGGCTTCTCGCGGAGGAAGGTGCCTGCCACCCGTAGGGCCAGGGGCAGATAGCCGCACAGCTTCGCCACCTCCGGCAACTGCTTCGACTCGTCCGCCGACTGGCCGACGATGCCGGCGAGCAGGGTCAGCGCCTCGGCCGGCGACAGCTCGTTCAGTTCGAGCGTCCGCACCGCGTCATGGACGATCTGCCGGCGGCTGGTGATGACGAACCCGACGCCGGCCGGCCGGTCGCGGAACAGCTCCTCCACCTGGGCGGCGTCGCGGGCGTTGTCCAGCAGCACCAGCGGCTTGTGTGCGGCCAGTAGTTGCAGGTAGAGCGGCCGCAGTTCGGCAGTGCTGTCCGGCAGTTGGCCGACCTCCGGGCGGAACCGGCGGATGACCTCGGTCATGGCCTGGGCCGGCGTCGTCGGCTGCGGGGCGGTGCCGCTGAGGGCCAGCTTGATGGCCGTGGGGAACAAGTCGGCCACTTCGGCGGCCACCTTCTCGGCGAGGGTGGTCTTGCCCATGCCGCCCTGAGATTTGACGGCGTGAATGTTCACCAGCCGGCCGGCCCGGAGGTCGCCGAGAATGGTTTCGAGTTCCTTCGTGCGGCCCTGGAAGTCGTTCACCGGGCGGCCCACGGTGAGGGTTTGAGTTAGACGAGCAGACGGGTTCGAGACGGCAACTTGTTGGAGTTTCAACAGCCGGTCTACCTCACCGGCCGCGAGCAGTTGCTCGAAGGAAGCGTGTAGCCCCTCGGCGAGGTCTAATACGGTAGCAATCTTGAGGGGGCGTTTGCCGGCCTTCGCCTTGTCGATCAGCCCGACGCTACAACCGCATTTCGTGGCCAGTTCCTGCCGGGTCAGACCGCGAAGCGTCGTCCACTGCGCCATTGCGGCCGGGCACGTCCGCACCGGCTCCTGGCAGTTCTTGAGGAACTCGTCGGTGAACATGATGGCCTCTTACGGACCCCTTACGCGCGCTGTACGGCGTGGGTGCGAAGCCCGTGCAGGACCGGACACACCCCGGGCCGGAATGATGGTCCGCCGGCAAAAAACCGCCGCGAGGCTGATCACCGAGCGGCAATCGAGTTGCTGGATTCTACCCGAGGTTGAGATGAACTGGACCAACTTCCGCCGCTTCGCCCAGCGGCTCGTCTGCGTTCTGGGCCAGGTGGCTATGATCGGCCTTACGGCCGGGCTGGCGGCCTACACGGCCTGCCACACCGACCACGGCAAACTGCTCGCCCACGAACTGGCGAAGGGGGCCGCCGGCGGCATGGTCGTGGGCCTGTTCCTGGCGCTGAACAAGCTGGGCACCGCCGCCTGAGGCGACCCCGCAGCAACCCGCGTTGCGTCGCCCCCCGGCGAATCTATCATTCACTCTGTCCGGCCCCCGCGCACCCCCTCCGAGAACCCCCGCTGATGGGCAAACTGCTCGACCGCCGCCCGGCCACCGATGCCGACCCCACCGCCGGCGGCTGGACCGTCGCCGACGCCCTCGACACCTACTCCGTCCGCAACTGGGGCAAGGGCTACTTCGGCATCAGCCCCCAGGGCCACGTCACCGTCCACCCGGACAAACAGCCGGACCGCTCCATCGACCTCAAGGAGCTGGTGGACCAGCTCACCGGCCGGGGCATCCAACTGCCCATCCTGCTGCGGTTCACCGACGTGCTGCGGCACCGCATCGGCGAGATCGCCGAGGCGTTCGCCACCGCCCGCACCGAGTTCGGCTACCAGGGCGGGTACTCGTGCGTCTACCCGATCAAGGTGAACCAGCAGCGGCACGTCGTCGAGGAGGTGCTGGCCTGCGGCCGGCCGCACGGGTTCGGCCTCGAAGCCGGCAGCAAGCCGGAGCTGATGGCCGTGCTGGCCGTCACCGACGGCGACACCACCACGCCGATCATTTGCAACGGCTTTAAAGACGATGAGTTTATTAAAATGGTCGTGCTGGCGACCAAGCTCGGCAAGAAGATCATCCCCGTGGTGGAGAAGTTCAGCGAGCTGGAGCTGATCGTCAAGCACATGGAGGCGCTGGGGGTGCGGCAGCCGATCGGCGTGCGGGTCAAGCTGGCCACCCGCGGCACCGGCCGGTGGAAGAGTAGCGCCGGCTACCGCTCCAAGTTCGGGCTGACGCTGACGGAGGTGCTGGACGCCTTCCAACTGCTCAAGAGCCGGGGGCTGGAAGACTGCTTCCAGATGACCCACTTCCACATGGGCAGTCAGGTGTCCAACATCCGCAAGGTGAAGGACGCGCTGACCGAGGCGGCCCGGGTGTTCGTCGAACTCAGCCGGCTCGGGGCCGGGCTGAAATACATCGACGTGGGCGGCGGCCTCGGGGTGGACTACGACGGGTCGCAGACCGACTTCGAGTCGAGCATCAACTACACGCTGCAAGAGTACGCCAACGACGTGGTGTTTCAGGTGCAGCAGGTGTGCGACGAGGCTGGCGTGCCGCACCCGACCATCATCACTGAGAGCGGCCGGGCGATGGTGGCGTATCATAGTGTTTTAGTATTCGATGTGCTGGGGACGCACACATTCGACCATAACACCGCACCGACGGCCGTACCGGACGACGCGCCGGCGCCGCTGCAAGAACTCTTTGCCGAGTACCGCGACCTGAACAAGCGGAACGCCACCGAGAGCTACCACGACGCAACCGAGCAGATGGAGCGGGTGCTGGCCCTGTTCAAGCTGGGGCACATGACGCTGGAGCAGCGGGCCACCGCCGAGCGGCTGTTCTGGGCGTTCGGCGGCAAGCTCCAGCGCCTGGTCAAAGAGATGGACCACGTCCCCGAGGAGTTGCAGCAGCTCGACACCATGATGAGCGACACGTACTTCTGTAACTTCAGCGTGTTCCAGAGTATGCCGGACTCGTGGGCCATCGATCAACTGTTCCCGATGATGCCCATCCACCGGCTGGACGAGCGGCCCACCCGGCGGGCGGTGCTGGGCGACATCACCTGCGACAGCGACGGCAAGGTGGACCAGTTCATCGACCTGCGGGACGTGCAGGACACGCTGGAGCTGCACCCGGTGGCGGACGGCCAGCCGTACTACATCGGCACGTTCCTGCTGGGGGCGTACCAGGAGATTCTCGGCGACCTGCACAACCTGCTGGGCGATACCCACGCAGTCCACGTCAGCCTGGGTGACGATAACGAAAATATTCTGGAGGCCGTCATCCGCGGCGATACCGTTCGAGAAGTGCTCGACTACGTTCAGTTCTCAAGCAAAACACTACAGGAGAAGTTCCGACGCGACGTCGAAACGGCCGTGCGCCAAGGCAAGATCGGCTACGAAGAATCCGGGCAACTGCTGCGCTTCTATGAAGACGGCATGCACGGCTACACCTACCTCGAAGATGTCCACGAGAGCTAGTTGCGATCGCTAGTTACTCGATCCGAAAATCCCAGATCATCGCGTTCACTTCCCCTTCGGTGAACTCGATCCACGCATACTCGCCGACAACCAGATCGGCCTGCGGCCAGAGCTTGTAGAGGCCTTCATCTAATTGTTGGCGGAAGATCTCAAGTTCTTTGCGCTCCTCAAATCGTTCCTTGCTCACCGGGATCACCTGCACGACCTCGACGACACGCGCGCCTTTTTTGACGCTAATCTGAACCAGCGCAAACTGCTGAGTCTTGGAGAGTCTCAAGTAGAACTCCGGGCGGCGTTCCGTGTAAGCAAGCGATGCTTTCTCACCCGGTATCTCCAACGTACTCTTCCCGGCAATGATCGGCAACGGCGAAAGCATTTTAAGGGCTTGCCGCTGTTTGTCGGTCACTAAAACGGACTCCGCCAACTTCAGCCCAACCGGTTTTCCGGCTGCGTCCAGCTTGTACAATCCAGGTGCCTCCGGGAGACTTGCGACGATGCGCCGGGCTTCGCGTTCAGCTGCTTCCTCTTCGGCAACAATCTTGTTCTCTTCGCTCGAGGCTTCAACCCGGTTGGAAAGCTCCCTGTCCGTCTTCTTCAAATCGACCAGTGCGATTGGAATCTCTTCCCATTCGCCTCGCTCGACAGAGTAATAGCGCACCCGTTCGCCTTCCACTTTGTGCTCGCGAACCATGTGGTGCCCACCGTCACTCAGATAAAGGCGGTAGTTCTGCCCGGCCAGGGCTGCGCAGAGCAAGAGCAGGATTCCGACGAGAATTCGCCTCATGCCCACAGCATACATGGGAAAATTTGAGGGTGAACTACAGAAAGCTCGGAGACACCGGGATTGAAGTCAGCGAGATCGGCTACGGGGCCTGGGGAATTGGCGGCAAGCAGTGGCTCGGCGGCGATGACCAGACCAGCCTGATGGCCCTGCGAAAGGCAATTGAGTCGGGCCTGAACTTTATCGATACCGCTCTGGCCTACAACGACGGGCACAGCGAGGCGCTGGTGGGACAGGTTGTCCGCGATGCTCAGGCCAAGGTCTACGTCGCGACCAAGATCCCTCCCAGGAACAAGATCTGGCCAGCCGCACCGTGCGTCCCCGTCGCGGAAGTATTCCCTTACGACTACGTGATCGAGTCGACCGAGACAAGCCTGAAAAACCTTGGAGTCGAGCAGCTCGACCTCCAGCAGCTCCATGTCTGGAACCCGATCTGGTTCCAGCAGGACGAATGGCGGCGGGCGGTGGAAGAGTTGAAGAAGACCGGTAAAAT
>JAYVUZ010000059.1:0-11560 GCA_043787415.1 Fimbriiglobus sp. | reverse complement strand
CCCCGCGAGCGGTGGCCCGGGAGGCCCTCCGCCTGGCTCGGGAATCGCTCCCGGCGTACTCCTCTCCGTTCAGCCGCCGGGACTACACCCAGCACCAGCTCTTCGCCCTGCTCGCCCTCAAGACGTTCCTCAAGACCGACTACCGCGGGGTGGTGCAGGCGGTGGCTGATTTCGCCGAGCTGCGGGCCGACCTCGGGCTGACGGCCGTGCCCCACTTCTCGACCCTGTGCTACGCCGAGCAGCGGCTGCTAAAAAAGGGGACTTCGTCGTCCTCCTCGTGCGGGCCACCGTGGACGCACGCGACCGCGGCCTGATCGGGGAGAAGCCGACGGCGGCGGTGGACGGCACCGGCCTGGAGAGCCGGCACACGTCCCGGTATTTCGTCACCCGGTCCGGCCGCCAGCACACCGCCCGCACCTACACCAAGCTGACGGTGGTGTGCGACACCGCCAGCCACTTCCTGGCCGGGGCCACTGTCACCCCGGGGCCGTCCAACGACTCCCCCCAGTTCCGCCCGGCCCTGGCCCTGGGGTCGGTGGCCGTCCGCTGGGACCGGGTGCTGGCCGACGCCGCGTTCGACTCGGAGGCCCACCACCAGTACTGCCGAGAGCAACTCCAGGTGCGGGCCACCGTCATCCCGCTCAACCGCCGGGGTGGGGGTCGGAAGTGGCCCAAGACCAAGTACCGCCGGCAGATGGTCGAGCGGTTCCGCCACAAGCCGAAGGGCAGCCGGCACCACCGGGTCTACGGCCAGCGGTGGCAGGTGGGGTCGGCGTTCTCCCGCCATAAGCGGCGGCTCGGCAGCGCCCTCGGGGGGCGGTCGGACGCCTCGCGGGAGCGGGAGTGTCGCCTGCGGGTGCTCACCCATAACCTGATGCTCCTCGCCGCGGCCGGCCAGGGGGTTGGTGCGTCTCACGGGCGGCACAAGGCCGGTCATGCACCGCTTGTGTCGTAGAATCGGCCGGTGTGTCCGCCGGCCCCTTCCTCCCGGCTGTTGCAGATGTGGCTCCATAGGCTCTTCCGCTCCGAGCCGACTCGCCCGCCGGTCCCCCTGGCCGAGGACGGCCGGCGGGTGTTCGTGGCCGCCGTCCGGGCGGCCCGCCGGGACGGGTACGAGTACGTCAGCACCACCCACCAGCTGATCGGAGTGGTCGAGGCCGGGCCGTCCCCCGCTTTGGACGTGCTTCACCAAGCGGGCATCACCCCGGCCGCGGTGCGAGGGCGGTGCGCCGTGTCGCCGGGGCTGGGACAGGAGAGCGGCCCACTCCCGCTCACCCCACACGCCGAACGCGTGCTCGCCGCTGCGTGGCGGGCAGCAGAGAGCCGCGGGGCCGGCGGCGCGAGGGCACTCGACCTGTTGATTGCGTTGGCC
Organism: Fimbriiglobus sp.; assembly: GCA_043787415.1. Lineage (GTDB taxonomy): Bacteria > Planctomycetota > Planctomycetia > Gemmatales > Gemmataceae > JAXMAZ01. Next base: position 10,188 of record JAYVUZ010000059.1, on the reverse strand, counting down.
CGGGAGACGGAGGGGGAAGCGAGGCAGATGCTTATCGATTTGGCACCTGACAACCAGATCGCAGAGGGCGACACGACATCGCCGACCGTGCCAGAGAGCGAGTGATTGAGGGGATTTCAACAGAGCACCGTCACATGGAAGTAGTGCGATTTGGTGAAGGCGTAGGACTTGCCGGCGTCGGCGTCGTGGATGAGGGCGAGGATGGGATCGGCGTCCCAGGTTTTCACCAGTGCGGAGCCGGGCTGGGCGTCGGCCGGCAGGGTGAACACCCGGCCGCCGGGGACGACGAAGTGCCGGTCGGCCCCGTCCGCGCAGACGTAGAACGGGCCGACCCAGGCCGGCGGGTGGGCGGACACTAGGCCTCGGACCAGCACGCCCGATCCGTCTGGCCGGGGTGCTTGGTAGTGGCGAACCAGCCCGTCCGGGGCGGACACGTACAGATCGCACCGGTCCGGGGGGCCGACCGGGTGGAAGTCGTAGTGGGTCCGCCACAACTCCGGCTCCGGCCGGCGGGGGGTGGGGTCCAAGAGCGCGGTGCCGAACCGCGCCTCCACCGGCCGCAGTGAAACCAGTCCCTCGTAGGCCTTGACCTCTTTGAAAACGGCCGACCGGGCGGTCAGCCGGTCCCGGCCCTCCCCCTCCGGGTCGACCCGGCCGGCGGCCAGGACGGGGGCAGACAGGGACACCCCAAGAATGCCCCCGTTCGGCCCCTCCAGCCGGCCGACGGTCGGCTGTTTCTGACCACTGAGCGTGAACTCGTCTGCTCTGCAGGCGGCGTAATACAGCACCCCCCCGGCCAGGTGCCAGCGGCGGGGCGCCGGCCCCCGGCGGGTCGGCCAGAAGCTGCCGCCGCCCAGGTCGATCAGCTCCGGTTGTCCGCCGGACAGCGCGGCCCGGAGGATGGCGGTGTTTGGCCACCAACCGGAGGACCGGTCCAGTTCGAGCCGCGTCAGCGCCGGCCGGCCCCAGCCGCCGCCCGGCAGGGGACCGGGCTGGGCGATTAGCCCGAACACCAGGGCATGGTCGCCGACCAGAGCCCCGCGGACGATCGGGTGCCGGCCGGCCATCACCTCGGGGGCGACCTCGGCCGTGACGAGGGACAGGGCGGACACGAGAGCTGGTGACAGGGTCATAGCTGTTATCCTTGCTTCGACTCCAGAACCCCCGTGACGTTCTTGCGGAAGAAATGTTCCCACCGGCCGGGCGTTCTGCTGCTATTTTTTAATTGCGGAGCATGGAAGCCAGCGACCGATGCGTCCTCCCACTTGTTCAGCGCGGAGTTGAAATCCGTGCCGACGAACGGTCCGGTGCCGTAGCTCGGGTCGTACAGCTTGTTCTCATCACCGATCCGCACCAGGGCGTGGTCGATGAAGATCGCTTTTGGGATGGTGTTTCCTTGCCCACGGCCCGTGGAGGGGTCGGGATCCTTCCCCGTCGCGTGCGGTACATCGGTCGCGTCATACTTGTATTGCCAGACACCGTCCACCTTGAGCATGTAATTATCGTCCGCAGGGCGAAGGTTTCCGTACGGATAGTCAGCGTTCCCGCTGCCCCCGGCCCCTTGAAAGTCCCACCGCTGGATGGCAAAAGCCTCGATGAGGCCCGTGGTCGGGTTCGGTTTCGGCTCCACCGGTACGGCTTTGGCGGCGATGCCATGCACTTTGAGCGTGTCCGCCATAAAAAGGCCCCACGCGCCGCACTTGCCGTCACCCGTCTCAAGGAGTTCTTTCGTAGTTGCTGAGAGCGTGTTCCACTCCTTGTAGTAGTGGAGCGGCTTGGCCACCCTCCGGAGTTCCGGTGGCAGCAGCACTTTGTCGAGGTCATCGAACGCCGGCGAGGCCGTCGTCAGTTTCCGCGTCTTGAACGCCTCCCACGTCTTATCGATCACCTGTTGTGGGGTATCGACCCACATCGCGGCGGCGGTGGAGACGTGGACGACCGTGTGGTATAGCGGCCCGTCGGTCGCCGGCTGGCCGAGTGTCACGTACAGCAGCCCGCCCCCGCCTTTGATGTTCTGCTGGGCCGGCTGCACGTTGCCGTTGCCCTGGCCGGGCGGATCCCCCCACCCCAGCCCCCAGTGGATGCCCCCGTTCATGTGGACGCAGTTCGGCAGTGGCGCGGACGCCGTCAGCGTCACGCTCAGGGTGTCGCCCTGGATGGTGGCCGGCGTCGGCGGGAAGGACACCGCGTACCCGGACCCGCCGATGTACGGGGTCCGCGGGGTGGCGTCCGGGTACATCGGCCGCAGGTCCCACAGCTTGAACCGGGCCGTCACCCGCACCGTGTCGCCCCGCACATACACGGTGGGCACGTCGTAGTCGCCGGCACTGTTGTCGATCACCCCGTCGGCGTTCTAGTCCACGTACTCCGGCCCGGCCGGGTACGGCGTCCGGCCGGGGTCCTCGACCACCCGGGCGGCGGTGTCCAGGAAGTCCATCGTACTCAGCCCGATCTGGAACCACTCCGTCTCCAGCCCGCTCCCACTCCCGCTGCCGCCCGGTGGCGGCGGGGGCGGAGGTGGGGGCGGCGGGCTGTTCGGCGGCTGGCTCATCGAGGCGGCGGCCGGAAACAGGACGGCCGCACCGCCTTCCGCCCAGGTCGTGGTCGCCCCGCCCGCCCCCTCGCCGGCCGGGGCGGACCGGGTGAACCCGGCCGCCGGCCCGTCGTCGCCGGCCGCGGCGGCGGCCACCGACACCCCGACCGCCGGCCAGGTCGGCGCGGGCGGTGCGACGCCGGCCGGCTCGTCCAGGTCCACCGCCGCGCGATCGATCGCCACAGCCCCGGGAGCCGGCTCGGCCGTCCGGCAATCCGCTGCGTCGGTCCCGTCCGCGTCCGCCCGCCGAGTCAGCGCGTCCTCCGCCCTGGCGGCCGGTGCGGCAACCGACGGCGGCGTGGCCGGACCGGCGGCGGGCCACGCCGCCGGGGCGCCGGGCAGCAGGCCGAACACGGCCGCGTCGATCAGGCTGCTGGCCGGGGAGCGGTCTTCCAGCAACTCAACACGCAGCCGGGCGGCCGGGCCGGTTAGACGGGGGGGTGGTGGTCATGGCGGTCACACGAGTGGGCAGGGTCGTGACGACTTGACGGATGGCAGACTACGTTGACTCCCGACCGGCTGTCAACGGAAATCGAGTTGACCGGCACATGGTCCGGTCGCCCCCGGTCAGACGGTGAACCCGACCACCGCCACGTCGGCGACCCCCGGCCGGCCGGCCAGCCACATCGCCAGCGCCGCCAGCCCGGCCGGCGGGTCGCCGGGGCCGTCCCCCTCGGTGCGCCCGGCGTGGTGCGTCCACACCCCCCGCGTCGGGTCCGGCCGCGGCCGCCACGGCGGCTCGCCCCCCAGCAGCCGCCGCGACCAGCCGCCCCGGGCCACCGGCAGCGGGGCCGGCCCGACCACCGCCGCCACCGCGTTCGACCCCGGCGGCAGCCCGCCCACCGTCGCCCGCACCGACAGCCGCCGGCCGGTCGGCGTGCCGTCGTCGGCGGGGTACACCTGCCGGCACAGGCCGTCGGCGGCGAACACGTACAGGGCCGGCTCGCCCGGCACCGCCAGCACCGCCTCGGCCACCGCCTGCCCGGCCCCGGCCGGCGTCACCCACAGCCGGGCGATCAGCCCGTCCAGCGACCGCGGCGGCCGGGCTACGACCGCCGGCCGTGCGACCGACGGGGCGGCGGGCGGCGGCGGGCCGAGCAGCTCGAACGCCACCGCGTGGACCCGTCGCACCACGTCACCCGCGGACGCCGGGCGGTCGGCCGGGGCCTTCGCCAGCAGGTGCAGGATGAGCGCGCTCAGCCCGGCCGGCAGGTCCGGGCGGACGGCCGCCGGGGCCGGCGGGTGGTCGGTCTGCACGCTGGTCAGCACTTGCACCAGCGTCTTGCCGGCGAACGCCGGCCGGCCGGCGGCCGCCCGGTACAGCACGCAGCCGAGGCCGAACAGGTCGGCCCGGTGGTCCACGTCGTGGCCGTGGGCCTGCTCCGGGGCCATGAACGACGGGGTGCCGACGAAGTGGCCGGGGGCGGTCAGCCGGGGGTCGCCCTCGGCCAGCTTGGCCAGCCCGAAGTCGATCAGCCGCGTCGGCCGGCCGGGTTCCAGCCAGACGTTCGACGGCTTCAGGTCGCGGTGGACGTACCCGGCGGCGTGGACGGCGGACAGGGCGTCGGCCAGCTCGCCGGCCAGCCGGACGAGTTCCCCCGGGGTGAGCGGCGGTGGTTGCCGCAGTCGGGCGTCGAGGGTGTCGCCGACCAGCCGGGGCATGACCAGCACCGGCCGGCCGCGGTGTTCGGCCACCGCCACCGCCGGCACCACGCCGGGGTGGTTGACCGCCCGCAGGGCGTCGGCCTCCCGGCGGAACCGGCTCACCGCGCCGGCCGCCCGGCGGCCGGACCGGACGAGCTTGACGGCCAGCGGGGTGCCGGCGGCGTCGGTGGCGGCGAACACCGCCCCCATGCCGCCGTGGCCCAGGACGGCCGACACCCGGTAGCCGGCCACGCGGCCGATGTCGCCGGGGTGGGTCGGCGGGTCGAGCAACTCCAGCAGGTCGTCCGGCTCGGCGGCCGGGAGCGGGTCGTCCGGCTCGGCTGGCGCGGGGGTGCCGGCCGCCTCGGCGTCCAGGAGCTGCACGATGCCGTCGAGCAGGTCGGCGTGCAGGTCCGGGCGGTCCGGCAGGAAGTCGGTGGGGTCGCGGTCCCGGGCGGCGGACCACTCGGCCACCGCCGCCTGAATCTGGGAGTGGTCGGTCATAGTTCGTGGTGAATGTAGCCGCTGGTGCGGCGGCGGTCGCGGGAATATTGTGTGTGCGTGGACGCCGTCGATGTGGTGGTGGTCGGGCAGGGGTTCGCCGGCACGGCCGTGGCCTGGCGGCTGCTCTGGGCCGGGCGGTCGGTCGTGGTGCTGGACCGCGAGCCGGCCGACACCGCCTCCCGGGTGGCGGCCGGCCTCATCACCCCGGTCACCGGCAAGCGGCTGGCCCCGACGCCGGACTTCGCCGGCCTGTGGGCGACGGCCGACGCCTTCTACCGCCGGGTGGAAACGGAAGTCGGCGAGACGCTGGTGGAGCGGGCCGGGGCGGTGCGGCTGTTCGCCGCCGCCGCCGAGCGGGACCGCCACCCGGCCGACGAGCTGAGCTTGCCCGAGGGAATGGCGGCGCCGCTGGGCGGGTTCGCCATGCCGGCCGCCGCCCGGCTGCGGGCCGAGCCGTACCTGCTGGCCAGCCGCCGGCACTTCCGACGGCTCGGGGCGTACCGCGTCGCCGACCTCGACCCGCGAGCGTTGGAACCGACCGCCGCCGGGGTGCGACTGCCGACGCTCGGGCTGGTGGCCGGGCGGGTGGTGTTTTGCCAGGGGGCGGCGGGGGTGGGCAACCCGTGGTTCCCGGACGTGCCGTTGCGGCCGGACGCCGGCGAGGTGCTGACCGTCCGCGTGCCGGGGCTGGTCGAAAGCCGCACGGTGCATCGCGGCGTCTGGCTGGCGCCGGCGGGTGGGGAACTGTTCCGGGTCGGGGCGACGTATGCCCGCGGGGTGCCGGCCGCGGTGCCGACGGCCGCCGGCCGGGCCGACCTGCTGGCGCGGGTCGGCGAGTTCTTGCGACTGCCGGTGACAGTGGCGTGTCACCGGGCGGCGGGCCGGCCGGTGCCGCCGGACCACCGCCCGCAGGTGCGATGCAGTGAGCGCGACGGCCGGGTGTGGTGGGTGAACGGGCTGGGGTCGAAGGAGGCGCTGACGGCGCCGACGGTGGGTTGGTTGTAGGGTGGTGCTGAGCCTGCGAGGCCCACAGCGATCTGCCATGAGCCACACCGCCTTCACCGCCTGGCCGCCGGCCGTTGTGACGAAACCTGCCGGGCGGTACACTGGGCTGGTGTTGCTCTACCTCGACTTGTGTGCCCTCCAGCGGCCGCACGACGACCAGTCGCAGGTGCGGGTGCGGGTCGAGACGGCGGCGGTGCTCGGGCTGCTCGACCACTGCCGGGCCGGTGGGGCGGGGCTTGCCTCGTCCGACGCGCTGGCGTACGAGGCCGGTCGCAACCCGCACCCGGTCCGCCGGTCTCACGCCGAAGCGGCACTGGCGGGGGCGGTCGCGCATCAGCCGCTCACCCCGACCGTCGAGCGGCGGGCCGACGAGCTGGCGGTCGCCGGGCTGCGGCCGCTCGACGCGTTGCACCTGGCGTCGGCCGAGGCGGTCGGGGCGGACTACCTCTGCACCTGCGACGACCAGTTGCTCCGGCGAGGACGGGTGCTGGCCGACCTCCCGCTTCGGGTCGTCTCGCCGGTCGAACTGACTACGGAGTTGGGCTTATGACCGCCGACCCGCCGCTGCCGCTGGCCGAAGTCACCCGCCGGGCGATCAGCCTACTGGCCCGTGAACTCGGCCCGGCCGACACCGCCCGGTTCGTCGCCCAGTTCTCGGCCGGGTCGGGCGACTACACCGCCGACCGGGTTGCCGCGTTCGCCGGGCGGACGGTGGCCGAACTGGCCGCCGACATCCGCGCGGCCGTCGGGCCGGCACCCGCCGGCTAGCCCGCCCCGCCCACCGCCAGCACCAGCCGGAAGCCGACCGTGTCCGTCGGGGCGTCCGGCGCCTGGCCCCGCCGGGCGGCGCTGCGGCTGTCGCTCACCGGCATGGCGTAGCACCCGCCCCGCACCACCCGCAGGCTGCCGTACTGCGGACCCGCCGGGTCGTCCGTCACCGCGTCCTGGTAGTAGTACTCGTCGTACCAGTCGCCGCACCACTCCTGCACGTTGCCGTGCATGTCATAGAGGCCCCACGGGTTGGCCATGTGCGTGCCCACCGGGCACGTCTTGCCGACGAACTGCCCCTTGGCCCCGCTGAAGTGCCCCTGGGCGGCGTTCATCCGGTCGCCGTAGCAGTACGCCCCGTTGGTCCCCGCCCGGCAGGCGTACTCCCACTCGGCCTCGGTCGGCAGCCGGTACTTGCGGCCGTGGATCTGCTCGCCGGGAATCTCCCCCACCTTCAGCGCGAACCGCTCGGCCCCCTGCCAGCCGATGGTCTCCACCGGCTGGTCCGGGAAGCTGCGGAAGTGGCTCGGGTTCTTGCCGATCACCTTCTCGAACTGGGCCTGCGTGACCGGCGTCGCCGCCAGGTAGAACGGCCGGGTCAGCCGCACCGGGTGGGTCGGCCCCTCGTGCTCCCGCCGGCCGGCTTCCGACTCCTCCGACCCCATGCAGAACTCGCCCGGCGGGCACAGCACGAACACCATGCCGATGCTGTTCGTCACCATGCGGGGCAAGCCGCCCCAGCCGGTGGCCCCCGCGTTGTGGCCGACCGTCCGCTCCTCCCGGCCGGTGAGCGTCAGGCCGGCGGCGATCTCCGTCTCCTTGTTGGCCACCCCGAGGCCGCGGCCGATCTTCACCGTGCCGCCGGCTTGCAGCAGCGACGCCGACGCCGGCCCGCTGGACTGGTAGGCCGGGGTGCTGCTCAGCGGGGTGAGGGTGCTGCTCGACCCGGACCCGACCGCCGCGTACCGCCCCGACCCCGGGCCACTGGCCACGGCCGTGGCCACGTTGTGCAACTGGTGGGCGAGTTCCTCGGCCGTCTTCGGCCGCTTCTCCGGCCGGGTGGCCACGCAACTGGCCAGCAGCCGCGCCTGCGAGTCGGTCAGCCCGTGCGGGCGGAACTCGTCGGCCCAGTCGGTGCCCACGGGGGCGGTGGCGTGCGGGTCCCGCTTGAGCAGTTGGAACCACACCACCCCGAGGGCGTGGACGTCGTCGGTGAACGCCGGCGGCTCCTTCCGCACGATCTGCGGGCAGGCGTACAGCGGCGTGTACGCCCCCCGCAGGGCCAGCCGGTGCTGCTCGGGGCGGGGGGTGCCGCCACGGCCCATGTCCACGCTCCGGGCCGCCTGCACCTGGCCCCAGCCCCAGTCGCCGACCCACAGGGTGAACCGCCCGGCCTCGGTCGGGTGGACCAGGATGTTGCTCGGCTTGAGGTCGCGGTGGACCACCCCCCGGGCGTGGGCGTGGCCGACGATCTCGGCCAGCCGCCGCACCAGCTTGAGGGCGGCGTCCGGCTTCGGCGTGGTGTACCGCCACCGCCAGTCGTTGATGAGGGCGGTCAGGTCGTACCCGTACACGAAGGCGTAGTCCAGGCACGGCGGGTCGCTGTCCAGGTAGACGTTCCGCAGCGGCACCACCCCGCCCACGTCGTTCAGCTCGAACACCTCCCGCAGCAGGCTCTGCTGGCTGTGCAGGGCGTCGGCGGCGGCCCGGTCGGTGACGAACTTGAGGGCCGCCGGGGAGGTGGCCGCGTGCTCCCGGCTGGTGCCCTCCCACACCTCCGAGCACTCGCCCATGCCGCGGAAGGCGGCCAGGTGCCAGTCGTCCAGCCGGGGCGGTTTGTCGTGCGGGCGGAACCGCGGCAGGCGGGGCGGCAGGAACAGCAGGAAGTCGTCCGGCTTGCGGAATTCGAGGGCGTCCGGGGCGGTGTGGCCGTCCGGGTCGCTGGGCCGGCGGAGGACGCTGCGGATGGTCGTCGGCCAGCACAGCAGGTACTCGACGAGGGCGGCCGAGTCGAACCCGCCGTGGGTCTGTTGCAGGCCGCCGGCCAGGCGGTCGAGGCGGTCGGCGTAGTCGGCGGCCGAGCAGTCGACGAGTTCGCCGAGGCCGACCCGCAGGTCGTCGTTGGCCAGTTGTTTGTGGGCCAGGTCGAGGGCCGCCTTGGCCACCTCGGTGAGGCAGTCGCCGAGGGGGGCGTCGCCGGCCAGGGCCTTGCGGCCGTGGGTGGCGAGCGAGGCCCCGAGGGACTCAAGGAGAGCTTGGACGCGAGCCATGACCGGCACCTCCGGGAGAGGGGAGGGTGGTGCGAGCCGTCGCGGGGAGTGCGAGTTGGTGCGAGTGTAATGCGGCCGGCGGCGGAACGCAAGCGGCGAGGCAAAGGCTCATGCCGGGTTCATGTGGCGGCGGGCCAGGCGGCGCGGAAACGGTTAGGGCCGGCGGGTGGTTACCGCACGCCAGCAGCGGGGGGCGAATGCCGGGAAGCGATGCGGGGGGAGCAGGGTGTAATTTTTCCAGAAAGGCACTTGCTAGCGTTCGTGCGTTCGGTAGCTTGCTGACCAGACCACCGAGGTCAGCAGCCATGTCCGCCGACCTAGCAGCGACTGATCGCCGGGAATCGCCCCCCCCCCGTCTTGCGTGGCTGAGCCGTTCGGTAGCGGTGCTGGTCGGGGTGCTGTTACTTCTTGCCGCCGGGATGAAGTTGGCTGGCCGGGACGTTTCGGCGGTACCGCCAGTCGGTTGGCTCGCTGCCCCGTGGGTGCAAGTGGCCGCCGCTGAGTGGGAGATCGCCCTCGGGCTGTGGCTGCTGAGCGGGGCGGCCCGCCGCGGGGCATGGTTGGCGGCCGTACTCACGTTCGTCGGCTTCGCCGGGGTGAGCAGCTACCTCGGCTGGCAGGGGGTGGCCAGTTGCGGGTGCTTCGGGGCGATCGAGGCCAGCCCGTGGTGGGCGTTTGGACTGGATGTCACTGCCCTTACACTCTTGATTTGTGGCCGACCACGGGCTTACGAACCGACCGGCTTACTGCCCAACATACTGGTCATCTGTGGCTTGGCCACCGTACTGCTTGGCATAATTGCTGGGATGGGCGTTGTCGTTTATGGTTCGGTGGCCGCCGCCACGTCACAATTACGTGGCGAATACTTTCTGGCCGAGCCGAACGTTTTGGAGTTCGGGGACACCATAGCCGGCGACCGCCGCGAGGTCGAGTTGCGAGTGAGCAACTTGACCGCACAGCCGGTGCGGGTGGTCGGCGGCACGTCGGACTGCTCTTGCACGACATCGGCAAGCCTGCCGTTGACCATTCCAACTGGTGGGTCGGCGCCGGTGGTAATTGCTTTGAAAGTGCCCCAGTCGGTCAACTCCGGACAGTTCACCCGCCGGGTCGAGTTGTGGACCGACTGTGATCTCCAACGAGTCATCCGGCTCACCTTGAGCAGCCGGGTCAAGCAACCGGGCGAGTAGTCTCGCCCGGCCGGTCCCTGTCACCTGTTTCGGAGGGCTATCATGGCATCGGTTCGAGGGTGGTCGGGCGGATGTTCGGTGGGCTGGCGGTGACGCTGGCCGCGTTGGCCGCACTGGCGGCCCCGGTCAGCGAGGTTCGGGCGAATACCAACTCCGCGTTCCTCTGCGGCTGGTATTGTGCCGTCGTCTGCGGGCCGTTCGACGGCGGCCCGCAGAC
>JAYVUZ010000058.1:0-98797 GCA_043787415.1 Fimbriiglobus sp. | reverse complement strand
CGTGTTCTACCGCAACAGCAAGACCCGGCTGACCGACCTGACGGATGGCACCAGCCACACGGCCCTGGTGGCCGAGCGGGCGTGCGGCATCACCCAGGGCACCTGGGCCGGGGCTATCCCCCAAGCCCGGATGCGGCTCGGGGCCAACAACCCGGTGTACCCCCTCAACCCGAACATGGACTACGACCCCGACTTGTTCGGTCTGATACACAGTAACTGGATCAATGCGACCAACGACCAGTCGGACGACGGCGGCACGGACGACCCGTCGAGCTTCCACCCCGGCGGGGCCAACCACCTGCTCGGGGACGGGTCGGTGCGGTTCCTACGGAACGTCAGCGGGGTGAAGGGGTCGCCGCCGACGGAGGACCGGAAAGCCTTCTGGGCGCTCGGCACCCGGGCCGACGGCGACTCCACCGCCGCCCTGGAGAGCTGACCCGTGTGGCGAACCATCCTGCTGGCCGTGCTGGCCGCCGGCTGTGGCAACGCCCTGACCGTGCCGACGGCCAAGTTCTTCTCCGGCCAGCCGGTGGCCCACTGGCTGGGTGAACTCCGCAGTACCAGCCCGAAGGCCCGCAGGCACGCGGCCGACGTGCTGGGCAACGTCGGCCCGACCGACCCGGCAGCCTTGCCGGCCCTCGCCGCGGCGCTGGCCGATCCGGACGCCGGGGTGCGGGCGGCGGCCGTGCTAGGGCTGTCGAAGAACGGCCCGGCAGCGGCCGACGCCCTGCCGGCGGTGCGGCGGGTGCTTGCTACCGACCCCAGCCCGCTGGTGCGGCGGTACGCCCAGATCGCGGTCGAGCAGATCGGTGGCGGCTGAGCTGCGGCGGCCGTACCTTGACCAGATGTCTGGGGATGGGTCATGCCAGAACAGTACGACGCCATCGTGATCGGGGCCGGGCACAATGGCCTCGTCACCGCCGCCTACCTGGCGAAAGCCGGCCGCAAGGTGCTGGTGCTGGAACGCCGCGAGCTGGTCGGCGGCTGCTGTATCACGGAGGAGGTGTTCCCCGGCTGCCGGGTGTCCACCGCCGCGTATGTGAACAGCCTGCTCCGCCCGGAGATCATCCGCGACTTGGAACTGAAGCGGCACGGCTTCCAGATGCTGCCGCGCAGCCCGTCCAGCTTCACCCCATTCCCCGACGGCCGACACCTGACGATGGGGCCGGACCGGGCCGCCACCCAGAAGGAGATCGCCAAGTTCAGCACCAAGGACGCCGAGGCGTACCCGAAGTACGAGGCGATGCTCGAACATGTCGCGACGTTCCTGGAGCCGCTGCTGGACGAGACGCCGCCGGACCCGTGGGGCGGCGTCGGCGACCTGTGGCGGCTCGGCCAGATGGGGCTGAAGTTCCGCAAGCTCGGCCGCACCGTCGGCAGCGAGGCCATCGAGATTTTGACCGGCGCGGCCCGGCCGATCCTCGACCGCTGGTTCGAGAGCGAGGGGCTGAAGGCGACCATCGCCACCGACGCCGTCATCGGGGCGTTCTTGTCGCCGTCCACGCCGGGAACGGCATACGTGCTGTTCCACCACGTCATGGGCGAGTGCGACGGGGCGAAGGGCGTCTGGGGGTACGTCAAGGGCGGCATGGGCCGGCTGAGTGACGCCATCGCCGCGGCGGCGACGGAGAAGGGGGCGGTGATTCGCTGCAACGCCCCGGTCGGCCGCATCCTGGTCCGCGAAGGCAAGGCGTACGGGGTGGCGCTCGCGGACGGTACCGAGTTCCACGCCCCGAAGGTGGCGAGCTGCGCCGACGCCAACGTGACGTTCCTGAAGCTGACCGACCAGAAGGAACTGCCGCCGGACTTCGTGGCGGCGGTGAAGCGGATCGACTACTCGTCGGCGACGGTGAAAATCAACTACCTCTTGAGCGAGCCGCCGCAGTTCCAGTGCATGCCGAACGGCGGCGTCGGGCCGCAGCACCACGGGACGATGCACATCTGCCCGGACCTGGACACCATCGAGCGGGCCTACGACGACGCCAAGTACGGCCACCCGGCGAAGGTGCCGATGCTCGAATGCACGATGGCGACGGCCCTCGACGACTCGCTCGCCCCGCCCGGCCGGCACCTGCTGAGCATGTTCGTGCAGTACGCCCCGTACACGCTAAAGGACGGAGACTGGGCGAGCGAAAAGGACAGGTTCGCAGACCGCTGTGTCGACCTGATGACCGAGTACGCCCCGAACTTCAAAGGGAGTGTGCTCGGCCGGCAGGTGATCCCGCCGCCGGACATGGAGCGGCTGTGGGGCATCACCGGCGGCAACATCATGCAGGGGAGTATGTCGCTGAGCAGCATGTTCAGCCTGCGGCCGGCGGCCGGGTACGCCAACTACCGCACCCCGGTGAAGGGGCTGTACCTGTGCGGGGCGGCGGCGCATCCGGGCGGTGGTGTCATGGGCGCGGCCGGCCGCAACGCCGCGCGGGAGATGTTGAGGGACCGTTGAGGAGTCACGCCGTCACAGCGAGGATGAACATGAAGCGTGCCATATTTGTGACTCTCACTGTTATACTTTTTACGATCCTGCTTTACGTCGGACTTTTCGCCCGACTTGTTTGGGCTGGCCGCGCACACGCCCGGGCCAGAGGTCTGACGAACGCCTACGTGCTCGCTGACCCGGATTCGCCGGGCGGGGTAGCACTGCATAACCGGCGGAGCCGGATGTTCGCACCACTCCTCGGGCTAGCTTCGCTGGGCGATCTGCACACCTTTCCGGCCGGCTTCCTGATGCCGCTCCCTCCGCTTGCTACCGGCGGCGACTGAGCCGCTATTGGCGAACTGAGGGATACAACGTCTGTATGCCCGCCGACCTTTCCGCCGACGAAGCCCGCATCCGCCTCGGCGGTGGCCAGAAGGCCATCGACCGCCAGCACGACAAGGGCCGGCTGACCGCCCGCGAACGCATCGACAAACTGTGCGACCCCGGCAGCTTCTTCGAGCTGATGCTGTGGGCCGGCTGGAACATGTACGCCGAGTGGGGCGGCGCCCCGTCCGGCGGTGTTGTCACGGGCGTCGGGCAGGTCGGCGGCCGGCGGGTCATGGTGGTGGCCAACGACGCCACCGTGAAGGCCGGGGCGTTCTTCCCGATCACCTGCAAGAAGGTGCTGCGGGCACAACGCATCGCCACCGAGAACCGCTTGCCGCTGGTGTACCTGGTGGACTCGGCCGGGGTGTTCCTGCCGCTGCAAGACGAGGTGTTCCCGGACGAGGACGACTTCGGCCGCATCTTCCGGAACAACGCCGTCATATCGGCCTCCGGCATCCCACAGTTCGCGGCCATCATGGGCAACTGCGTGGCCGGCGGCGGCTACCTGCCGGTGCTGTGCGACAAGCTGCTCATGACCGAAGGCAGCGGCCTCTACCTGGCCGGGCCGGCACTAGTGAAGGCGGCCATCGGCCAGACGGTGGACCACGAGGCACTCGGCGGGGCCAGGATGCACGCCGCGGTGAGCGGAACCATCGACTACCGCGAGGTGAACGACGCGAGCTGTCTGACGCGGCTGCGGCGGCTGGTTGAGAACCTAGCGCCTGACACCCAAAGCCCAGCCGTTGCAACGGGTGGGGATTCGCCCGACCTCTCGTCGTTCGTCGGCACGCAAGAGTATGACACCCGCGACCTACTGAAACGGCTACTGGACGACGCCCCGTTCGACGAGTACAAGGCCGAGTACGGCCAGTCGCTGGTGTGCGGCACCGGCCGGCTCGGCGGTCGGCCCGTGGGCGTCGTCGCCAACCAGCGGCAGCGGGTGAAGCCGGCCGACGGCCCCCTCCAGTTCGGCGGCGTCATCTACGCGGACGCGGCCGAGAAGGCCGCCCGGTTCGTCATGGACTGCAACCAGACCCGCATCCCGATCCTGTTCGTCCAGAACGTCAACGGGTTCATGGTCGGCCGGGACTCGGAGCAGGCCGGCATCATCCGGGCCGGGGCCAAACTGGTCAATGCCATTAGCAACAGTGTCGTTCCGAAGCTGACGCTGATAACCGGCGGGTCGTTCGGGGCCGGCAACTACGCCCTGTGTGGCAAGGCGTTCGACCCCCGGCTCGTCCTCGCCTGGCCGACCGCCCAGTACGCCGTCATGGGCGGGTCACAGGCGGCCAGTACGCTGCTCGACATCCAGGTGCAGGCGCTCAAGCGGGCCGGTCAGGAGCCGGACGCCGCGGAGATGGCCGAGCTACGCGATAAGGTGACGGCCAGCTACGCCGAGCAGACGGACATCCGCTACGCTGCCGCCCGGCTGTGGGTGGACGCCATCGTTCTGCCGGAGGACACACGGGCGGCATTGCTAGAGGCACTGGCCGTCGCCACCCGGTACGACGACGGACGGCCGTTCAAGACTGGCGTGTTCCAGGTGTAGGGCACGCATGGCGTGCCGTCGGTGGCACTCTCCGATGGCACGCCATGCGTGCCCTACTTCAGCAACTCGCCCACGTCGAACGTCTTGGCGTCGAAGGCGGTGGCCGGCTGCTTGAGGTCGCCGAGTTTCAGGTGCAGCTTCTTCTCTCGCGGCTCGAACACTATGCTCTGGAGGGTGTGCCGGCCCTGGTTGACGCGGTGCAGTTCCCGCTGCACGTCGGCCACGCCCAGCTTGAGGGCGTGCCTCTGTAACCCGCTCAGGTGGTCGTACCGCCAGCACGGCTCGCTCTTGGCCAGCGGGTCGGTGCGGAGGTGGTTGGTGCCCAGGCACACGCCGTTCTCCGCCCGCCGCACCTCCACCCCCTCGGCCGTGATCTCGAACACTGCCCCGCCGCCCGGGTCGCAAGCGGTCATGACGGCCGTGGTCATGCGGTCGGCCGTCCGCAGGAACTCGGCCGCCTCGGCGACGCTGCCGCACGACTCCAGCACCTGACGGAAGAGGAGCATCGTCGGCACGCCGGCCGCGTTGAACTTGGCCGGCCGCTTCGACTGGTGGCGGTGGACTTCGTTGAGCGTCACGCACAGCCCGGCGTCGTTCGTCCCACTGATGCACCCCACGAGCGGCGGCATGGTGACGGTCAGAAAGGCTCGCTTGCCGGTCGGCTTGAACACCGCAAGCAGCGTGTGGTCCATGATGCCGGTCGTCGGCTGGTAGTCGAAGTTGCGGCCGAACACCGGCCCGCCGGTGGTGCTGCGGCCTGGCTCGACCACCACCGTCGAGCAGCCCATGCCGGTGGACAGGTCGTAGATGGTGTTGGCGAAGTAGCCGAACTCGGCCGGCCGGCCGGCGGCCGTCGCCGCCGCTTCGATCTCGGTCCGCAGGTCGGCCGGGACGCCCGGCTTCAGCCGCATGGCCCCCAGCAGGGCGAGCTGCTTGTTCTTGATGCCGGCGTCCCGCAGGAAGTCGTCGAACAGCTTGTCGAGCGCCGGGGCGTTCTTGACGGCCAGCACGCCGAACTGTTCGCCCATCTGCTGCGGGGTGCCGGCCACGGAGACGACCGCCACCCCGTGAACGTGCGTCAACTCGCCGCCAGCGTGCCTGGCGTCGGGGAAGGCCGGGGCGGCGGTTTGTGCGAGGGCGAGGCAGAGTAGCGTGGCCGTCACGGGCGGCTCCGGCGGAGGATGGCGAGGTCGGCGGCGGTGACGTGGACAGTGTACTCGCGGCGGACGAACGCCCGCAACTGATCGAACGCCGGCGTGCCGACCAGCGCCGGCCCGCCGAACCCGCCGGCCCGGCGGGCCAGCACCTCGTCGCTCACGCCGGGGCCGAACGTGCTGTCGTCGGTGACGATCCAATCGGGCGGGTGGGCCAGCACGTCGTCGGCCCACTCGGCGAACAGTTCGGAGCGGGTTTCCGCCAGGTTGAACGGGACGACCTGCCGGCTCGGCGACGGCCGGCGCACGCGCCAGTACAGTTCGGCCCAGCGGTCCCAGGTGGCGACCAGCACCGGCTCGCCCGGCGGCAGGGTGGCGTTCAGGTAGGCGGCGGCGACGACCACCGGCGTCCGCTCGTGGGCCGGGTCGAGCCGGCGGGCGGCGAGCAGATCGGGCAAATGGTGGGACCAGTTGATGGCGAGTGTGGCGACGACGAAGGCGGCGAGCGTCAGCCGGAGGGCACGCCCTGAGAGCGTGACAAGGCCACCGGCCGACAGCACGGCCAGCGGGCCGACGAGCGGGAAGTAGTAGTGCGTGAAGTGCCGGCCGCCGGCGAAGGTCGCGGCTTGGGTCGTGAGTAGCCAGAGCGTGCCGACCAACAGCCAGGTCCGATGCTCGGCGGTCAGGTGCCGCCGCCGCACGACTAGCACGGACAGGGCAAGGGCAACACTCGCCGGCACCAGTGGGGCCACGACGGCCAGGGTCCGCACTTCCTGCCACCACCGCCGGACGTGTTCGGCAACGGTCACGCGGTTCAGGGCGGCGTACCGGCGGTTCGCCTCCATCGCGTCGAGGAAGCCGGCCCAATACCCACCGACCGCCGCGTGAGTCGCCAGCAGCACGGCAACCACACTAGCCCCGAGCAGAAACCGGCCGGCCGGTCGCCAGGTCGCAGCCGGCAGCAGGGCCAGCCCGCACAGTCCGGCCGGCGGGAAGATGCCGATGGCGAGGGCGAACGCGGCCCCGGCGGCGCCCGGCCACCGCCCGGCCCAGGCGACGGCCAGGGTCAGGAGCGGGATCAGAATCGCCCCGTACATGTGGACGTAAGGCAGCGACGCCGAGAAGCCGACGAGCAGAAACCCAGCCGCCGGTCGTCGCAGTTGCGAGGCGGCGAGGGCGATCAGCCCGGCCGTCGCCAGATACAGGGCCACCGGAGGGTTCCGCCAGCCGACGCCGCGGAACGCCCAGAACACCACCGGCGTCTTCGGTTCGTAGCGGTCCACATACGGCACCGCCCCATCGGCCCAGTCCTGACCGTAGCGGGTGAACAGGCTCAGGTCACACTGCATCGACTGGTGCAGGGCGTGGGTGTGGGTGGCGAGCGCGAACAGCAGGAGGCCGGCAAACCGGGCAGCCGGCACGGTCACTCCTCGTTGGCGGCGGTGGTCCGGCCGAGGGCCACGTCGAACTCGCTGAGCAGCGGCACCAGCATGGCCGCGATGGCGAACCCGAACGCAACCCCCAGGGCCAGGAACGGCACTAGCGGGTCGGCCGACTCGTCGGTGCCGGGCTTGGCGATCAGGATGTTGGTCACGCCGTAGAACATGGCCAGCGGGCACAGCACCGCCCCGAGGGTCAGAGCCGGGCTGGGCCGGTCGGCACTCAACACGTATACCAGCCCGCCGATGCCGACAACCAAGAAGGCGATGAACGACAGCCACTGGCTGCCGAACGACCCCCGGTTGATGACGATCAAGTGAATGCTGATGAGCGTACCGACGCTCAGGAAGAACACCGTGCCCAGCGTATTGACGATGGCCAGCCGGCTATTCACCAGCCGTAGCGAGACGTGCAGACCGAGCACCAGCACGAAGCCGAACAGGACCGCTAGCGTGCCGCACACGGCCAACAGCGGGCCGAAGTTGGCGGCCAGCCGCTCCCCGGCGAGCAGGTCGTCGGGGGTGCGGGTGAGCAACCCCTCGACGGCGTAGTAGCCCGCGAGCAGGAGCGGCGGGACGAGGTATTCCTTGGTGTTCCACACCACCCCGAGCAGCTTGCCGAACACGAACTCGTAGGGCGACACGTCGGTGACGAGCAGGATGTCGAGTGCCCCGCCGTCCCGCTCGCTGGTGATGCTGGTGGCCGCCTGGGCGGCGACGAGCAGCAGGCTCAGCACGGCCGCCGGCACCAACCCGTAGGCGGCGGCGAACGGCGGCCGGCCGCCCGGGGCGTGGACCGTGGCCACCGCGAAGTACAGCACCAGGGCCATGACCAGGCCGTAGGCCAGCTTGACGAGCAGCGGCCGGCGGCCGTAGGCCAGCGTGTGCGTCTCCCGCCACAGGATCGGGTTGCCCGTCACCGGCCGCTGGCGGCCGGGGGCGGCGTGGGCCTTCGCCCGGAACTGCTTCAGCGCGTCCGCCGACAGGTTGACCTCGGGGTCGTCGCCCGGCCCCTCCCGCTGCATGACCGGCTCGCCGCTCGGATTCCACTTGCGGAGGTACACCAGCCCGACGGCGTTCAGCGCCGCCGACAGCCCGAGCATGACCAGGGCGAACCCGTAGGCCGGCGGCAGCCCCGGCCAGCCGTCCGGCGGCGGGTCGAGGACGGCCCGCAGGGCGGCGAACGGGTCCAGCCACGCCTGCGCCGTCGCCCAGTCGGCTTCCACCAACCAGGGGCCGACGGCGGTGACGGCCTGCACGCCGGCCAAATACAGGGCGATGGCCAGCACCGACAGGGCGAGGGCCTGGAAGGTGCGGTCCCGCCACAGGGCCACGAGACCGCCGACCGAGCCGGCCGCCAGGCCGGTCGAGGCGAGGACGGCGGCGGCCTCGGCCACCTGCGACTCGTCCACCCCGCCGAGCAGCAGCAGCAGGGCCAGCACCGGCAGCCCGGCCAGCAGCAGAGTGACGACCGGCAGCAGCGCGCCGAGCAGTTTGCCGACGACGATTTCCGAGTCCCGCATCTCGGTGATGAGCAGCAGGAGGAACGTCCGCCGGTCCTTCTCCTGGGCCACCGCGCTGGCGGCCGACAGGGCCGAGAAGAAGATGAGCAGCACCAGCAGGACGTAGGCGGCGATCTGGAACAGGAGCAGGCCGAACCGGGCCGTCTCGCCCAGCGTGGCGTCGCGGGTGAACCCGACGGTCGCCTGCCAGGCGGTGACACCCAGCACCGCGAGCAGCCCGACCAGGGCCAGCCGGCTGGGGTAGTGGCCGGCCCGCCGCGGGACGGTAGCCAGTTCCCGCAGGAAGATCGGACCCAGCACGCGGCGGCCTCGGGGCGGTGTGAGGGAGAACAGTTTACGACCGGCGGCTACAATCGGGGGGCATGACCACGGTCGTCGTATTCCTGAAAGGCTGCCCGACGGCCGCCCTCGGCCCCTACGGCAACGAGCGGGTGGCCACCCCGGCACTCGACGCCCTGGCCGCCGGCGGGGTGGTGTTCGACGCCCACTTCGCCACCCGGCCCGAGCCGGCCGGGGTGCTGGCCTTCCGCCCGCCGCCGGGGAAACCCTCGGCGGTGATCCGGCACACCCGCCCGGCCAACGACTCGCTACTCGAGTTCTACGCCGGCTGGGGGCGATTGTTCGACGCCCGGCCCGACCCGGCCGACAAGTCGCCGCTGGACGCCCTGTTGCGGGTACTGCCGGACGCGGTCCGCGCGGCCGCCGGCGGCCTCTTGTGGGTCGAGTGCGACCGACTGACCACGCCGTGGGACGTTCCGGCCGAGGTGTTTGCCGAATACATCGAGGACGTGTTGGAGGACGACGAGGAGTACGGCGAGCCGATCCGCCCGTGGGCCGACCCGCCGGCCGGCTGGTTCGACAGCGACGACTTGGCGAGTTGGGAGCTGCTGCACCGCACCCTGGCCGCCGCCGTCACCACCTTCGACGCCGACCTCGGGCACCTGTTCGGCCGGCTGCGGGAACTCCTGCCGGACGCGACACTGGTGCTGACGGCCGACCACGGCTTCCCGCTCGGCGAGCACGACGTGGTCGGGCGGTTCCGGCCGTACTTGCACGAGGAACTGGTTCACCTGCCGCTGATCGTGCGGTCCCCCCAGGGCGAAGGCGGCCGGCGGGTGGCCGGTCTGACCGCTCCCGAGGACGTGGCCGCCTGGCTGGCGGGCGGAGTTGGCATCGGGCCGCTGCTGCGAGGCGAAGTCGAGGCGATCCGCGAGCAGGTGGTCAGCCGGCTACCCGGCGAGGCGGCCGTGCGGACGGCCGACTGGGCGTACCTTCACCCGCTGGCCACCGACCCGGACGACGACCCGCGGGGGCCGATGCTGTTCCGCAAGCCGGCCGACCGGGCCGAGGTGCTGAACGTCGTCGGCGAACACGGCGAGGTGGCCGAGGGGCTATTCCAGGTCATTTCTTCGGGCTGATGTCGTACAGCTTGAGCGTCGCCTCGACGCCGGCCACCAGCTTCGGGTCCGCCGCCCGCACCCGCGTGACGAACGCTTTGGCCGCGTCGTCCGGGCAGCACAGGGCGTACCGCACGATGCCCCGGCGGACCACCGGGGCGGCATGGGTCGGCCGGTCGAACGCGGCCAGCACGTCCGGCGTTAGCTCCCACCAACCCCAGCGGCGGAGGTCGTCGATGGCCACGTCGGCGAAGTCCCCCTGGCCGACCAGCGGGCGGTAGCAGGCGACGGCCCGCGGCCGCGTCTCGGCCGGCTTGCTCGCCTGGAAGAACCGCACCACCCCGACGGCCGCCAGCCGCTGGTCGAACGGCCGGGCCGGGTCGGCCAGGATCGCCGCCACCCGCTTCCAGCCGGCGTCCGGGTCGAGGTTGGCGAGCGCCGCCAGGTAGCCGCCGATGTTCTCGCGGACGCGGTCGGGGGTCGGTTTGCCGTCGATCAGGCTGGCCAGCAAGGCGGCGTCCGACTTGGTGCCGCACAGCCCGAGCAGCAGGGCCAGCACCCCGTGCCGGTCGGTCGGCGTGGCCGGGTCGAGCAGCAGCCGGCGGATGGTGTCGGTCGGCAGCACGGCCCTCGCCGCCACCAGTTCGGCGTCGCTGGCTTTGGCGAACTCCAAGAAGGCGTCCGTGGCCACCGCCGGTTCGGTGGAGCTGAGCGGGCCGGCGAAGTGCTTCAGGCGGGCGACCGCGTCGGCTTTCGCCGACGGCAAGGCGGCCAGGTAGGCGACCAGGGCCAGCGTGGCCGGCTGGCCGTGCAGCACCTCCGGCGTGCCGTCGGCAGCGGTGCCGCAGAACAGCAGGTAGTCGGCCGGCGTGTCGCCGATCACCGGCAGATATTGCGGGACCGTGAACTTTGCCGGGAAGGGGCCGCCCTTGACGACGCGCGTAGCGGTGAAGTCGGTGCGGCCGGCGACAGCCGCCGGGTCGAAGCGGGGGTTGGAGAGCTGGCCGACCACGACCGATGTGGCCTGATCGGCCCGCTCGCGGAGAGTTTGCCGGGAGAGCAGCCCGCCGGCACAGAAGGTACAGGCGGGCGCCGGGGCAGCCGCCAGCAGCACGACGAGTAGGACGCGGGCCATCGGTTCCCTCCGAGATCGTCCGAGCACGCCGCGCGAGCGGCGTCGGCAATAGTCTCCGACGCCGCTCGCGCGGCGTGCTCGGGCGGGTCACTTCTTCGCGGCCGGCGGCGGCTCGTCGGCCAGCAGTTGCTCGACGTACTTCACCCGCTCGGGGTCGTCCTTCCGCACCTGTTCGACGTAGGCCTTTGCGGCGGCGTTGTCCTTCGGGGCGGCCAGGGCGAACTTGAGGATGG
The DNA here is from genome assembly GCA_043787415.1 of Fimbriiglobus sp. Lineage (GTDB taxonomy): Bacteria > Planctomycetota > Planctomycetia > Gemmatales > Gemmataceae > JAXMAZ01. The sequence continues at coordinate 87,561 of JAYVUZ010000058.1, read as the reverse complement.
CCCGCTTGATGATCGGCACCTTCGCGTGGCTCTCGACTTTGGCGAACCCGAGGACGTAGTCGGTCTGGTCCCACCGGCCCCACTTGCGGAGGTCTTCCATCGGCAGGTCGGCCAGCTCCTTGTGAGCCACCAGCGCCTTCATGCCGGCGAGGATTTGGTCCGGCTTCAGCACGTCCGGGCGGAACTCGTAGAAGAACCGCAGCGTCCGCAGGCCGGCGTAGTGGGCGCTGAACTCCTGCTTCGGGTCGCTCAGCAGGCCGAACAGGTAGTCCCAGCCGGTGGCCGGGTCGAGCAGGATGTACGCGGCCAGCAGCCCGTCCTGCCCGCTGCTCTTGCTCCGCACCGGGTCGTCGAGCAGCGCCCGCAGGGCCGGGGCGTCGGCCTTCGTCCCGCTGTGACCGATGAACAGCCCGAGCAGCCCGTACCGGCTGGGCGGCGTGTTGGGGTCTTTCAGCCACTTGATGACCTTGTCGGCCGGCAGGGTTTTGGCCAGTTCCCGCACGTCCTTGTACTCGGTGTTGCCGAACTCCATCAGGGCGTCGGCGGCGATCTCCGGGTCCGGGTGGTCCAGGTAGTCGAAGAAGTACCGCAGCCGGGTGGGCGTGTCCTTCTCGCGGACGGCGATGGCCCCCTGTAGGTACAGCGGCAGTTGACTGTTGCCGGCCACCGGCACCCCGCGGTACGGGTCGAATACGGTGGCCGCCGGGTCGGCCAGCACCGCCCCGCCGACCACGGCCGCCAGCGCCACCTCCACCGGCTTGGTGAACACCGCCCCGTACACCAGGAACTCGGTGCCGCCGCCCTTGGCGCCGTCCGGCAGGTACTTGGGCAGGGTGATGACCGTCTTACCGGCCAGGTACGGGTGCGGCTTGACCACCGTTTTGATGACCAGATCGGTGGTGCCGCGGGTCGGGTCGGCCGGGTCTTGCCTGGCATTGCCGAGTATGCCGAGCACGATCAGGTCGGCCTGTTGCACCTCGCCGGACAGGGTTTGCCCCTGGGACGAGCAGAACGGGCAGGCCAGGGCCGGCCCGGCGGCCAGTGCGAGCAGCAGGGCGACGATTCGGGCCGACATCGGGCACCTCGTGGGGGTCGGACGGGATGTTACTCATTATCGCCGGTCCGGGGGAAGTCGGACAAGTCCCGCCGAAACTTCACGCCCGTCGGCCGGCCGGTCTGCACAATAGCCGCCCACCCCGGAGGCCGCTCATGCGCCCCGCTTTCTTGGCCCTGTTGCTCGCCGGCCCGGCCCTCGCCGACGACCCCAAGCCGACGCCCCGTGAACGAGTGCTGCCCGGCCTGCGGCAGGACGGATTCGTGCAACTGCCCAACCAGTGGGCGCTCAAGCCGGCCGGGCGGCAAGTGTCGGTCGGCGACCTGCCGGTGAACATCCAGGTCCACCCGACCGGCCAGTTCGCGGCGGTGCTGCACTGCGGGTACAAGCAGCACGAAGTAGCCATCCTCGACCTGAACCCGAAGCAGCCGAAGGTGGTCAGCCGGCTGACCATCCCGCAGGGGTTCTACGGGCTGGCGTTCTCGCCGGACGGCAAGCAGGTGTACGCTAGCGGCGGCGAGTTCGACCACCTGCACGTCTGGGACTTCGACAAGGGGCTGCTGCACAACGCCCGCACCCTGGACGTGTCGGCCGGCCGGCGGACGGTGCCGGCCGGGCTGGCGTTCCACGGCTCGGAGCTGTTCGCCTGCGGGCTGTGGGCCAACGCCCTGATCCGCACCCCGCTGGACAACCCGGCCAACAAGGTGGTGATCCCGCTGACCCCGCCGAAGCCGAAGCCGGCCGAGCCGAGCAAGGGCGAGCCGCCCAGCCCGGACGACGGCCGCAAGAAGGAGGGCGAGGTGCTGGCCAACGACGACGACCGCGGCATCGAGGCCGTGAAGGACAACGGCTACCCCTACGCGGTGCTCGTGTCGCCGGACGGCAAGCGGGCGTTCGTCAGCCTGTGGGCAAAATCGGCGGTGGCGGTGGTCGATCTCGGCACGAACGCCGTGACGGCCACCTGGCCGACGGCCGCCCACCCGACCGAGCTGGTGCTGTCGCCGGACGGCACCGCCCTGTACGTGGCGTGTGCCAACTCCACGGCGGTGAGCGTCCTCGACCCGGCCGACGGCACCGGGCTGCAAACCATCACCTGCTCGCTATACCCGCAGGCCCCGGCCGGCAACACGCCCAACAGCCTGGCCCTGACCCCCGACGGCCAACTGCTGTTCGTGGCCAACGCCGACGCCAACAACCTGGCCGCGTTCAACGTGGCCGACCGCAAGCAGGCCAAGCCGCTCGGCTTCATCCCGACCGGCTGGTACCCGACGAGCGTGCGGTACTGCCCGCTGGGCAAGGCGCTGCTGGTGGCCAACGGCAAGGGCCTCCAGTCGGACGCCAACCGGGCCGGGTCGAACCCGGAGAAGCCAGACCGCGACCTGCGGGGGTACATCGGCGGGCTGTTCGAGGGGACGGTCAGTGTCATCCCGGTGCCGACGCCGGCAGCGATGGCCGCCCACACCAAGACCGCCTTCGCCTGCTCGCCGCTGCTCAGGGGGGACGCCGTACAGGGCACCGCGGGCGTGCCTGCCGGCAACCCGATCCCGCGGACGCTCGGCGACCCGTCACCCATCAAGCACGTGCTGTACATCGTCAAGGAGAACCGCACCTACGACCAGGTGTTCGGCGACCTGCCGCAGGGTAACGGCGAGAAGGAGCTGTGCCTGTTCCCCCGGAGCGTGACCCCGAACCACCACAAGCTGGCCGAGGAGTTCGTGCTGCTGGACAACACCTACGTGGACGGCGAGGTGTCGGCCGACGGGCACGAGTGGAGCATGGGCGCCTACGCCACCGACTTCGTGGAAAAGCTCTGGCCGCTGAGCTACCGCGGCAGCCCGAAGAAGTCCTTCGGCTACCCGGCCGAGGGCACCTTCGACCAGGTCGCCCGGCCGGCCGGCGGCTACCTGTGGGACCGGGCCAAGGAGGCGGGCCTGTCGTACCGCAACTACGGCGAGTGGGTGACGAACGGCAAGCTGCGGCCGGACGGCTCCTTCGAGGACGGCAAGCCGTCGGTGCCGGCGCTGGTCGGGCACATCGACCCGAAGTATCGCGGGTACGACCTGGACTACCGGGACGTGAAGCGGGCCGAACGGTTCATCAGCGAGCTGAAGCGGTTCGAGGCCGATGGCGAGATGCCGCGGCTCCAGATTCTAAAAATCGGCAACGACCACACGGCTGGCACGCGGGTCGGCAAGCCGACGCCGCGGGCGATGGTGGCCGACAACGACCACGCCCTCGGCCTGATCGTGGAGGCCGTGTCCAAGTCGAAGTTCTGGGCGGACACGGCCATTTTCGTCATCGAGGACGACGCCCAGAACGGCCCGGACCACGTGGACGCCCACCGCGTCGTGGCCCTGGTGGTGTCGCCGTACACCAAGCGGAAGTTCGTGGACAGCGACCTGTACAGCACCACCAGCCTGCTGCGGACGATGGAACTCGTCCTCGGGCTGAAGCCGATGAGCCAGTTCGACGCCGCCGCCCGGCCGATGTTCAACAGCTTCCAGGGCACGCCCGACCTGACGCCGTACACGCACGTCCCGGCCGGCCCGGTGGTGGGCGAGAAGAACCTGGCCGGCAACTGGGGGGCTAAGCGGAGCGCCGAGTTCGACCTGAGCAAGGAGGACGCGGCCGACGACCTGCTGTTCAACGAGGTCATCTGGAAGAGCGTGAAGGGGCCGGCCAGCCGGATGCCGGCGCCGGTGCGGGCGGCGTTCTTCGTAACGCGGAAGTGACGCCGGCGATTTCTGTTGCTTTCGCCCCCGGGGCCGGGCACGATCACAGCCCGGCCGGCTCTCCGGCCAAATACCCGGGGGGCCGTCATGGGATTCCTCTGTTGGGCGGTGGCCGTCGGCCGCCGTCCAGACGTGGTGCTCCAGCGGTTGGGCACCGAGTGTTACGTCGTCTACCGGGTTGACGCCCCGCTGCGGTGGCCGGTGGAGGGGGGCACCGACCGCATCAGCACCAGGCCGGGGGACGCCTTCCTGATCTCCGTCGAACCGAAGCCGCAGGAGACGCTGTCGGTCGGCGTGTACCTGTACGCCAGCAAGGTGAAGGTGCCGGGCGGTCGGGTGGAGGTGGACGGGCCGGAGCAAGCAGTGTCGGTGTCGGCCCTGGGCCGGCAGTACGGGTACGGGTACGAGTCGCGGACGCTCCACGCGCTCGGGGTGCTGGCCCACGTCCTCAACCCGGCTTCCGCCGCCGACATGCGAACCGTCCAACTGTTCCTGCCCTACGCCAGCATGGGGTTGCCGTTCGGCGAGTACCGCTTCCGCTACCGGGTGCGGGTGGTCCAGGGGGACGCCGTGGTGGACGACTTCTTCCTCACCTGGGCGAGTGACCGCCGGGTGAAAGACGGCGGGCTGAGTGTCATCTCGGCACGCACCTTCGGCGAAGAGCCGGACATCATCCCCAACAAGTCCGGGTACGCCGGGGCCAAGCCGCGACCCCGAATCGAACCCTGACCACTCGGGTGCAGCATGTCGCGCCTGGTCCCGGCCGCAGAACTCAACCCGGCCCTAAGCGGTCGCAGCGTGGTCCTGTACCGAGACCCGTTCGTGGTGGTCATGCTCTCGCTTTTTGTCATCTGCATTGCCAGTGTTATATCGTTAACTGTCGTTATTATTATGTCCAAAAACCTTGCAAGTGAAGCCGGACGGCTGTTCGCCTTACGCATCCTGAAGGTGACGCTCGGCATGACGATCGGCCTGAGCATCGCGTTTCTGGGCATGGTGGCCATGTGGGTCGGGCTGAAAGAGACGATCCGGCTGTCGGCCGAGCAAGGGGCAGGCCGGGCGGCCTTGGCCTCGTCCGGCCCCGGCGCATGACGGATTCTCGTCGGGGCGGTCCTCATCCACTTGAGCATCGTCAAGGAAATGCAGTTCGACACCGTGGCTCGGATGGGGACGACCGAGCGGATCGCCCCAACTCAGTGAACGCAACCAGAGGTCGGCCGATGTCTCTCACCCGCCGCAGCTTCTTCGTCTCGACCGTTGGCTCGGCCGTCGCCGGCTCGGTGGCCACCGGCTACCCGGCCAACGACGTGGTGAACGTGGGGGTGATCGGCTGCGGCGGCCGTGCCCGGCACCTGCTGAAGTCGCTCAACGACATGCCGTCCGCCAACGCCATCATGCTGTGCGACGTGTGGGACAAGGCCCTGGACGAGACACGGGCGTTGTGCCCAACGGCCGACGCGGTGAAGCGGCACGAGGCGGTGTTCGCCAGCAAAGACATCCAGGCGGTCCTCATCGCCACCCCCGACCACTGGCACGTCCCGCTGACCGTCGCCGCCTGCGAGGCCGGCAAGGACGTGTACGTGGAGAAGCCGCTCACCCACGAGCTGAGCGAAGGGCGGGCGGTGATCGACGCCCAGACCACGCACAAGCGGATCGTGCAGGTGGGCACCCAGCAGCGGTCGATGCCGCACATCGCCGCCGCGAGAGAGTTGGTGAAGGCCGGCGCCATCGGGCAGGTGCTAAAGGTGCGGATGAGCTGGAACCGCAACCAGAACCGGGTGAAGCGCAACCCGCTTGGGGTGGACCCGCAGTCGGTGGACTGGAAGCGATTCCTGGGTGAATCGCGGGAGCAGCCGTTCGACGAGTACCGCTTCCGCAACTGGCGGTGGTTCTGGGATTTCGGCGGCGGCATTTTCACCGACCTGATGGTCCACTGGGTGGACGTGGCCCACTGGGTGCTGGGCCTCGACCACCCGACGAAGGCGGTGAGCGTCGGCGACTTTGTTTCCGCGGGCGGCGTGTGGGAGACGCCGGACACGGTGCAGACGCTGCTCAGCTACCCCGGCGGGGTACAGATGCACTTCGAGGGGACGTTCGCCAACGCCCGCCGCGGCGCCCACATCGAGTTCCACGGGACCGACGCCACCCTGTATGTGGACCGCGGCCGGTACGAACTGATTCCGGAGCGGGGTCGCAAGTTGGAGGCGAAGCAGGAGGTGGTCGGCACCGGCCCGCCGGCGGCAGACTTCTACGACAAGCCGGACGGCGAGCGACTGCACCTACAAAACTGGCTGGACTGCATCAAGTCGCGGCGGGCGCCGAGCTCGCCGGCCGAGTCTGGTGTGGGCAGTGCCGCCGCAGCCCACCTGGCGAATCAGGCGCTCCGCGCCGGCGGGGTCGCGGTGTGGAAATGAGTGACACCCGGAGGAGATCGTTCGACCGTCAACCGATCAGGGCGGCCCGGCCGGCTGGGGTCGGTTCGTATACGCCGCGGCGAACTTCGACCAGCCCGCGGCCCAGTAGGTCGATGACTCCCGGCTGGTCAGCAGCCGGCAGCCCGGCCACCCGCCACGGGCCGGGGCTGCGGAGGAGCCGGCTCAGTAATGCCTTGTCGGTCGGTTTGAGCGGGTCGGACACGGCAGCCTCCGGGTTGCGGGGACGCGACTCGACGGCAGGCCGGTTAGTACCCGCCACGCCGGCCACCACCGCCACCCGAACCGCCACCTCCGCCGTACCCGCCGCCGCCGCCCGACCCACCGCCGCGGCTCTCGCGCGGCTTGGCCTCGTTCACGGTCAGGGTGCGGCCCTGAAGCTGGGACAGGTTGGCCCCCTGGATGGCCTCGTCCCCGCCGGTCCGCATCTCCACGAACGCGAATCCCCGGCTCCGCCCGGTCTCCCGGTCGGTCACGATCTGGGCGCTGGCCACCTCGCCCCACTGGCCGAACGCTTGGGTCAGGTCGTCCTGGGTGGTCTCGAACGAAATGTTGCCGACGTACAGCTTCTTCACGAGTCACTCTCCGCGGCCGGGTCGGCCGCACGGGAACCACGAACAGCCTTACCCGGCGACGGCCGGGGCAGGGGGGACGCGCGATTCAGGGGCGGGCAAACAGCCGGCCACCCGTTGGCGGCTCCGGGCAACGATCATGGGGCCGGTGTCGGAGGCGAGGCTCGGACGGCGGGACCAGGACGGTCGGACAGGGGCAGCAGTCGCGGTCGGCCCGGGACGAATCTCGGCCCAGGAATCGTTATTATACCCGACCGCGCCCGATCGGTATGGTCGAATCGAAAGAATCCGATTTGCCGATCGGCCGTGGCGGCAACCGGCCCGAGTGTTTCTGGGTAATTCACGGTCGTCGTCCGGCCCAACAGTCTATCATAGACGTGTTAAGAGTTACTCGCGATGCCTTCCCGACCCGGACGCACGTCCCCGGACCTGGCGGACATCAGTCGGGTGTCGGGACTTCCCCTGCCGCCATGTCGGCACCTCGCCGATTGACTTTGTCTCTGATCGTTGTCGCCCCGGGCGGCGAGCGGACCGTCACTGCACGCGGTTCGACTCGGCCGACCCCCTCACCTGACACGGACCGACCTGTGACTCCAGTCGTCGCCCCGCCGACCGACCCCGTTGCCCATGAGGCGACCGTCCGTGCGGCCGTGCTGGCAGGCCTGGGCCGCCCGCCCGGGCTGTACGATCTGGCCGTGCGGCGGCTGTGGGATGGTCGCTACCGGGTGAACGTGCTGGTCGGGGCGGACGCCATCACCTCTCGCATCGCTCACAGCTTTTTTGTCGCCGTGTCTGAGGACGGCCGGGTGACGGCCGACCCCCCGCTCGCCCGCCGGTACTCGTGAGACTGCCCGGCCTCGGCACCAACACGGTGGTGGGTGCGGAGACGCGATTCTAGGATTCTTGGCCGATTGTGCGCCGGCCTTCGGCCCGCGTCGTGGACGATGTACAAGTTGCCGGCCACCGCGTCGGCGGCGGGAGAACCGATGAAATCGCTCGTAGTCGGACCGTGGGTGGTGTACCGGGTGGCCGTTAAAGGCCGCCCTGGCGGGACCAACGCCGTGTGCGAGTCGGTCGAATGGGACGCGCTGGAAGCGGCCCGGCCGGGCTTGCACACCCTGGTGCAGGCCGGCATCCGCACCGAAACCGAGGCCGAGCAGTTGGCCCGGGGGACCGCCGGCGACCCCACCCCGCGGGGCGGCGGGCGGCTGGGCGGTCCGATCACCCTCGGCAGTCGTGCCCCGGTTTAGACCGACAGCCACTCCGAGGAGATGACCATGGCGGTTTGGAAAGTGCTGCTCATATTCCTGTTCGCCTGCCTGAGTCTGGGGCTGGCGACTGCCACCCTGATCGTGCCGCTCGGCTACCAGGGCGGTGAGCGGTGGCTATGGCTGGGCGGTCTGGTGCTGGCCACCGCGGCGTCCGGCGGGCTGTTCGCCCTGTTCCTGCGGCACGCCGGCCGCTCGCTCGACGCCTTCCCCCGCGACTCCCGCCTGTGAGCAGTCGGACGAGATGGGCCTCCCGCCGCCGTCCCGACAGATTGTCTACAATACACTGCTGGCCCGATATCCGGAGTAACCGATGAAGACCGAACTCTGCCTCCGCACCCGCGCGGGCGACCGTGTTGTAGGTAGTGCTGTGATGGCCGGCCAAGTGGACCTGGCAGACGCCGTCAACCGGCCCGAGGCGTTGGCCCTGGCCACCGCCCACGCCCCGCACCACACCGGCCCGTTCGTGGCAGCCGACTACGGGTGCTACTGGACCCGCCAGGACTGCCGCTAACCGGGCTAACGGCTGTGCCAGATTTTGGGCAGGTGCGACCACAACTCGAATTGTGGGGCGTTCTCCGGGTCGTGGCACTTCTGGCACATGTTGGATATCAGCACTTCAACCCGCTTCTGGGCGGGCGTCATGGCAAACTGGCCGCGTTCCAGCGGCTTCATGGCCGCCAGCTTCTTGACCATCTCATGGTCCGGCAGGCGGTCGCCGGGCTCGGTCTTCCACGGGCTTTGCAGGGCCAGGAACTCTTTGTTCGCCGGCTGAGCGGAGTGGCCACTACCCGGCCCGTGGCAGCTCTCGCAGCCGACGTTCTTCAGCAGCGGGGTGGCCTCGGCGTTCTCGAACCCGTTCGGGTTCTCGAACCCGACGGTGTGACAGACGATGCATTCGCCGTCGAACTGCCGGCCACCCGGCCGCTTGGCCACCGTGACAAGAGCGTCGTAAGCATGGCTGTGTGAGGTTTGGGCGTACTGCTGCCACTCGGCCGGGTGGCACATCTTGCACGCCTCGGAGCCGACGAACTTCAGGTCGGCGGCCGGCGCCTTCACCTGGGCCGGGTGCGGCTTTGTCTTCTGCCGGTGCAGCTTGAGCGAGTCGAGCTTCTGCACCCCGTCGGCGTACTCCTGCATCAGTTGCAGCACCTTGCTACTCCGCTCGGCCGCCTCACCGGGCGGGGTCAGGTACTCCTCGGTGACGGGCACCCGTTGGTAACGGAGGTCGAACCCGCCGGCCGCCGGGAACACCCCGACCACGCCGACGCTCATGCCCTTCTGGCCGACCTGAACGATCTTGGTCTGCCCCTCGGCGGTTGGCTGGTCCGGCGGCTCCGGGTCGTCCGACTGGCACAGGATCAGTTGGAATGCGGGGAACCGCTTCGCCGCCGCCTTCGCCTGATCGAGCGGGCCGTTGTACAGCAGTACTCGCAGTGGTGGCTTGGCCGGGTGGGCATCTAGTTTGCTGAGCGAGGCGGCAATGACCGGGACGTTTTTCAGAAACTGGAAATGCGAGTCGAGTTTGGCCACCCGCTCGCCAGCTTCCCAGCCAAGGACTGCCACCACCCCGACGGCCGGCGCCCCTTGCCGGGCGACCACAGCTACGTCTTCCACCAACGGCGGGCCACCTGCTGCGCCGGGGAATAGTTGTACACGCGGCACCTCCTGCCCGCTTGGCGGCGGGGCACCGACCACCCCGGCGTTCAACACGGTCGGCGGCTTGCCCGGGTTGTTCAGCGGGTACTCGGCCAGCAGGTCGAACAGCCCGGCCTTGAAGTCATCTTCGCCCAGCCCGACGGCGGCGTAGCCCATGCCGGCCAGCGCCTTCATGGTGATGCGGAACTTCAGCCGGTTCTGTTCGGGAACGCCTTTGGTGGCCGCCAGGTCGCCGAGGTCGAGGCCGATTACCTCCCAGCCTTTACCGCGGAGCTGGTCGAGGAAGTTGGCCCGCCGTTCCAGCCCGCCCTTCTGGGGGGCGCTACAGCCGCACGGGGACAGATAGCCGAAGGTCTGGCCGCTGAGGACGACGGCGAGTTGCGGTTTATCAGCCGGCCAGGTGGCGAACAGTTTGTCCGTTGCTGGCGGTGTGGCCGGCGGTTGCGGGTCGGTCGCGGCGAGCGTCGTCGGGGTGGGGGCGGCAACCCGCCAGTAGCACCCGACCGCCGCCCCGACGCAGCCGACCACCAACAGCCCGGCGGCCAGTCGGCCCGGCAGCTTCCCGCTCATCGCTTGTACTCCTCTGCCCGCCGGCACCATACCCGCCGCCGGCCACGGCTGCGAGGCCAGCTACCGGCCGCGGGCGTACCCCTGGCCCTTGAGCGGCATTTTGATCTTCCGCGGCGGGCCGTCGCCGGTGTCGGCGGTCAGCACCACCACGCTGTCCGACGGGAATATCTCCTGGCACACGCCGGGGGGCACCGCCACGGACAGCGTCCAGTACCGCCGGCCGTTGCGGTCCTCCGGGTCGCTCAGCTTGACCGTCACGTACTTCGGCTTGCACTCGGCCGACGCCACCGCCAGCTTGAGGCCCGGCCGGTCGGACACCAGCTCGAAGCTCTTGGCCGGGCAGCCGGTCTGGCCGGTGAACGACTTCAGGTCGATCGCCTTGTCGGTCGGCAGACTGACCAGCCCGGTGACGGTGCCGCTGAGGGTGACACTCTGGGAGGACTGCTCGCCGGGGACGGTGAACGCCACCTGCCGCTCGAACGGACCGATGTCCGGCTCCGGCGGGGCGGTCGGCGGGGCCGACGCCGGGCGGGTGCGGTGGATAGTCACCGGCACCAGGTAGGCCGACAGCACTTGTGGCTGGACCTTGTCCATCTCCAGGGCGGCGGCGACGCGGGGCAGGTCGGCCTCGGGCACCGACACCGGGGTGCCGATCTCGAAGAACGGACTCGGCGGTATGACGGCCGCCGTCGGCGGCGGTAGGGTGTTGCCCGGCCCGGTCCGCCGGCGCGTAGACGACCAGCACACCACATCGACCGTCCGCGGGGCCATGCCCTCGGGTAGGTCGCCGAGCGACATCTTGCCGTCGGCCGGGATGAGCCGGAAGGCCGGCATCCCGAACGACGACACGCTCAGTTGATACGGGGCGCTGGGGCCGTCCTGCACCTCGGCCGCGAGGCCGGCGTCGAGCCGCTTCGGCCCCTGGACCGTCACTTTGTAAATCATCTGCACCAGCCCGACCAGCGGCCGGTCCGCACTGGCGGCCGGCAGCGTCACCACCTTCTCCTTGTGGTCGAAGTCCAGCTCCTCCCACTTGATCTGGCCGTTCGCCGACACCCCGGCGGCCAGCAGGCTGGCGGTGATGGCCTCGGCCGACCCGAACGGCGGCGGCACCTTCCCCTCCTTCACCTGCTTGACGTAGTCGGCCAGCGGGTCGGCCGGCAGGGTGCCCACGCGGGCGGACGTGCAGGCCGTGCAACTTCGCCCGCGGACGCTCACCCGCACCGGCTTGGGGTGCGGCTGCTTGAACCAGAACGACTGGTAGTTGAGTTCCGGGCTGACCTCGAAGAAGCCAGGGTAGGCACGAACCAGCAAATCGTCCGAGTCCGGCTTGTACGTCACCTCGGTGAGGGAAAACTCGAGCGGCGGGCCGCTGATGACGGCCGTCTCGCCACCCGGGTCGTCGGGTACCGGCGGCTTGAAGCCGCCGGTGTACGACCCGATGACGGTGGCGAAAAACACCACCCCGCCGAGCATCAGCAGGATGAGGGCGGTCTTCAGGCCGGAATTCATGCCGCCCCCACGGTTTGCCGGACACCCGATTCTACGCCGGCCACCGCCAGTCGGTTCGTCACGGGCCGAGCGGCTTGCCGTCCGGGCCGATCGGCCCGACCGCCACCACGGCAAGCTTGTTCGGGTCGAGGTGCTTACGGGCCGCCGCCTGCACCATCGCCGGGGTGACGGCCTCCACCTTCGCCCGGTAAGTGTCCAGGAAGTCGAGCCCGAGCTTGTACCGCTCGGCGGCCAGCAGTTGGCCGGCGATGTCGTCGGCCGTGGCCAGCCGGAACGGCAGGCTGCCGAGCAGGAACTTTTTGGCCGCGTCCACCTCCGCGGCCGGGGCGACCTCGTCCCGGATGCGGCCGATCTCTTTCAGGAAGCCATCTTTTACCCACAGGAACTTGTCCGGGAAGGTGCCGATGTACCCGGTGAATGCCCCCGGCTGGTCGCTGGCCGACGCCGAAATCTGGGCGTTCACCGTGTACGCCAGCCCCTGGCGGTCACGAAGGGTGCTACTCAGCCGGTCGGTGAACCCGGGGCCGGTGCCCAGCACGTTGTCCATCACCAGCAGGGTGTAGTAGTCCGGGTCGTCTCGCTTCACCCCAAGGTGGCCGATGAACACATGCGTCTGGGCGGCCGACTTGTCCGAGACGATTTTTAGGCTCGGGGCGGTGGCCACTGGCGGGGCGGCCGGCGTCGGCGGCTCGCCTTTTGCCGGCTTCCAGCCGGCGGTCAGCTTCTCCACCTTCGCTTTGAGTTCCGCCGGGTCGAAGTCGCCAACCACGACTAGTGTCGTTCGGTCCGGGCCGTAAGCGGCCTTGTGGAACGCATGGCAGTCGGCAGGGGTCAGCTTTTCCACAACCACCCGCTTGCCAATGGTCGGCCGGCCGAAGGGGTGGTCGCCGTATACCGTGGCGGCGAACAGTTGCCGGGCACGCACCTGCGGCGTCGTCTCGGCCTCGGCGATGGCGGACAGCAGTTGCTCCCGCTTCCGCTCGAAGTTCACCTGCGGCATCGCCGGGTTGGCCAGGCAGTCGAGCAGCAGGCTCAGCCCGAGGTCGGCGTCGGGGGTCAGAACCTTGAGCGACCCACTTCCACTGCCCAGGCTCAGGCTGCCGCCGGTATCCTCGATGGCCGTCGAAATTTGGTCGGCCGTGCGGGTCGGGGTGCCTTCTTCCAGCAGCTCACCGACCAACGCGGCGACACCATTTTTGTCCGCCGGCTCGCGGAGCCGCACGCCGGACACGTACGCCTCGGCGGCGACGATGGGCAGCCGCCGCAGCGGCAGGGCGACCAGCGTCAGCCCGTTGGGAAACACCGTCCGCACGGCGTCGGTCAGCGTCACCCCGGCGGCCGGGGCGGTGGCAGCGTTACGGTACTGCCGGCGATTCGATCCCGGCGGCGGGCCGGCCGACTTGCCCCCCTTGTCGCCGGCCGGCACCGACCAGACCACCGCCGCCGCCGACTTGGTCAGGTACTGGCCGGCCACCCGCTGCACGTCGGCCGCCGTCACGGCCAGCAGCCGGTTGAGGTTGCCTTGCAACCGCTCGACGCTGGTTAGGGTCGCCGCCTGGGCCAACTCGTTGCACAGCGAATGCACGTCCTCCCGGGCGAACACCGTCTTGGCCACGGCCGCCCGCTTGACCCGGGCCAACTCGGCGGCGGCCACCGGCTCCTTCGCCAGCCGCTCGATTTCCTCGAACAGCAGACCCTCGGCCGCCGCCCGGTCCTTGCCCTGGAGCAGTTCGACCTGCACGCCGAACCAGCCGGGGTAGCGGCCGCCGTTCGAGTTGGCCGACACGCCGGAGGCGACCCGGTCCTTCTCGACCAGCCGCTTAAACAGCCGGGAGGTTTTGCCGCCGGCGAGCAAGTCGTCCAGCAGGTCGAAGGCGGCCTCGTCCGGGTGGCCGGCAGGCACGCTGTTGAACCCGGCCACCAGCCGGGCGACCTCGAACCGGCTGGGGATTTCGGCGCGGGCCTGGGTGGTGCGGGGGCCGCTCTGCGGGGCCGGCCGGCGAGCCGGCAACTCGGCCATCGGGATCGGCCCGAACAGCTCGGTGATTTGCTTGAGTACCACCGCCGGGTCGAACCCGCCGACCATCACGAGGGCGGCGTTGTTCGGGTGATACCACAGGTCGTAGTACCGGCGGATGACCTCGGCCGTCGCCCCGCGGACGTGCGCCTCCTGGCCGATGACCGGGTGCGAGTACGGGTCCGCCGAACCGTACAGCAGCGGCAGGATGGCCTTGAACTCTAAGTCCCACGGCGAGTCCTCGCCCTTCTTCAACTCGGCGACGACCGCCCCCTTCTCCTGCTGGAACTCGTGCTTGTCATCGATCCGGGTGCCCCGCATCCGCTCGGCCTCGATCTTCAGCGCCTCGGCCCAGCGGTCGGCGGCGAAGTCGAAGTGGTAGACCGTCATATCCTCGGACGTGTACGCGTTGTTCCGCCCGCCGTTGATCTGGGTGAGCCGGTCCACGTCCCCCGGCTGGAGCTTGTCCGTGCCCTTGAACAGCAGGTGTTCGAGGTAGTGCGACAAGCCGGTCTGGTCCTTCGCCTCGTCGCAGGCGCCGACTTTGTAGGCCACCATCGTGGTGACGACCGGGGCCGACGGCACCGGCAGCAGGTACACCCGCAGCCCGTTCGGCAGGGTGTGCGACTGCACCGCCGCCAGCGGGGCGGACGCCGCCCTGACCAGGGCAGGGTCGAGGTCGGCGGCCACAGCCGGGCCGCAGAGCAAAAGGGGGAGCAGGTAACACATAGCTTCAGTGTAGCATTTGGTGAATGGCGTGTGCCGCCCGTTCGCAGTCGGCCCGGCTCACGTCCAGGTGGGTCACGGCTCTTAAGGTTTGCTCGCCCAAGGCGCTCACCCGCACCCCGGCCGTCGCCAGCCGGGCGGCCACCTCCCTGGCCGTGCCGAGCGCCGGGTTGACTTCGGCCCAGACCAAGTTACTATCCACATGTTCAGGTATCAAAGTCATTCCCGGCGTGTCCCTCACGGCCTCGGCCAACAGCCGGGCGTTGGCGTGGTCCTCGGCTAATCGCTCGACGTGGTGTTCCAGAGCGTACAGACAGGCGGCGGCCAGGAACCCGGCCTGCCGCATGGCCCCGCCGAACAGCTTCCGCACCCGTCGGCCGCGGGCGATCAAGTCCTTCGGCCCGGCCAGTGCCGACCCGACCGGGGCGCCGAGGCCCTTGCTGAAACAGGTCTGCACGGTGACGAACGGTCGGCACAGGTCGCGGACGGACTCGCCGGACGCGACCGCCGCGTTCCAGATGCGGGCGCCGTCGAGGTGCATCGGCAGGCGATGCCGGTCGGCCCAGGCCGCGAGTCGGTGAACCTGGGCGAGCGGTACCACGCGGCCGCCGCCGCGGTTGTGGGTGTTCTCCAGCCAGAACAGGCGGGTCGGCGGGCTGTGCGGGTCGTCCGGCTGCGGGGCCGGCAACTCGTCCACTTGCGGGATGCCGGTTGCTGTCCTGTACGGCCGGACCGTCACCCCGCTGAGAGCGGCCGGCCCGCCGGCTTCCCAGAGGATGACATGACTCCGGTCGTCGGCGATCAGTTCCTCGCCCGGCCGGCAGTGCAGCCGGACGGCGATCTGATTGCCCATGCACCCGCTGGGTACGAACAGCGCCGCCTCCTTGCCCAGCCGGTCGGCGACCACCTCCTCCAGCCGGTTGATGGTCGGGTCTTCGCCGTACACGTCGTCGCCGACCGGGGCGGCAAACATGGCGGCCAGCATGGCCGGCGTCGGCTTGGTCACGGTGTCGCTACGGAGGTCGATCATGCCGCTCACTTCTTCTCGGGGGCGTCCGTCCGGCGGTCTTCCAGGTGCCAGCCGGCGGCCGTCTTTTTGAGGGACACGGTCCGGTCCTTAGCATCCTTCAGGCTGAAGCTGGCCACGTCGCCGGCCTCCAGCACTTGGCCGCCACGCAGGAACCGCCGCAGGTCGGCCAGGTGGTCCGGGTTCTCGGCCAGCGTCGAGCGGATGTCGCCGACCAGTTGCCGGAAGCCGCGGGTGGTGGCCTCGGCCCGCACCCGCTGGGTGAACGGGGCCGGCTCGTCCGGCAACCGGGCACTGCCGGGCAGCGACGGGTCTTGCCGCTGCACGTCCCGCAGCCGGCGGAACTCCCGCTCGACATCCCCTTCCAGCCGCAACGCCCGGTCGGCCACCCGGGCGTCGATGAACGCCGGGTCGAGCACGTGAGCCGCCAGGTAGTCCAACCGATCCGCCGCAATGAGCGTAACTGCCGACTGGAGGGCCGGCGTCGGGGCCGACTGGTCGAACTGCTTCTCCAGCCGCTTGACCCCGTACCGGCTGGTGTCCGGCGGCGGCTGGGCCACACCCGCCGCGACAACCAGCACCAGACCCGCCACCGCTGCGACCGTGCGCATGACCGCACCCCTCCGTGACCTGGGGGACGCCACCAGTGTACCCGTCGGCCGGCCGGCCCGCGACGGCCAGCCGATTCGCCGCCGGCGGGTAGAATCAGCGGCATGGCAGGCAACACCTTCGGCACCCGCTTCCGAGTCACTACGGCCGGCGTCAGCCACGGCCCCGGCTACCTGTGCATCATCGACGGCTGCCCGGCCGGCCTGGAACTGGCGGTCGAAGACCTGCTCCCCGACCTCGCCCGCCGCCGGCCGGGTCAGTCGAAGCTGACCACCCAGCGGGACGAGGCCGACACGCCGGAATTCTGGAGCGGCGTGTTCGAGGGCCGCACCGACGGCACCCCCATCGGCCTGCTGTTCCGCAACGGCGACCAGCGGTCCGGCGACTACGGGGATATCCAGGACAAGTACCGGCCGGGCCACGCCGACCACACGTTCGACGCCAAGTTCGGCTTCCGCGACTACCGCGGCGGCGGCCGGTCCAGCGCCCGGGAAACCGTCTGCCGGGTGGCGGCCGGGGCGGTGGCCAAGAAGCTGCTCGCCCGCCACGGCGTCCGCGTGCTGGGGTACGTCACCCAAGTCGGCGACGTGCGGGCCAGCATCCCCGACCCCACGGCGGTGACGCTGGAACAGGTGGAAGCGACCCCGGTGCGGTGCCCCGACCCGGCGGCGGCGGCGGCCATGATTTCCCTCATCGACGCCGTGCGGATGGACCGGGACAGCATCGGCGGGGTGTGCGAGCTGGTGGCCACCGGGGTGCCGGCCGGCCTCGGCGAACCCGTCTTCGACAAGCTGAAAGCCGACCTCGGCAAGGCCGTCCTGAGCCTGCCGGCCGTCACCGGCTTCGAGTACGGGGCCGGGTTCGGCGTCGCCCGGCTGCGGGGCAGCCAGAACAACGACCTCTACCGGCCGGGTTTCGTCACCGACACCAACCGGCACGGCGGGATGCTCGGCGGCATCAGTAGTGGGATGCCCATCGTCTGCCGGGCGGCCGTCAAACCGACTAGCAGCATCCCCCGCCCGCAGGCGACCGTCAACCGGGCCGGCGAAGCGACCGAAATCCTCGTCCGCGGCCGGCACGACCCCTGCCTGCTGCCCCGGTTCGTGCCGATGGGCGAGGCCATGCTCGCCCTCGTCCTCATCGACCACCTGCTCCGGGCCGGCGGCAGTAAACTCGTCTGACCCCTCGGCCAGCAGCCGACTCGCCATCCCCCCGACCCCGTGCCGGACCTAGGCACAGTAGACTCGGATCGCTGCCTCGCAGCCCCGCATCGACCGGCGGGTGTCGGCGGCGACGATGTGTTCCCGCAGCCGGGCGACGGCCGCCCAGAGTAGCTCCTCGACGGCGGCCACCAAGTCGGGTGTCATGTCGGAAACCTCGCTGATGGTCACAAGTTCAGTAAGTGTTAATCAGGATTCGCGGAAGTCAAGCGGCACATGTGTTGCTCCGACCCCTCCAGCCGACGGGCATTTGCCCGTTGGCGGCACACGTCCACTTACGGAGACGGGCCATGACGCGGGTCGGCAAGGTGTTCGGGGTGGCGGCCGTACTGGGCCTGGCCGCCGTCTGCGGGTCGGCGACGGCCGACGACGAGAAGATGGCCAAGCTGGTGCTGAAGGGCGGATACACCATCGTGAAAGGGGAGCGGGACGGCCAGCCGATCCCGCTGGAGCGGATCAAGGGGGCGACCATCCGCTTCCGCGACGACGAGACCGTGGGCACCGACAAGGACAAGAAAGAAATCTACGTCGCCAAGTACAAGCTCGACACGAGCAAGACGCCGTGGAAGATCATGATGACCACGGTCGAGCGGAAGAAGGCCGACGGGTCGCAGAAGGAAGACCCGAAGTCGAAGGACGGTGAAGACATGTCCACAATCGGTCTGATTAAAAAAGACGGCGACACGGTCGTAATTATTTACGCCCTGCCGGGCGGCAAGGAGCCGACCGAGTTCAAGACGAAGAAGGGCGACAAGGCACAGATGTTCTGGCTGGAAAACAAGCGGAAGTAGCCCGCCGGACGGCACCCGCCCGTTGCCACAGGCGGGTGTCATCGGGTTTAACAGCTCGGTTCGAGCGCCTTCAACACCTCGGCCTTCACCTGGCTCATCCGCACCCGCCGCTGCTCCTGGGTGTCGCGCTCGCGGATCGTCACCGTGTCGTCGCTGAGTGTTTGCGTGTCGATGGTCACGCAGAACGGTGTGCCCGCCTCGTCCTGCCGGGCGTAGCGGCGGCCGACCGCCCCCTTGTCGTCGAACACCGTGTTGAACGCCGGCTTCAGCTCGCGGTAAAGGCGTAATGCCTTGTCGGGCATCCCGTCTTTGTTGACCAGCGGGAAGACGGCACACTTGACCGGGGCCAGCCGGGGGTGGAACCGCATGAATGTCCGCGGCTGCGGCACCCCCTTGGCGTCCGGCACCGTCGTCTCGGTGTACGCCTCGCACAGCACGGCGAGTAAGAACCGATCGGCCCCGGCCGACGGCTCGATGACGTGCGGCACGAACTTGTACTTCTCAACCTGTTCGGGCGTCGGGCTGGTGCCCTTCACCCACTGCTCGAACGAGTTGCCGCCGGTGCGGGTGGCGGCGTCGGCCATCCAGGCGTCCTGGTCGAAGTAGCTCAGCTTGTCCCCGAGGCCGCTCGCCTTCGCATGTGCGGTCAGGTCGAACGACCCGCGGTGAGCAACGCCTTCCAATTCTTGCGGCTCCTCACTGAACGGGAAGCGGTACTCGATGTCCGTCGTGCCGACGCTGTAGAAGGCCAGCTCGTCCGCCCCCTGCTCACGGGGCACGAGGTTGTCACTTTTCAGCCCGAGCGTGCTGTACCAGTTCTTGCGTAGCTCACGCCAATACTCATACCACTTGCGGCTCTCGGCCGGGTGGCAAAAGAACTCGATCTCCATCTGCTCGAACTCGCGGCTGCGGAAGATGAAGTTCCGCGGGTTCACCTCGTTGCGGAACGCCTTCCCGACTTGGGCGATGCCGAATGGCAGCTTGAGCCGGGACGAGTCCATCACGTTCTTGAAGTTGGCAAAAATCCCTTGGGCCGTCTCCGGCCGGAGGTACACCTTGTTGTCTTCCGACTGCACCGCCCCGGCGTGGCTCTCGAACATCAGGTTGAACGCGCGCGGCTCGGACAGGCTCCCGCCGCAGCTTTCGGGGCACGGCCTGGCAAGGTTCGGTGGCGGACTGACGGCGTCGTAAAAGGTGAGGTCTGCTCCACTCAGAATCAGGCCGGTCGGGTCTTTTTTTTTCGCCAGCCGTGCGATCTTGTCACGCAACAGGGGTTCGCCGTCGGTGCGGTTGTCGGCCTCGACGGACACGGCGGCGCCGGGTGAGCTTGCAATCTGCACCTTGTCCGCGCGGAGCAACCGGCCGCACTCCGGGTTAGAGCAGTTCACCATCGGGTCGCTGAACCCGCCGACGTGGCCGCTGGCCACCCATACCTTCGGGTTCATGATGATCGAGCAGTCCAGCCCGACCATGCGAATCTCTTGGCCGTCCGGCCCCGGCGGCGGGTTGCGGACCATGTCCTGCCACCACGCCTCCTTGACGTTCCGCTTCAGCTCGACGCCCAGCGGGCCGTAGTCCCAGAAGCCGTTGATGCCGCCGTAAATCTCGGACGACTGGTAGATGAACCCCATGTCCTTGCAGAACTTGGCGAACTTGGCCATGTCGAGGGCGGGCATCGGACGCTCCGGAAGGCGAAGTGCTTGGACTGCACCCCGCGGGTGAAAAGACCACGCCATGATACCGGCTCAGTCGGTCGGCGAAACCCCGGGCGGGTGGACCTTCAGGTGCGGGAACTGCTTCACCCGCAGCCAGCGGATGACGTAGGGCAGCGTCAGCCCCTGCCCGACCAGCGTGGCGAAGACGGCCCAGAAGGTGAGGAACTGGATCAGGCCGCGGTCGGGGAAGTCCTGGCCGGTCGCCGTCTTCTCCGGCAGGGCCAGGGCGGCGGCCAGCGACACCACCCCCCGCATCCCGGTCCAGGCCACTACGGCCACCGCGTTGGCCGGCGGGTACGGCTCCCGGCAGCCGCACAGCTTGTGGTCCAGCCACCGCGGCACGTACGCCCCGGGGAATACCCACAGGATGCGGGAGACGATCAGCACCAGGGCGACGGTGCCGGCCGCGACCGCGAGTTCCCACGGGCTACTGCCGTCCTTGATCTGCTGGCGGATGGCCGAGTACGTGAACCCGACCAGGGTGAAGATGACCGCGTTGAGGATGAACTCCATCGACTCCCAGACGGCCCGCGCTTCCACCATGAGTTCGGCGGCGAACACCCGCTCGGCCTGGGAGCCGACGTACAGCCCGCCGGCCACGGCGGCGAGCACCCCGCTGACGTGCAGATGCTCGGCCGGCAGGTACAGGGCGAACGGGGTGAGCAGCGTCAGGGTGATGTGCAGCTTGCTGTCGGCCAGGTCGTGGCGGTCGAGCCAGCGGTGCAGGTGGCACACCAGCCAGCCGCCGGCCAGCCCGAGCAGCAGCCCGCCGGACGGCACGAGCAGGAACTTGGCCGCCACCTCGACGCCCGACACGCCGCCGGTGACGACGGCCCCGACGGCCACCGTGTAGCACACCAGGGCCGAGGCGTCGTTCACCAGGCTCTCGCCCTCCAGCAGGGTGACGACGGTCCGCGGCAGCGGCACCCGGGCGGCGACCGCCGCCGCGGCCACGGCGTCTGGTGGCGACACGACGGCCCCCAGCACGAACGCCGGACCCCAGCCCATGCCCAGCCAGTCGTGGGCCGCCCAGGCCACCAGCCCGGTAGTGAACAGCACCAGCCCGACGGCCAGCAGCACGATGGCCCGGAACTGGCCGCGGAAGGCCGACCAGTTGGTGTTGAAGGCGGCGGCGTACAGGAGCGGCGGCAGGAAGGCGTTGAACACCACCCACGGCGGCAGGGCGTAGTCGATGGTCCAGTCCTGCACGCCGAGCAGGAAGCCGGCCACCACCAGCAGCACCGGGTACGGCACCGCCAGCCGGCGGGCCACCGCCCCGAGGGCGACCGCCACCCCGATCAGGAGGAGTACCAGCTCGAACTCTTTCGCGCTCACCACGCCCCCCGGCTTCTGATACCATCGTGGCCCCGCCCGGGAGCCGCCATGACCGCCTCTGTATTCGCTCTGCCGATCTTATTTGCTGCGTCGACCGCCGGCCGGGGCGACACCGTCGAGTTGGTCGCCGGCGGGCTGACCCAGCCGTTCGCCGTCGCCTGGGAGAAAGACGGGTCACTGCTGTTCGTGGAGATGACCCCGGGCCACCGACTGGCCCGGCTCGGGGCCGACGGCACGGTTACAACGCTCGCGGAAAAGCCGGCACTAAACGGCCCGCACGATCTGCTGGTGGCCCCGGACGGGGCGATTCTCGTTGCCGACACCTTTGGCCACGCCGTCCGCCGGTTCGCCGGCGGCAAGCTGACCACGTTTGCCGGCACCGGGCAGAAGGGGTTTGCCGGTGACGGCGGCCCGGTAGCCGAGGCCAAGTTCGACGAGGTTTACTCCATCGCCCTGAGCCGGGACGGCAAGTTGCTGTATGTCGTGGACACAAAAAACCGACGGGTGCGGCGGATCGACAGGGGAAGGGGCACCATCCACCCGTTCGCCGGCAACGGCCAGAAGGGCGAACCGACCGACGGCAAGCCGGCCGTCTCCGAGCCGCTGGTAGACCCGCGGGCGGTGGCCGTCGATTCGGCCGGCAACGTTTACGTGTTGGAACGCAGCGGCCACCGGCTGCGGGTGGTGAAGTCGGACGGCACCATCCACACCGTCGCCGGCACCGGCAAGCCGGGCCGTGGCGGGGACGGCGGGCCGGCCCTGTTGGCGGCGTTCGACGGGCCGAAGTACCTGGCCGTGGACCGCGACGACACGGTGCTGGTGTGCGACACCGAGAACCATCAGGTGCGGCGGTACGTGCCGCGGGCCGGCACCGTCGAGCGGGTCGCCGGCAGCGGCACGAAGGGGAGCGAGGGCACCGGCGGGCCGGCGGCGGCGGTGCAGCTCAGCCGCCCGCACGGGGTGGCCGTCCACCCGACGACCGGCGAAGTGTACATCGCCGACAGCGACAACGGCCGCATCCTGAAGCTGGTGCGGGGCCGGTGACGCAACCTGTTACCGCTTCGGACTGGCCAGCGGCGGGGCCGTCAGCCGGTCGAACTCGGCCCACTCCCGCGGGTCCAGCACCGCCTTCGTCAGCCCCCGCCGGCGGATGGCGTCGTCCAGCGCCTGGTCGCGGAGCCGGGCGTTGTCGGGCCGGTCCGACGCCGCGTCGTAAGCCTGCACCAGGTGGAAGGCGTACGCCGGCTTCGGCTCCAGCGAGTAGGCGGTGGTCAGGTCACGCACCGCCGCCTCGACCCTGCCGCCCACCAGATGCACCAGCCCGCGGGTGTCCAGCAGGGCGGCGGACGGGCCGGCGGCGTCGATGGCCGACTGGATCAGGGCCAGCGTCGCTTCGGTGCCGTCCCGGGCGTAGACGGCTTTGGCGAAGGCCAGGTTGGCCTTGGCCGTCGGGTCGTCCGGGGCGGCGGCCAGTGCCCGCTGGAAGGCCGGCACCACCTCCCCCGGGTTGTCGCCGACCGTCGCCAGGGTGGCCGCCGCCGCCAGCAGGTGCGGGTCGGCCGGGGCGGCGGCCAGCTTCTCGCCCACCCACGCCGTCACCTGCTTGGCCAGCCGCAGCGCGTTCGTCCGCTCCGGCTCGGGCAGGGCCGCCGCCGGGCTGGTCCGCACCGCCCCGGCCAGCAGCCGGGCGGACAGCCCGACCGGGGCCGAGCCGTCGCCCGGCAGCAGCGTCTGAACCACGTCCGTCGGCCGGTTGCGTCGCAGGTAGAAGGCGGCCAGTCGGATCGGGGCGACCGGCCCGGTGGCCTTGCGGTAGACGGCCTCGGCCTCGGCGAAACAGCCCATCTCCTCCAGCAGCGGGCCGGCGAATGCCGCCACCGCGGCCAGGTCGGCCGTGCCGGCGACCGCCTCCAGGCGGGCCGCCGCAGCCGCCTTGTTGTTCTCGGCGGCCAGCACCCGGGCCTCGGCGACGCCGGCCTCGGGGGCCTTCGGGTCGAGCTGTTTCAGCCGCTCGAAGGTCCGCCGGGCGGCCCCCACCGACTTGGCGTCCACTTGCACCTTGACCAGCAGGCCGAGCAGTTCCGGGGCCGGCACCGGCACCGACCGGGTGGCGTCTCGGAGCACCGCCTCGGCTTTCGCCGGCTCTTGCTGCCGCAGGTACAGCCGGGCGAGCTGGTAGGCGTGGTCCGGCGACAGCGGCCCCGTCCGTTTCGCTTCGGCCAGCAGCGTCACCGCCTCGTCCGCCCGCAGCGGGTCGGCGCTGAGCAGGAGGCCTTTGGCCCGCACGTCCTCGGCCAGGTTGTTGCCATCGGCCAGGTTCTGCTCGACCAGCGTCAGGGCGGTGGGCAGCCGGCCGTACCAGTCCGGCCGCTCCAGGCTGGCGAACGCCAGTTGCCGCCGCGCCCACCGCTTGACCGCCGGCGGGGCCGAGACGGTGAGCTGCCGCAGGTGGGCCTCGGCGTCGGCCGCCCGGTTGGTGCGGGCCAGCAGCCGGACCAGTGCCTCCTCGGCTGCCGTGGCGGTCGGGTCGGCGGCGGCCGCCGCCCGGTAGGCGGCCTCGGCGGCGGGGCGGTCGCCGACCAGTTCCCGGCACGTGCCGGCGGCGGTCAGGGCCGCCGCCCGGTCGGCCGGCGGGGCGGCCACCTCGGCGAGTTTGGCGGCGGCGTCGGCGGCCGCGGCTTTCGCCTCCCCGTCCTTGCCCAGTGCCGCCAGCAGCCGGGTGAGGCCCACCCAGGCGACGGCGTTCTTCGGGTTCAGGCTGACGGCCTTCTTGAGCGGGGCGACGGCGTCGGCCGGCTTGCCGGCGGCCAGCAGGGCGTCGGCCCGGAGCAACTGGTCGCGGTCGCTGGCCGACGCCACGGCCTCGGGCGAGCTGGCCCAGGCGAGGGCCTTCGCCGGGTCGTCGCCGAACGCCACTTGCAGGCGGAGCAGTTCCTTCGCCAGGTCGTCGGGCAGCGGTCGCTCGCGGGCCACCCGGCCGAGCACGTCGAACGCCTCGGCGTACTGCTGGCGGCGGAGCAGGGCGGCGTACAGGCTGCGGACTAGCCCCTCCGACCGCTCGCCCAGGGCGAACGCCTGCCGGTAGCCGTCGGCGGCGGCGTCGGCGTTGCCGGCCAACTCGTCCAACCGGCCGAGCAGGTGGTGGATCAGCCCCCACCCGGACCGCTTGGCGAGGGCGGCCTTCAGCCGGTCCCGCCAGCCGGTGATGGCCGGGTCGTCGGGCTTGAGGGTCGGGATCACCCGGGCGGCCTCGGCGGTCGCCTTCACCGGCCCGTCCTTGCCCTCCACCCGCTCGAATTCGGCCATCAGCTCGGCCTGCAACGGCTCGTCCCGGGTCGCCAGGGCCAGGTTGAACAGGGCGGCTCGGCTGACCAGATCGGTCGGCCGCTCGGCCGCCGCCCGCTTGAGCAGCGCGACCGCCTCGGCCGGCTTGTTGGCCCCGGCGAACAGGTCGCCCAGCCCGGCCAGCAGCCGATACCGCTCGTCCTTCGACATCTGGCCCAGCCCGGCCGGGTCGCCGACGGCGGCGACGGCGGCCCAGTCGGCCGGGGTGTCGCCGGCCAGCAGCCGGGCGCGGGCCAGCCGCAACGCCGCCCGGTCGCCCAGGCCCGCCTTGTCGAGGACCGCGAACGCCCCGGGCCGGTCGCCCAGTGCCGCCTTGAGTAGGGCCAGCTCGACCACCGCCTCGGCCAGCGGGGACGGGCCGGCGTCGTGGCCCAGCACAACCGCCCCCGGCAGCGGCGACTTGTCGGTGGCCCGGTCGAGGACGGCGACCGCCTCGGCCGCCCGGCCGCGGGCCACCAGCGACCGGGCCTTGACCACCGCCATGGTGGGCGGGAACGGCTCGGCCCCGCAGGCGACATCGACCGTCTCCCACCGGCGGTCGGCCGCCGGCAGGGCCATTTGCTCGGCCAGCCGCAGGCCGGCGATGGCCGCCCGCGCGGCCGGCTCCTGGGCGGTCAGGCCCTGGTAGGCGTCCTCAGCGTCGCGGGTGCGGCCTTGCCGGGCCAGGCACTCGGCCCGGCCGAGCCGGGCGATGGCGGACCCGGGGTCGAGCCGCAGGGCGTTGTCGTAGGCGGCCAGCCGGGCCGGGGTGTCGTTGGCCAGCGCGGCGGCGTCGGCCAGCCCGAGGTACGCCCGGAACCGCTGGTTCGGCAGCTTGTCCAGGCCGTCGACCGCGGCTTGCAGGAGCGGTGCGGCCGTCGCCCACTCGCCGGCCGACAGCTTGAGCCGGCCGCGGAGGTAGTCGCCGACCGGCCCCGGCATCCCCTTCAGCCGCTCGGCCGCCGCCTCGGCGGCCGGAACCTCCTTGAGGTCGATGAGCCGGTCGGCCACTTCGAGCAGGGCCACGTCGGCGGGCACCTTCTCGGCCGCGTCGCGGAGGGTTTGCCGGGCCGCGTCGGTCTGGTCGAGCCGCACCTGCACGTCGGCCAGGGCCAGCCGGATGCGGGCGGGGGCGGTGCCGCCGGCGACCGCCTTCTGGAGCAGCCGCTCGGCCTTGCGGACCGAGTTCTCGTCGTCGGCGTCGAGGTACAGGCCGGCCAGGGTTTGCAGCACGGCCGGGTCGTCGGCCCCGCCGGGCACCGTCTCGTAGACGTGTTCCACGTCCTTGCGGGCGGCGGCTTTGTCGCCGAAGCGGAGGAAGTAGTCGGCCCGGGTCAGCCAGGATTTGGCGTCGGCCGGCCGCTTCTGGACGAGCGACTCCATCAGCGCGTCGGCCTCTTTCACCGGCTCGGGGCCGCCGAGTTCGGCCCGGATGATCGCGGCCAGCCGGGCGAACGCGTCGGGGGCGGCGTCGGGGGCGGCGATCACCTTCCGCAGATGCTCGGCGGCGGGGGGGAACAGCCGTTCCCGCTCGTCGCACAGGGCGGCTAGGTCGTGCAGGCCCGGGTCGTCCGCGGCACCCCGACCGCCGGCGAACAGGATGCCGAGGTGCATGCGGGCGTTCGGCAACGCCTGGGCCTGTAAGTACAACCGGACCAGCTTCCGCCGCTCATCGGGTCGGTTGGGGTCCACGCGGAACAGTCGCTCGTAGGTCTGGACCGTCTCGTTCAGCAGTGCCGGCATGGCCTTCAGTTGGGATTCGAGCGTTTCCGCGTACTTGGCCAGCCCGTCGGCGTCCGCCGGCCGCAACCGGACGTAGCTCTTGTAGAGCCGGCCGGCGGCGGCGGCGTCGCCGGCGGCGGTCGCCTGTTCGGCCCGGGTCCGTAAGTTGCCGGCGTTGCGGCCCGTCTGCACGGTGTGCAGGCCGAACACCGCCCCGCCGGTCGTGGCGGCAGCGAGCAGCACGACGAAAAGCCGGCCGAACCGCAGTCGGCGACGGGTCTTGCGACTTTTCCGCATGGTGAAGTGATTCCGTCCGGTCGGCGGGTGTGGTGGCAACGGTTGGTGGGGCATTCTAGCAGACGCGACGAGGGTGTGCCGTGGCCGCGGTCGTGTTCAG
The DNA here is from genome assembly GCA_043787415.1 of Fimbriiglobus sp. GTDB lineage: Bacteria > Planctomycetota > Planctomycetia > Gemmatales > Gemmataceae > JAXMAZ01. The sequence goes on along the minus strand of JAYVUZ010000058.1, from coordinate 60,879 downwards.
CTTCGACGTGGAAGAACACCACCGCATCGAGGCGGCGGCGGGGCTGACGCTGACGGACGGCCGTAAGCAGGAGTACGCCGACCGCATGGAGCGGGCCACCGACCGCCTACTCGGGATGCTCGCCGATGCCGGGGTGAAAGCGACGTTCTATGTCGTGGGCGAGATTGCCGAATCGTACCCGCGGCTGGTGCGGACGATGGCCGAGCAGGGGCACGAGGTCGGAAGTCACGGCTGGGACCACCGCCGGGTTCACCGCTTCGACCCGGCCGGGTTCGCCGCCGACTTGCGGCGGAGCGTGGCGGCACTGGAACAGGCGAGCGGGACGGCGGTGGTCGGCTACCGGGCGCCGACGTTCAGTGTCACCCGCCCGACGGCCTGGGCGGCGGACGTGCTGGCCGAAAGCGGGCTGCGGTACGACACGTCGGTGTTCCCGGTGCGGCACGACCGCTACGGGGTGCCGGACGCCCCGCGGACGCCGTTCCGCCTGCGGGGCGAGCGGGGCGAGATTCTCGAGCTGCCGCCGGCCACCTACCGCCTGTTCGGGCCGAACCTGCCGGTGGCCGGCGGCGGCTACTTCCGGCTGTTCCCACTGGCGGCCATGCGGGCCGGCATCCGCCAGCACGCCGGGCTGTCGCCGTCACTGGCCATGCTCTACTTCCACCCGTGGGAGTTCGACCCGGATCAGCCGCGACTGCCGCTCGGCCGGCTGGCCCGGTTCCGCACCTACGTCGGCACCGGCCGCAGCACCGGCCGGCTGGCCGAATTGTTGAAGCAGTACCGGGGCGTCGCCCGGCGGGCGGTGGACGTGGTCGGCGAGCTGGAGGGCGTGCGGGCGACGCTGCCGGTTTACGACCTACGCTCGGCCCCGCCGAGCTAGCGGCGGCGGGCGCGGCGAACCGCCAGCGCGGCCAGGCCGGTCGCGGCGACCACGAAGCTGGCCGGCTCCGGCACGGTCGGCCGCGGCGGGTTCGGGTTCTCCTGTGGGATCACCGGCGTCGGCGGCCGGATGATCTCTGGCGGCGGCACCGGCGGCACCGGCGGCACCGGGGTCAGGGTGCCCGGCGGGGCGGACGGGAGGACCGGCGGCGGCAGCACCGTCACCGGGCGGTCGATCAGGCTGGGCGGCGGGTAGAAGGCCGATGCCAGCCCGCACGAGGCGAGCAAGGCACACCCGGCTGTTGCGAACCGCTGGCCACTCATTTCGCGCTCCTTGCCTGGTTCTCCGAAGCTGTCTCGTCGACCCGTCTTATCGGCCGACCTAGAGGACACGGTTGACGCAAACATGCCGGTCGTGCCAGTTCCTCCCGTCTCGCCAAATGTCGGGCCGTCACACAGGACCGGCACGACGGGCGCGGCGGGATCGGCCGGCCGGGGCGGCGGGGCAGAATCCGTGGTCGGCGGCGACTTCCGGCGTCTGGGTGGTCGATGACAGGACAGGACGGAACGCACCCACGGCCGGGGGCGTGGGCGTGTCAGGAGGACGGCACATGCGAGGGAGTCGTGTCGCGGCGGTCGGGCTGCTGGTCGCGGCCGGTCACGCCTGTGCCGACGTGCCGGCCGCCCGGCTCTTGCCGCCGACCGCGGTGGCACGCGGTCAGGCACCGGCCCAACCGCCGGCCGGTGGTGCCCTGTCGCAGCCGCGGCCGGTGCCGCAGGGGCCGACGGTTACGGAGCAGCGGGCGAACCCGCCGGCGCCTACACCGCCACCGGCGACAGTCACGCCGCCGGCCGCGATGTTCGGGTCGCCCGTGCCGTACGGAAGTCCTGTACCCATCGGCGGCCCGATGACATACCTCGGCCTGCCGCCGGTAGCTGGCGGCCCGCCGTCGGTCGCCCCGACCGTGGTGACGCCCAACATCGAGGCGCCGCTCATCGGCCCGGGGTCGGCCCCAGCGATGGGGCCGTTCGGGCTGCTCACCGGCGGGCACGGCTTCGGCGGCCCGCAGCGATTACACCTGGACGCCGACTTCCTGCTGTGGTGGGTTCGCAGCGGCAACCTGCCGGCCCTGGTAACGACCGGCCCGGTGGCCTCCGAGGGGGCGCTCGGCCGGCCGGGCACCCAAGTCGTGTACGGCGACGACAGCCGCGGCCGCACCCTGCACACCGGGGCGCGGTTCGGCGGCACCTACTGGCTGGACGAGTGCAACCGCTGGGGGTTGGACGGCAGCCTGTTCTTCCTGGCCCGGCGGGGGTTTAACGACACGTTCACCTCATCCGGCGAGCCACTCCTGGCCCGGCCGTTCGTCAACGCCAACGCCGGCACCCAGTCGTCCGAGCTGGTGGCCTTCCCGGGGCTGGCGTCCGGGGCGGTGGTCGTCACCGGCGAGACGACCGTGTGGGGGGCCGGGGCCAACGTCCGCCGGCACCTGTTCGGCGGCTGCGAGTACCGCGTGGACGGGCTGCTCGGCTTCCGCTACCTGAACTTCAGCGAGTCTTTGGGCGTTACCGAGCAGATCGCCCAGCTACCGGGGTCGCAGTCGGTCCTGGCGTTCACCAACGCCGCCGGTAGCCCGGCCGTAGGCAGTGTGGTGTCCGACCGCTTCCGCACCGAGAACAACTTCTACGGGGTGAACGTCGGGCTGGCCGGGGAACTGCGGCGGGGCCGGTGGTATGCCGAGGGGCGGGCGTCGGTGGCCTTCGGCACGGTGTTCCAGACGGCCACCGCCGAGGGGTCACAACTGGCCACCTTCGCCGACGGCACGGCGGCCACTTACGCCGGCGGGCTGCTGGCGCTGCCGAGCAACAGCGGCAGCTACTCGCAGCGGAAGTTCGGGGTGGTGCCGGAGGCCGGGCTGAAACTCGGCTGCCACCTGACCGACCGCTGGCGGGTGAACGTCGGGTACAACTTCTTGTACCTGAACAGCGTGCTCCGCCCCGGCGACCAGATCGACCCGGTGTTGGACATCACCAAAGTGCCGAACCTGCTCCGCGACGGCATGACCGTGTCGCCGCTGGCGTCGCCGCGACCGCTGCCCACCCTCCGCGACAGCGGGGTGTTCGTTCAGGGCATCAGCTTCGGGCTGCAGTGGGCGTTCTAGGTGCGATGTAGGGTGGTGTCGAGTCTTCGAGGCCCACCGCGGTGCTGGCGGTGGGCCTCGAAGACTCGACACCACCCTACAGAAGAGCTGTCAGCCGCGGCACGAAGATCAGCAGCCCGGCGACCGCGGCACACGCGCTCGCTGCCAGCACCCCGCCCGCGGCCACATCCAGGCACAGACACACCCGGTCCCGTTCGACCTGCGGCAGTCCGCGGAACAGCAGTTCGACTGCCGTGTTGAGCAGTTCGGCCGCCAATACCAGCCCGATGCAGCCGACCAGCACGGCCCACTCAACCGGTGAACACCTCGTCGCCGAAGCGAGCCCGACCACGGCAACGGTCATCAGCAAGTGGGTGCGGAAGCTGCTTTGGGTGCGAAATGTAACACTCAGCCCGCGACCGGCGTCGGCGAACTTGACCCGCCACGGCCGGCTCATCGCCCGGCCCCCTGGCTGGTGTTCTGGCTGTTGAACCCGCCGCCGGCCAGCTTGTTGGTGCCGATGCCGGCCAGGTTCGGCACCAGGGCGAACTGGAACCCGAAGTTCTTGACGATGGCGTTGTAGCTGAACCCGAACAGGAAGGTCACGTCCGTGCCCACCCGGGCGAAGCTGACGGACGTCACCTGGTTGGTCGTCGCCCCGAAGTCGTAGCTGGCCGTGCCGTTGACCGTGTACTTCTTGCTGAGCTGGTAGCTCAGGCCGGCCGTCACCACGCGGCTGTCGACCGGGTCCATGTAGCGAAAGCTCCAGAAGTACTGCGAGCTGTCCGGCCGGTTGTAGTTGGCCCCCACCTGCACGTACCGGGCGCCGGTGTCGAACGGGTCGTACCAGCCGCTGCTGAAGAACGACGTGCGGTCGCCCACGTTCCACAGGGCGTTGTACATGTACTGGCCGGTGTTCCGGCCGAAGTTGTCCCGGTCCTTGTCCGGGAACACGCTCATGCTCAGGTCCACCGCCAGCCAGTCGATGATGTGCTCCTGGCCGGGGAAGCCCCGCTTGGTCTGCCAGCGGTTCCGCACGTCCAGTTGCACCACCTGGAGGCTGTCCAGCGTGTCTACCCGGTCCGGGGTGAGCCGGCGGATGGCCAACTGCTGCGGGTCGAAGATCGGGCTGGTGGCCAGGGCGGCGTCGTTGCGGGCGGAGACGAGCGGCTGGTTGATCAGCAGCTGCTGGCCGATCGGGCCGACGATCGCCGGCCGGCCGACCAGGTACGCCTGCCGGGCGGTGCGGTAGCCGACGTCGGTGGCGTCGTCGTTCAGCCGGTCGAGCTGCGGCAGCCGGGTGTACGGCGTGTCCGAGTAGGACGCCAGGTAGTTGGCCCCGAACGTCACCTTGTGGTTCAGGCCGGCCAGGTTGAACAGCTCGCTCCGCACGTCCGGGGACAGCCGGCTGAGGGTGGTGGACAGCCGGCCGCCGCCGCCGCCGTAGAACCGCCCGCGGCCGTCGTCGCTCAGCCGCCCGGCCCCGTCCAGCGCCTGGCTGTAGTAGGCCAGGTCCATGACGGCGTACGGCTCGGCCCGGAACGGCCCGACGTCCACCGGCAGGCCGAGCCGCTGGTTGACGTCGCCCCGGAAGGTGTTCACGTCCTGCTGCTCGGTCAGCAGGAATGACGGCGGGGTGATCGCCGGGTCGGCCGGTCGGAGCTGGTAGTACCCCAGGTTGCCCTTCGCCGTGTAGCTGAACGGCCCCAGGTTCTGGCCGATGACGGCGGCGTCGGCCCGCGGCAGGCTGTTCGTCTCCGTCACCCACGGCCGGCTGATGTTTTTCTGGAGCAGCAGGCCGGCCCAGCGGTTGCCGTCCCCGCCGGTCAGGTGCAGGAAGGTCTCCTGGTTCGGCCGCATGTCGAACTCTTGTTTGTAAAACTGCTCCAGGAAGTTGGGGTCCGACAGGTACTCGGCCTGGGCGGTCAGGTGCAGGTAGGTGGTGCCGTTCTCGAACAGGTCGCCGTTGTGCTGCCACTGGGCGCGGCCGCGGCGGTCCGGCTTGACGGGCGGCGGGCCGCGGTCCGGGCCGAGGTTGTCCAGCCCCTTGTCCTGGATGGTGTAAATCCGGGTGAAGCCGCTGAACGGCTGGTCCCAGTCCGGCCGCGGGGTGGCGCCGGACAGCGGGTCGCGGGGGCCGGCCAGCCCGAGCAGGTCGCGGCCCTGGTAGTCGTAGGTGGTGCCGAACCCGGGGCCGCGGAAGCTCAGGTAGTCGGCGTACACGTTCCAGCGGTGGCCGGGCGGGCCGCGGAGGGCGAGCAGCTTGAACACGTCGAAGGTGGTGTAAATCTGGGTGCCGAACACCTGGTCGCTGCCGATGCCGAACCCGGCCAGCGGGCCGAACGGCTCGTTCAGGTCGTTGCTCGTGCGGGGTAGCCAGAACACCGGCGTCTCGAACACCTTCACCTTGACGTTGGTGCTGCTCAGGGTCTGCCGGGTGGTGGTGTCCGGCCGGCCGGTGAGCAGGTCGCGGTACGGGATGCCGAGGAAGTTGGACCGCGGGCCGTTGCCCCGCATCAGCACCGACGTGTCGGCCGACAGCCGCAGGGACGGGTCGCTCGGCCGCTTGCTGCTGAACGTGTCGGCGGCCAGCCCCTCGATCTCGTTCGGGCTGTACTGGAGTACCTCGGCGGCCGACAGGTGCAGCGGGTCGGTGACGCCCTGCACCCTCAGCTCGATGTCCGCGTCCAGGGCCACCGCCCGGTTGCGGGACACGTCGTACCACACCTCTTTGGCCCGCATGGTCTGGTCGAGTGATTTGCCCGTCGGCCCCTCGCCGGGGGTGAACCGGCGGACCACCACGTTGCCGCACAGGTACAGCTCGACCCGGGTCTTGCCGTCCGCCTCGACCGAGTCGCCGGCGGCCGACTTGTTGCTGATCCAGGCCACGGCCACGTCGGTGGCGAACTCGATCTCCTGCGGCGGCTCGCCGGGCTTCTCGGTGAGGTACACCACGCTGACGATGACGCCGCCCGTCACCACCCACCGCTGGCCGCCCTCGCCCTTGCCGCTGGCGTCTTCCTGGCCGCCCTTGTCGAGCTGCACCCGCTTGTAGTCGATGCCGGTGCCGTACCGCGGGACGAAGCGGATTTGCTGCTTGACCGACGCCGGCAGGGTCACCCGCTGGCCGTTCGGCAGCACCAACTCGCTGGCCGGGTCGCGGGGCAGTGGCACCGCCGCGAGCGGCGGCTCTTGGAAGGCGTCCCGCCCGGCAACGGCCGGCGGTCGGACGGGTGGCTGGGCGGTCGCCGTGGCGGCGGCCAGCAACAGCGTCCCGATGATGGCGGCTCGGCCGAGCAACGGCCCCCTCCGACGACTCAATCCGCTGCGGCCGGGTTCCCCCCGACACCGACCCGCGCGGACAGGCTGCCGACGATACCGGCCGGGCCGGGGGAATCAAGCCGACGTGCGGGGGCTGGGAGCGAGCAGGGACATTCGGCCGGCGGTTTGCCTGCCGGCCAACGGCTGCTAGTATCGTCTATACCAACCGCCCGCCGAAGGTGCCCCCGTGTTCCGCCCCTCGCTCGTCGCCGTGGCCTGCCTCGTTTGCCCCGCCGCCCAGGCCGCCGGCGTCGCCCTGTACAACGCCACCGACCGGCCCGTGACCATGGCCGTCGGCCACCCGGGCAAGCCGGGAGCCGCGTTCCCGCTGGCGGCCGGCGAGGCCCGGCTGGTGACGGTCGGCCGGCAGCCGGACATCAGCTTCCAGAACGCCGGCAAGGCGGTGAAGTACCGGCTGGAGCCGTACCACGCCTACATGTTCTCGGCCGACAAGACCGGCGTCGAGTTCCACGGCATCGACCTGGCTGGGGCCATGCCGCGGCCGGACGACGTGCCGGCCGCCCCGCCCGCACTCACCCCGCTCAAGCTGCCGGTCGCCCTGTACGCCGACGACGCCAACCCCCGCTCCCGGGTCGGCTGGGAGCGGCTGTACCGGGACCGCATCGCGGCGGCGTCGGCGGTGCTGGAGAAGCAGTGCGGGGTCGGGCTGACGGTGGCCTCGGTCGGCGACTGGAAGTCGGACGCCTCGCACGGCGACCTCGGCCAGCAGGCCAAACTGTTCGAGACGGCGGCCACCCCGCCCGCTGGTGTGCTAGCCGTCGGGTTCACCAACCGCTTCCCCAAGCCCGACGGCACGGAACAGCCGACCGGGTTCGCCCGCCAGCCGCTGTGGCCGTACCTGCTGGTGCGGGACGCCAACCTCCGCACCGACCCGGAGCGGACCGAGGCCGTGGTGCGGGAGGTCGGCCACTTCCTCGGGGCCGGCCACACGCCGGACCCGCGGTCGGCCATGCGGGGCAAGCCGGCCGACGGCCGGCCGCTCGCCGGCCGCTACCCGATCGGCCTCGACCCGCTCAACCTGCTGGCCGTCGGCATCTGGGCGGACGAGCTGCGGGCCGGCAAGCCGAAGTCGGTGGCCGACCTCAAGCCGGCCAGCCGGGAGCGGCTGGCGGTCATCTACAAGACGCTGTCCGGCCTGCTGCCGGGCGACGAGCTGGCGGCCGAGCGGCTGGCCGAGTTGGAGCGGGTCGGTGAGGTGGCGGTGCCGCAGCCGGCGCCGGTCCTGCCGACGGCCGAGGTACCGAAGGCCGCCCCGCCGCCGGTGGTGGTCGCCCCGAAGGTGGAGGTGCCCAAGGCCGCGCCGCCGCCAGCCGTGGTCGTGCCGAAGGCTGAGACGCCGACGGTTGCCCCGCCGCCGGTGGCGGTGCCGACGGCCGAGCCGCCGGCCAAGACCGAGGCGCAGCCGCCGACCGTCAGCCGGTCCGAGGCGGTGCGGAAGGTGGTGCAGGCGGTGCGGCTGCGGGCCATCGACCTGAAGCGGGACGCCGACGCCGACAAGGCCAAGGGCGACGCCCTGACGGTGGAACTGCTGATGACCGCCAGCGACATCGCCTACCGGCTGGACGGCGCGGTACGGGTGCCGGCCTTCCTCATCGGCATCGGCATTGCCCTGGACGACTCGGAGATTCTCCGCGGCAACCCGCTGTTCTCGGGGCTGTGCAAGTCGGCCGAGACGGACGCCGAGCGGGCCGCGCGGGTCGCCGCCCTCGGCACGCCCACGCTGCGGGGCCGCCGCGACCTGTGCCAGCACTTCGTGGTGTCGGCGGCGCTGGCCCACGTCGCCGGCGCGGGCAACGCCGAGGCCCTCGGGCTGCTGAAGGAGCTGACCGACCGGGACGGGGTGAGCGGGTTCAGCTTCGCCGACCTGGCTGCCGACCTGGCCGGCATCCAATTGGCCCTGGCGGTGACCAAATTCCCCGAGGCCATCGGCCGGTTCCGCGACGGGGTCAACCTGGACGAGTACATGCCGGCCATCGCCGGGTTGCGGGAGGGGCTGACGGCCGCCAAGTTCAAGGAACTGTACGGCGGCACCGACGACGAGCGGTTCAAGGCCGAGGTGGAGAAGGTGCGGAAGCGGGTGACGGACATGCCGAAGTACAAGGAGATCGCCGAGTTCAACGGCAAGTGACGGCCCCCGGTTCGTGGCCCGAAGCGCGAGCGAGGTGGGCAAGAAACTCGCTCGCGGTTCGGGCTACGAACCGGGCGGGTTGAACTCCCACAGCCGGCAGTTGATCGTGCCGTTGAAGAACGGGTCGGTCCGCCCCCGCGGCAGCTTGATGCACTTGGCCAGGACGGCGTTGCTGGTGAACACCGCCAACCGCCAGCCCGGCCAGCAGCCGCGGACCACCTCGCCGAGCGCCCCGTAGGTCTGGTCCAGGTTCGGGTCGTCGTCCAGCCGCTCGCCGTAGGGCGGGTTGCACACCAGCAGCCCAGGCTTCTCACCCGCCGGCGGCCGGGACGCCGACACGTCCTTCCGCTCGAACGTCAGCAGGTTGCCGACCCCGGCGGCGGCGGCGTTGCCGCGGGCGAATTCGACGGCGTCCGACCGCTGGTCCGAGCCGCCGACGGGGTGGGGCAGGGTGGTCTTCACCCGCCGCCGGGCGTCCTCGCGGAGGCCGTTCCACACCGTGCGGTCGAACCCCGGCCAGCCGTAGAAGCCGAACCACTTCCGCGTCAGCCCCGGCGGCCGGTCGAGCGCGATCCAGGCGGCCTCGATGGGCAACGTGCCGGTGCCGCACATCGGGTCGTACAGCGGCTCGGTGCCGTCGTACCCGACGTGCATGAGCAGGCCGGCGGCCAGCGCCTCGTTGAGCGGGGCACGACTCTGGATGGGTCGGTAGCCCCGCTTGTGCAGCGAGTGCCAGGAGCTATCCAGGCTGAGCACGGCGTGGTCGCGGAAGACGTGCAGGTTCAGCCCGACGCCGGGGGTGTCCGGGTCCACGCTCGGCCGCCGCCCGACCGTGTCCCGGAACTGGTCGCAGATGGCGTCCTTCACCCGCCGGGCGGCGTACTGGCTGTGCGTCAGGGCCGAGTCGCGGACGTTGCAATCGACGGCCAGGGTGTGGTCCGGGGTGAGGAACTCGTCCCACCGCACGCCCCGCACCCGGTCATACAGCTCGTCCGGGTCGCGGACCGGGAACTCGATGACGGGCATGAGCACCCGCACCGCCGTCCGCAGCCACAGGTTGGCGCGGTAGACCAGGGTGAGGTCGCCGGCGAAGCCGACGCCGCCGCGGCCCGGCCGGATGTCATCGGCGTACAGCCGGGCCAGTTCGCCGGCCAAGACCGGCTCCAGGCCGCGGGCACAGGTGGCGAAGTATTGCGTCATCCGGCCAGCTTGGCGATCAGCACGACGCCGCCGACGACGGCGCACCCGACCACGACCAGGGCGAGTTTGAGCAGCTTTTCGACCAGCCAGACGGCCAGCCCGTCGCCCAGCGGCAGCCGCAGGAACTTCGAGTGGATGGCCGAGCAGATGGCCATGTGCGCCGGCAACGCGAGGAAGAACTGGACCAGGCCGGCCTCCCACAGCGGGGCGGCGGCGGCCGTGTACACCTCGTACAGCAGGCCGCTGAAGACCGCGTCCACAATGGCCGGCACGACGAGCAGCGTCGCCACCAGCCCGAGCGTGCGGCCGTGCGGCGGCAGCGGCACCCGGCACAGCCCGCAGGCCAGCCGGAACACCCCGACCTCGAACGCCACGACGGCGGCGAGCAGGGTACCGAGACAGCACAGCACCCCGAACACCTGGGCCGGATTCACAACGCGGCCTCGGGCACTGGGAACTGCTCGCACAGCTCCCGCACGCTGCCCCGCACCCGGGCCAGCAGGTCGTCGTCGGTCGGCCGGTCCAGCACGTCGCAGATCCACCGGCCGACCTGCCTCATCTCGGCCTCGCCCATGCCGCGGGTGGTCAGGGCCGGGGTGCCGAACCGCACCCCGCTCGGGTCCATCGGCTTGCGGGGGTCGTAGGGGATCATGTTCTTGTTTACGGTGATCCCGGCGGCGTCCAGGGCGTGTTCGGCCACCTTGCCCGTGACCCCGGCCTTGCCGCACACGTCCACGAGGATCAGGTGGGTGTCGGTGCCGCCGGACACGACCATGTACCCGGCCCGCTGTAGCTCGGCCCCCAGCACCTTGGCGTTGGCGATCACCCGGCGGATGTAGGTGGTGAACTCCGGCCGCAGGGCCTCCCCGTAGGCGACCGCCTTCGCCGCGATGACGTGCATGAGCGGCCCGCCCTGCACGCCGGGGAACACGGCCATGTCCACCGGCTTGGCGAACTCCTCCCGGCACAGGATCATGCCGCCGCGGGGGCCGCGGAGGGTCTTGTGGGTGGTGGTGGTCACGAACTCGGCGTGCGGCACCGGGTCCGGGTGTTCCTTGGCGGCCACCAGCCCGGAGATGTGGGCCATGTCCACCAGCAGCTTGGCCCCCACCTCCCGGGCGATCTCGGCGAAGGCGGCGAAGTCCAGTTGCCGGGGGTAGGCGCTGGCCCCGGCGATGAGCAGCTTCGGCTTGTGCTCGCGGGCCTTGGCGGCCACGTCGGCGAAGTCGATGCGGTGGGTGTCCGGCGTCACCCCGTAGCTGGCCGCCCGGTAGAACTTGCCGCTGAAGTTCAGTTTCATGCCGTGCGTCAGGTGCCCGCCGTGGGCCAGGTCCAGGCCCATGATGCCGTCGCCGGGCTGGAGCGTGGCCAGGAACACGGCCATGTTGGCCTGCGCCCCGCTGTGCGGCTGGACGTTGACGTGCTGGGCGCCGAACAGCTTCTTGGCCCGGTTGATGGCCAGCGTCTCGACCTGGTCCACGAACTCGCAGCCGCCGTAGTACCGGCGGCCGGGGTAGCCCTCGGCGTACTTGTTGGTCAGCACGGTACCCTGGGCGGCCATCACCGCCGCCGAGGCGTAGTTCTCGCTGGCGATCAGCTCCAGCCCGAACTGCTGCCGCGACCGCTCGCCGCGGACGGCGTGGAACACCTCGGCGTCGGCCTGTTGCAGAAGGTCCATGTGCGTCTCCGGGTCGAATGGGTCAGCATACCACGCGGTCAGTCGAACTGAATGCCGTGCGGGGCCAGCACTTCCCGCAGTTTGGCGCCGGCGGGGTAGTGGGCCGTGTGCCACCCGTGTGACCGCCCGGCCTGGATGTTGGGCAACAGGTCGTCCACGAACAGGCACTCGCCCGGGGCGGCGGCGGCAAGCGACTGGCAGTAGGCGTAGAAGGCCGGGTGCGGCTTGCGGGCGCCGGCCTCGTGGCTGGCCCCCCGGGCGGCGAAGTGGGCCAGCTCCGGCGCGAACTGCCGGCACAGGCCGCGGTAGTGGGCGTCGCAGGTGTTCGACGCCAGTACCAGCCGGTACCGCTTCGCCAGGGCCGGGATGAGGTCGCACACGTCGTCGTTCCGCCAGAAGATGTCGGCGAACAGGGCCTCGAACTCGGTCGCGGTGCAGCGGAGCTGGCCCACCGCCAGCGCCCGCCGCGTGAACTCGTCCGTGGACAACACGCCCCGCTCGTAGGCGTCGTGGCGGTCGCGGTGGTACACGGCCGCGTCCAACTCTTCGGGGGTCAGGTGGGTGTGGGCAGCCAGCTTGGCGATGGCCCGGCGGTGGTCGAAAAAGCCGACGACGTTGCCGAAGTCGAAAAAGATGGTCTTCACGCCGCGACCCGTCCTGCCGTATTCTGTGCCGTACCGTCTAGTGTACAGACCCCGCCCGGGGAGTGGAGCCGCATGGACGCGTTCGACCCGGTCAGCGCCGCCACCCACCTCGGGATGGCCGCGTGGTGCGCGTTCGCCGGGCTGCTGGCCTGGCGGCTGACCCGCGGCCACAGCCCGGCCCGGCGGGCAAGCGTCGCCCTGTACGCCGGCAGCGCCGTGCTGCTGTACCTGGCCAGCGGCACCTTCCACGGGCTGATGGCCGCTTACGCCCGCGCCGACGCACCACGGGCCGACCTGGTGCGCACCCTGTGGGTGGCCCAGCGGCTGGACAAGACGGCCATCTTCCTGCTCATCCTCGGGTCCAACCTGCCGATCCAGGTGTACCTGCTCCGCGGGGCGTGGCGGCTGGTGTGCGTGGCCGGCGTCGGCCTGTGCGCCGCCGCCGGCATCGCCGCCCTGTGGGCCTTCCCCGGCATCCCGCACCCGGCCCTGGTCGGCATCTACGTCGGCATGGGGGTGTTCGGGCTGGTGCCGTGCCGCCAGTACCTGCCGCTGGTCGGCTGGCGGGGGATGGGCTGGATTTTCGCCTTCGCCGCCGCGTACATCGGCGGGGCGGCGGCCGAGGTGGCCCGGTGGCCGACCGTGGTGCCCGGGGTGTTCGGCCCGCACGAGCTGCTGCACGTCTGCGACATGCTGGCGACGCTGATCCACTACGGCTTTCTGCTGCGGTTCGTCATCGCCCCGGCGGCCGCCGCCGGCCCACCCGTGTTCGCCCGACGTGTTCGCACGGGCGGGTTCGTCCTCGCGCACGCTTCGGGCTGAAACTTAGGAACACCATGCTGCCGCTCTGCCTGCTGCTGCTCGCCGCCGACCCCCGGCCCGCCGTCGTGCTGACCGACGAGGCCCGGAAACTGCATGCCGACTGCCTGCTGGTGGACGGCCACAACGACCTGCCGTGGGAACTCCGCACCAAGAGCGGGCTGGAGTTCCGGGACATCGACCTGCTCCGGCCGCAGCCGCAGTTTCACACGGACATCCCCCGGCTCCGCAGGGGCAACGTCGGGGTGCAGTTCTGGAGCGCCTACGTCCCGGCCGAGACGGGCAAGACTGGCAAGGCGGTGACGACCACCCTGGAACAGATCGACGTGATCCGGCGGATGGTCGAACGCTACCCGGCCGACTTCCAGTTCGCCGGGTCGGTGGCTGACATCGAGGCCGCCCGCAAGGCCGGCAAGATCGCCTCGCTCATCGGCGTGGAGGGCGGCCACAGCATCGACGGCTCGCTCGGCGTCCTCCGTGACCTGTACCGCCTCGGCGTGCGGTACATGACCCTGACCCACTCCGAGTCGCTGCCGTGGGCCGACTCGTGTTCGGACAAGCCGATCGCCAACGGCCTCAGTCCGTTCGGCGAGCAGGTGGTCCGCGAGATGAACGCCCTCGGCATGTTGGTGGACCTGTCGCATGTGTCGCCGGACTGTATGCGGGCCGCGCTGAAGGTGACGCGGGCGCCGGTCATTTTCAGCCACTCGTCGGCCCGGGGCGTGGCCGACCACCCGCGGAACGTGCCGGACGACGTGCTGCCGCTGGTCAAAGTCAACGGCGGGGTGGTGATGGTCAACTTTTACAGCGGGTTTCTGGTCCCGGAGGGCGCCCGCATCAGCCTCCGCATGTTCGAGGTGGCCCGCGAGCTGAAGGAGAAGTACCCGGACGAGACGCAGTTCAAGGCGGCCATGCGGGCCTGGCAGCAGGAGAACCGGCCGCCGGCCGGCACGGTCCATGTCATCGCCGACCACATCGACCACCTGGTGAAGCGGTGCGGGATGGATCACGTCGGCATCGGCTCGGACTTCGACGGCGTGCCGCGGCTGCCGGTGCAGATGGAAGACGTGTCGTGCTACCCGTTCCTGACCCAAGAGCTGCTCAACCGCAAGTACAGTCACGCCGACATCCGCAAGATACTCGGCGAGAACGTCATGCGGGTATTCCGCGCGGCCGAGGCGGCGAGGGCCAAGCCGTGAGCCGGACCGTGGCGGTGGTCGGGGCCGGCCTCGCCGGCGTGACGGCCGCGCGGGCTCTGGCCGCCCGGGGGTTCGCCGTCACCGTGTTCGACAAGTCGCCGCGGGCCGGCGGGCGGATGGCCACCCGCCGGCTGGAGGTGCCCGGGCTGGGGACGGCGACGTTCGACCACGGGGCGATGCGGTGGGACGGCGACCCGCCGGCCGCCCTCGGCCTGGAGCCGTGGTTCGAACAGGCGTATCGCTCGCCGGGCGGGATGCGGGCGGCCGTTGATCGACTGGCCGGCGACCTGCCGCTGGCACTCGGGACGCGGGTCGAGTCCGTCCGTCGGGCCGGCGGGTGCTGGAAGTTTACCACCGCCGGGCACACGCACACGGCCGATTGGCTGGTCCTGACGCAACCGCTACCGCAGGCTCTCGAACTACTCGATGACCCCCTGTCCGAGCTGCCGGCCGGACTGGGGGACATGACTTACACCCGGTGCCTCACCCTGTTGGCGGCCGGCCGCGGCCGAACCCGGTTGCCCGCCTGTGGTGGTGTCTGGTTCGACGGCGAGCCGCTGCGGGCGGTCGTGGACAATCATGCCAAAGGGGTGTCGGCAGTCGGGCCGGCCGTCACCATCCACGCCGCCTCGGCGGCCAGTCTCGCCCACTGGGACGAACCGGCCCAGGACTTGACAGGCCGCCTGCTCGGGTGGGCGGCCGAGTGGGTCGCGTTCGACGAACCGACCACTCACGTTCACCGCTGGCGGTACAACCGGCCGCTGACCACCTGGCCGGAGCCGTGCCATGCCGACCCCGGCCGCCGGCTGGTGCTGGCCGGCGACGCCTTCGGCGGGCAGGGCCTGGACGGGGTGTATCGGTCGGGGTTGGCCGCCGCGGAGGCGATCCCATGAGTTGCGGCGGCAAGCGGGTGCTGATCGAGGCGGCCGTCGAGTCGCTGGCCGACGCCCGGGCGGCCGAGCAGGGCGGGGCCGACCGGCTGGAGCTGTGCGCCGCCCTCGACCTCGGCGGGCTGACCCCGAGCCTGGGGGCGTTCCTGGAACTGCGGGCCGGGGTGCGGCTGCCGGTCGTCGTCATGATCCGCCCGCGGCCCGGCGACTTCGTGGCCGACGCCGACGAGGTGCGGGTGATGGCCCGCGACATGGAACAGTACCGCACGCACACGCCGGCCGGGTTCGTGTTCGGCTGCCTGGACCACGCCGGCCGCGTCCACCTCGACCATTGCCGCCGACTGGTCGAGGCGGCGGGCGGGGTGCCGTGTGTGTTCCACCGGGCGTTCGACCGCTGCCCGGCCCCGGCCCAGGCGGTGGACGCCCTCGGCGACCTCGGATTCGTGCGACTGCTGACCAGCGGCCGGGAGAACCTGGCGATCCAAGGGGCGGTGGCCATCGCCGCGACCGTACTCCACGCCGGCGACCGGGTGGAGGTGTTGCCGTGCGGGCGGGTGCGGGCCGACACCGTCGCCGAGCTGGTGCGGCTGACCGGCTGCACCCAGGTCCACGGGTCGTTCGCCGTGCCGAAGCCGGTGAAGGACGGCCGCGGGCACCGCGGCTACCCGCCGGTCAGCATGACCGACCCGGCCGAGGTGGCGGCCGTCCGGGCGGCCGTCACCCGACTGGCGGTCGGGGATGGGGTATGATTGCAGTAGTCGCCCGGTCGTGTCGAGAGTCCTACCGATTCCGCCCCCGCCGTCAGACTGGACCGCCCTCCTCCCGGACCTCGTGTCGGCGGACGCGCTGGCCGGCGCCCCGCCGACCCTCGACGCTGATGCTCTGCTCGAATGGCTCGTCGCGGACCACCACCTGACCGGCTATCAGGCCGCCAAAATTCGCCGCGGCGACGGCCGGGCGTTGGTCGTCGGGCCGTACCGGCTGCTGCACCCGCTGGCCCGCGGCGGCATGGGCATGGTCTACCTGGCCGCCGACCAGACCGGCGGGGCGGTGGCGGTCAAGCTGCTGTCCCCCACCCGGGCCGCCCGCGAGCCACAACTGGTGGCCCGGTTCCGCCGCGAGCAGCACGTCGGCACCCGGCTGCCGGCCCATCCGCACCTCGTCCGCCAGTTGGATTACGGCCTCGGCCGGGGGGTCGAGTTCCTGGTGCTGAACCACCTGCCGGGGCGGACGGCGCGGCAGAGGCTGGCCGGCGGGCCGTTATCGGTCGGGGCGGTGTGCCGGGTGTTCGCCGACGCCGCCGCCGGGCTGCACGCTGCCCACGCGGCCGGCATCGTCCACCGCGACCTGAAGCCGAGCAACGTCATGGTCGGGCCGACCGGCCGGGGGACGGTGCTGGATTTCGGGCTGGCCCTGCTGGCGGGAGAGCCGACCGACCCGCGGGTGGTCGGCGGCCCGCGGCTGACGGTCGGCACGCTCGACTACCTGCCGCCGGAGCAGGCGGCCGACGCCGGCAAGGTGGGGCCGGCGGCCGACCTGTACGCGCTCGGCGGCAGCCTGTTCACGGCCCTCACCGGCCGGCTGCCGTTCGACGCCGAGGGGGTGCCGGCCAAGCTGGCCGCCCTCCGCTCGGTACTGCCGCCGACGGTCATCCAGTTCCGCGAGGACGTGCCGTTCGCCCTCAGCGAGCTGGTCCGCACGCTGCTGGGCAAGCACCCGGCCGAGCGGCCGGCGTCGGCGGCGGACGTGGCCGCGGAACTGGAGCGGTGGGCCGACAAGCCGGCCGGCGACCCGGTGCCCGACCGCCGGCCGCTGGCCGAGGTGGTGGCCGAGGCCGAAGCCGCCTGGGCCGGCCGCGGCGACCCGGACCGGGCCATGAGCATGACCCTACAGGCGGTTGCCGTCCGCCGGGCGGTCCGGTTCAAGCAGCGTCAGGTCATGCTGTTGGCCGCCGGCGTGCTGGCCCTGGCCGGGCTGGCGGCGTGGCTCGGCACACTTGCCGCACGGTGACACTCCCTACCCGCCGGCCGGCCGGCCGCTACCATGCCCACCGGAGGCGAAGGCGTGACCGACCGGCCGACCTACCACAAGCGGTTCCGGATGGAGCGGCCGCTCGACCGGCCGCTGCCGCCGCCGCCCCCGCCGGCCGGGTTCCACTGGCAGCCGTGGCGGGACGACCTGCTCGACCTGTTCGCCCGCGTCAAGCACGACAGTTTCGCCGGCGAGGTGGACGCGGTCGTGTTCCCGAACTTCGCCAGCCCGGCCGGCTGCCGGGAGCTGATGCGGGCGATCCGGGGCCAGCGGGGCTTCTGCCGGGCGAGTACCTGGCTGCTGGTCGGCCCCGATGGGGCGGTCGGCACGGTGCAGGGGGTGTGCCAGCCGGGCCGGCTGGGGGCGGTGCAGAACGTCGGGGTGTTACCCGGATGGCGGGGGCTGGGCCTCGGCCGGGCGCTGGTGCTGAAGGCCCTGCACGGGTTCCGGGCGAGCGGGATGCGGGCCGCCTACCTGGAAGTGACGGCGGCCAACGCCTCGGCCGTCGGCCTATACCGCCGGCTCGGGTTCCGCTGTTCCCGCACCCTGTACAAGTTGACCACCGTCGCCCCGACCGCCGTCGAAGTGTGACTCACCGGAAGGACGCCCGCGTGGCCGCCAGCACCCAGTACCAGCACACCCTGTCGAACGGGCTGACCCTGCTGGCCGAGCGGATGGACCACGTTCGTTCGGCGTCGATGTACGTCCTCGTGCCGGCCGGGTATACCCACGAGCCGGCCGACCGCCCGGGGCTGGCCGGGCTGTTCACCGAACTGCTCACCCGCGGGGCCGGCGACCGGGACAGCCGGGCGTTGTCCCTGGCCCTGGACAACCTGGGGTGCGACCGCTCGGAGTCGGTCGGGCCGTTCAACGTCATCCTGTCGGCCGGCACCCTGGCCCGGAATTTGTCGGCCGTGCTGCCGCTGTACGCCGACATCCTCCGCCGGCCGCACCTGCCGGTCGACGAGCTGGAACCGTGCCAGGAACTCGCCCTGCAAGACCTGCTCGGGCTGGAAGACTCGCCGCAAGAGCGGGTGATGCTGGAACTGAAGGCGCGGTACTACCCGGCCCCGTACGGCCGCAACCGCTACGGCACCGCCGACGGGCTGACGGCCGTCACCCCGGCCGACGTGCGGGGGCTGTACCAGCGGCGGGTGCGGGCCAACGGGGCCATCCTGAGCGTGGCCGGGGCCGTGAACTGGCCGCGACTGAAGGCCCAGGTCGAGGAGTTGCTCGGCGACTGGGAGGGCGGGGCCGATCCCGCCCCGCGGCCCGGGTCGTTCGCGCCGACCTCGACCCACCTGCACAAGGACACCCAGCAGACGCAGGTGAGCCTGGCGTTCCCGAGCGTGCCCCTGACCCACCCGGACTACTACGCCGCCCGCGGGGCGGTGGGGGTACTGTCCGGCGGCATGAGCGCCCGGCTGTTCACCGAAGTGCGGGAGAAGCGGGGGCTGTGCTACTCGGTGTACGCCAGCCACGACAGCGTGAAGGATGTGGCCGCCGTGGTCGGGTACGCCGGCACCCGGGCCGACCGCGCCCAAGAGACGCTGGACGTGATGGCCGCCGAGTTCCGCAAGCTGCCGGCCGGCGTCAGCGGCGACGAACTCGACCGGGTGAAGGCGGCACTCAAGACCACGCTAGTGATGCAGCAGGAATCGACGGCGGCGCGGGCCGGGTCGATGGCCGGTGACTGGTTCCACCTCGGCCGGGTGCGGCCGGTCGAAGAGGTGCGGGCGGCCGTGGACGGGCTGACCGTGGACGCCGTCAGCGACCACGCCCGCCGGTTCCCGGCCGACAAGCTGACGGTCGTCACCCTCGGCCCCGACCCGCTGACTGTACCCGACTGATTTGGCGGGACGGGCATTTCTGCCTGACCCGAGTTCGGACAGGCAGAAATGCCCGTCCCACCGAGCAGGAACCCTATGCCCTTCCACACCCACCGCCTGCCGAACGGGCTGCAAGTCGTCGGCGAAGTGCTGCCGTCGGCCCGGTCGGTGAGCGTCGGCTTCTTCGTCCGCACCGGCAGCCGGGACGAGACGCCTCCCGAAGCCGGGGTCAGCCACTTCCTCGAACACATGGTGTTCAAGGGCACGCCGACCCGCACCGCCCTGGACGTGAACCTGCACTTCGACCGCATCGGGGCCAACTACAACGCCTACACGTCCGAGGAAGTCACCTGCTACTACGCGGCGGTGCTGCCGGAGTACCTGCCGCAGGCGACGGACATCCTGGCCGACATCCTCCGGCCGAGTCTGCGGGACGACGACTTCGCCACCGAGAAGCAGGTGATCCTGGAAGAGATCAAGATGTACGAGGACTCGCCGGGCAGCGAGGCCTGGGACAAGGGCCGCCGCCTGTACTACGGCGGCCACCCGCTCGGCAACACCATCCTCGGCAGCACGGCCAGCGTGACGGCCCTGACCCCCCAGGCCATGCGGGCGTACTTCGACCGCCGGTACGTCGCCCCGAACCTGCTGGTGAGCGTGGCCGGCAACTTCGACTGGCCGGCGTTCTGCGCGATGCTCGACCAGAAGTGCGGGCAGTGGACGACGGCGGACGCCCCCCGCGGCCACCTGACCGAGACGGCCGGGGCCGGCGGCACCCACTCGCACACGAAGGACGCCACCACCCAGGAACACGTCCTGCTGTTCAGCCCCGGGCCGCCGGCCGAGTCGCCGCTGCGGTACGTCGCCGCCACCCTGGCCGTCGCCCTCGGGGACGACTCCGGCAGCCGGCTGCACTGGGAACTGGTGGACCCCGGCCACGTCGAGAGCGCGAGCTGCGGCACCGACCAGAACCAGGCCAGCGGCGTGACCGTGACGAGCTTCAGTTGCGACCCGGCGATGGCGGCCGAGAACCTGGCGACGGCCCGCACGCTGCTGGCCGACGTGCAGCGGGACGGGCTGACGGCCGAGGAGCTGACCCAGGCGAAGAACAAGATCGCCAGCCGGGTGGTGCGGGCGAGCGAGCGGCCGGGCGGGCGGATGCGGGCCATCGCCGCGAGCTGGATGTACCTGGCCGAGTACAGCGACGTGGACGCCGAACTGGCCCGGTTCGACGCGGTCAGCCTGGGCACCATCCGCGAGTGCCTCGACCGCTACCCCCTGGACCAGCCGACGACCTTCGGGTACGGGCCGCTGGCAACCCTGTAGGGCACGGCTCACCGTGCCGCCGGAAGCGAAGACGGCACGGTGAACCGTGCCCTACAGGGTTGCCAGCGTCACCGGCACGGCGAACTCGGCCCCGGTGTTCTCGCTGCGGGCCACCACGGCGAACGGCACCGTCCCCGGCTTGACCCACGGCTCGGCGGGGATGACCATCTCCCGCTCGGGCACGTTCGGCGTCAGCAGGATGCCGTTCAGCCCGATGTTCGGCCCCCGCACGCCGTGCGGCAGCCCCCGCACCTCCACCGGCACGCGGCCGGTGAACCCGGGCAGCCGCTTCACCCGGACCGTCAGCCGCACCTCGCCGCCTGGTTTGATGCTCACGCCCGGGCGGTCGGTGGTAGCGGTCACGTCTGCCGGCGGCGTCGGCTTCGGCAGCTCGGCCGTCGCCTCCCGGCGGACCTCTTGCCCGCTGATGTCGGCGGTAGCGGACGGTTGCACCGAGTCGCCCCCGGTGACCGGCACCATGGCCGTCAGTTGCCCAGCCTCGATGACCGAGTCGGGCACCCCGTCGGCGGTCAGCCGGATCGGGCCGTCGAACCCGTCGGTACGGGTGGCCGTCACGGTCAGGGTGGCGGCCCCGCCGGCCGGCAATTTCTTCACCTCGCCGACCTTGATCGTGAAGTCTGGCCGCGGCTCGCGGACGGTCAGCCGGTAGGCGTGCAGCGGGCTACCCGACCCGTTCGCGTCGGACAGCCGCACCCGATACTCGCCGTCGGTCGGTGGGGTGAACCGCAGCCACGAGTCGCGGCCGAACCCGGGGCCGCCGTCGTCGTTGCGGTACGGCAGCGTCACCGCCGGCAGGCCGTTCGGCCGGACGGTGGTGCCGGGCGGCTCGACCGCCACCTTGTACACGTCGGTGCCGAAGGCGTGGGCGGTCGGGGTGGTGCCGAGGAACCCGACCCGCCGGCCGTCGGCCTGGTCGAACTGGCAGTCGTCGTCCGGCCCCGGCGGCATGGCCTTGATCCGCATCAGCTCGGTGCCGGCCAGCACGAAGTCGTCCACCGCGAACCCGTTCCAGGCGTCCAGACGGACACCTGGGCCACGGGCGTCGTGGTCGCGGAGGGTGGTGCTGGCTCTGGCCAACCCCCGCAGCACGGCCCGCGGCACCGGCTTGCCGGCGGCGTACAGCATCTCGACGAGCGAGTCGAGCGGCGAGCCGAGCCGGGCAGTCTCGACCTCGACCACCAGGGGCCGGCCGGGTCTTCGGGGCGTAGCCGGTCTCGTCGCTCGCGCCGACCACCCGGCCGCCCTTGAGCGGGCCGC
The DNA here is from genome assembly GCA_043787415.1 of Fimbriiglobus sp. Classification (GTDB taxonomy): domain Bacteria; phylum Planctomycetota; class Planctomycetia; order Gemmatales; family Gemmataceae; genus JAXMAZ01. The sequence goes on along the minus strand of JAYVUZ010000058.1, from coordinate 39,498 downwards.
CGCCCATGAGCATGGTCCAGACGCCGGGGTGGTGGCCCCGCCGCCGGCCGGGTCGACCTTCGGCGTCCGCCCGAACTCGCCGGTGGCCACCACCATCGTGTGCGACAGCAGTGCCCGCCGGCTCAGGTGTTCCAGCAGGGCCGAGTACGCCTTGTCGAGGGTCGGCACGATGGTGTCAGCCATCTGCTGGATGTCGGTGAACGGCTTCGAACCGTGGATGTCCCCGGTGAGTTCGTCGAACACCGTCTCGAACATGTTGGCGGTGACGAACCGTACCCCGGCCGCCACCAGCCGGCGGGCCGTCAGACACGACCGGCCGAACCGGGTGCGGCCGTAGCGGTCCCGCACCGCGGCCGGCTCGTTCTGAAGGTCGAAGGCCGCCCGGACCTTCGGCAACTGGTGGGGCCGTTCGACCACCTGCCGGACGTGTTCCTGTTCGTCAAGGACGCCGAGCATCGCTTCCGGGCGGTCAACCGGCCCGCGTGGGAGTTCCACGGCGGCACGTCGCCGGCGGGCATGATCGGCAGGCGGGACGAGGACTTCCACCCCCCGCTACTGGCCCGGAAGTACGTCGCCGAGGACGAGCGGGTGATGGCGGGCGACATGCCGCTGGTCGATCAGGTTCAGCCAGTTTCCAGCATGAGTTTCGCCGGCTGTTTGACGTGACCCCGATGGCCTACGTCCTGGCCGCCCGGCTCCAGATGGCCCGCCACCTGCTCGACACGACCGCCAAACCGCTCGGCCGAATCGCCGTCGCGTGCGGGTTTTACGATCAAAGCTACTTCAGCGAAGCGGCTCAAGGCCGCGACCGGCTTGCTGCCGCTGGAATACCGCCGCCGATTCGCCGGTCGGCAGTGGTATAAGTTGGCACTCCACTAGAAGATCGGTAAACTAAAAGTACTTCCGCCGGCCACCCGCCCCGGGTCGAGTCCTACCGCATGGCGCGTTTTGTCCTCCTCCTGAGCTTCATCGCGGTCACGCCGCTACCGGCGGCCGACCCGGTGGTGTTCTTCGAGACGAAGGTGCGGCCTGTCCTCGCGGAACACTGCTTCTCCTGCCACGGCGAGAAGAAGCAGATGGCCGGGCTGCGTCTGGACACTGCTGAGGGGTTCAAGAAGGGCACCGAGGAGGGAGAAGTCGTCGCTTGCAGCAAATTGCTGGCCGCGATCAAGCGGACCGGCGAATACCCCATGCCCGCGAAGGGGCCGCTGCCGGCTGAGGCCGTCGCGGACATCGAAGCCTGGCTGAAAGCGGGGGCCAAGTACCCGGCCGCCGAAAAAGCCGCCAGCAAGTCCGCTGCCGCTCACTGGGCGTTCAGGCCGGTGGTGGACCCGCCGGTGCCCGCCGGTGACGCCCCGAACCCGGTGGATCGGTTCGTGCGGGCCAAACTGGGCGAGAAGGGACTGGCCCCGTCGCCGGCCGCCGACCGCCGCACCCTCATCCGCCGGGTGTCCTTCGACCTGCTCGGGCTGCCGCCGGGCTACGACGAAGTCGAGGCGTTCGTCGCCGACCCGGAGCCGGACGCCTATCCGAAACTGGTGGACCGGCTGCTGGCCAGCCCGCACTACGGCGAGCGGTGGGCGCGGCACTGGATGGACGTGGCCCGGTTCGCCGACAGCAAAGGGTACGTGTTCACCGAGGACCGCAGCTACCCCTACGCCTACACCTACCGCGACTACCTGATCCGGGCGTTCAACGCCGACAAGCCATTCGACCAGTTCGTGCGGGAACAGCTCGCCGCCGACAAGTTAGACCCGAAGGCCGACCCGACCGCGCTCGCCGCGATGGGCTTCCTGACCGTCGGCCGGCGGTTCAACAACAACGTCCATGACATCATCGACGACCGGATCGATGTGGTCGGCCGCGGGCTGATGGGCCTGACGCTGGCCTGTGCCCGCTGTCACGACCACAAGTTCGACCCGGTCCCGACCGCCGACTACTACTCGGTGTACTCGGTGTTCGCCAACAGCCGGGAGCCGAAGGAGCTGCCACTGCTGCCGGCCGCGGCGGACCAGGTGGCCAAGTTCGACGCCGAGGTGACGGCCACCCGGGAGAAGGCCGAGCGGTTCGCGGCCAAGATGTACGCCGACGCCCTGGCCAAGTTCCGCACCCCGAAGGCGGTGGCCGACTACCTGATGGCCGTCCGGGACAGCCGGGCCATGAAGCCGAGCGACGCCGACGACCTGGCCGCCGACCGCGGGCTGGACGCCAACATGCTCGGGCTGTGGCGGGACCACCTCACTGCCGACGCCCGCACGGCCGACCCGGTGTTCCGACTCTGGCTGGAGGTGTGGAACCTACCGGACCGCACCTGGCGGGAGGCGGCCGAGCCGCACCTGTGGGACTGGCTCGCCCCGGGCCGGCGACGCCTGCCGGCGGCCCTGACGGCCGCACTGGGCAAGCGGCCGCTGCACCACCTGCGGGACGTGGCCGAAGCCTACGGCGAGGCGTTGGCAGCCGCCACCGGCGGGCCGCTGGCGGACGCGCTGAGTGGGGCGGGTGCCCCGACTAATCCGCAGCCGCCGCTGGCCGACAAGTTCGTGGCCATCGCCGTCAAGCAGCAGTACCGCAAGCTCCGCAACGCGGTGGACAAGGTTCACGCCACCTCGCCGGACGCCCCGCCGCGGGCGATGGTGTTGGAGGACGACCCGAAGCCGACCGGCGGGTTCGTGTTTCTCCGCGGCAACCCGGCCAACCGCGGCCCGGCGGTGCCCCGGCGGGCGCCCGCGATCCTGTCCGACGCCCGGCCGTTCGCGCAAGGCAGCGGCCGGCTGGAGCTGGCCGAGGCCATCGTCGGCCCGAAGAACCCGCTGACGGCCCGGGTGTTCGTCAACCGCGTCTGGATGCACCATTTCGGCGAAGGGCTGGTCCGCACGCCGAGCGACTTCGGGGTGCGGAGCGACCCGCCGAGCCACCCCGAACTGCTCGACTGGTTGGCCAGCCGGTTCGTCGCCGACGGCTGGAGCGTCAAGGCGTTGCACCGCCGCATCCTGCTCTCGGACACCTACCAGCAACGGAGCGACGGCCGGTCGGAGTTGACCGCGGCCGACCCGGAGAACCGATTGCTCGGCCGGACCAACCGCCGGCGGGCCGACTTCGAGAGCCTCCGCGACGGGCTGCTGGTTGCCGGCGGCACCCTGGACCGGGCCATCGGCGGCCGGTCGGTGGACCTGTTCGCCCCGCCGTTCACCGCCCGCCGGTCGCTGTACGCCAAGATCGACCGCCAGAACCTGCCGGCCGCCCTGCGGGCGTTCGACCTGGCCAGCCCGGACCAGCACACCCCCCAGCGGTTCGTGACCACCGTGCCGCAGCAGGCCCTGTGGCTGATGAACGGGCCGTTCGCCCAGCAGCAGGCGAAGGCGGTGGCCGACCACACGGCCGACGCCGACGGCCGGGTGACGGCGGTGTACCGGGCGGTGCTGGCCCGCGACCCGACGCCGGCCGAAACCGAGCAGGCGACGGCGTTCGTCGGGGCGGCGTCGGCCCGCGGCTGGGAGCTGCTGGCCCAGGCCCTGCTCATGAGCAACGAGTTCGCGTTCATCGACTGACGAGGGACATCTGTGACGCAATCCGGCCGGGTCAGTCGTTATGTTCCGCCGTTCTCGACCGGCGACCGCATGGACCGGCGGGCCTTCCACGCGCTGTACGAGCAGACGCCACCGCGGTTTAACGCCGAGCTGATCGCCGGGGTGGTTCACGTGTCCCCGCCGGCCGGCCTGCGTCACACCCAGCCGCGGGCGCGGCTGGCCGGCTGGGCCGGCCGGTACGCCGACGACACGCCGGGCGTCAACGCCCTGCCGAGCACCACCACCTTCCTCGGCTCGGACAGCGAGCCGCAGCCCGACCTGACACTCCGCATCGACCCCGACCGGGTGGGCGGGCAGACGCAAAGTACGGCCGAAGGGTACGTCAGCGGCCCGGCGGAACTGGTCGTCGAGGTGGCCGAGTCGCCGGCCGACTTCGAGCTGCGGGTGAAAAAGGCCGACTACCAGCGGTACGGCGTCCGCGAGTACCTGGTGGTCGTGGTCGGCGTGGCGCGGGTCGTCTGGTTCAGCCGCAGCGGCGATCGACTCGTCGAACTGACGCCCGACGCCGACGGGCTGCTCAAATCCCGGGTGTTCCCCGGCCTCTGGCTGGACGCGGCGGCGGTGTTCGCCGACTCCAACCGGCGGCTGACGGCCGCCCTCCGCCGCGGCCTGGCCACGCCGGATCACGCCGCCTTCGTGGCCCGGCTGGCCGCCAAAGCCGCCCGCCACCGCGGCAAGAAGCCGCCCGCCCAGGAGGCCCGATGACGCCGCTCACCCGCCGCGACCTGCTCGCCCGCACCGGCGTCGGCATGGGCATGGGGCTAGTGGGTTTGGCCCCGCTGCTGGCCGCCGCCGCGTCGCCGCCGTCGGCCAACCCGCTCGCCCCCCGCCCGGCCCCGCTGCCTTGCAAGGCCAAGCGGGTGATCCACATCTTCGCCAACGGCGGCCCGAGCCAGGTGGACACCTTCGACCCGAAGGACTTGGCCAAGTGGGACGGCAAGACCATCCCGGCCGGGGCGCTCAAGACCGAGCGGAAGACCGGCCACGTCCTACCGTCGCCGTTCAAGTTCAAACGGCATGGCACGAGCGGGCTGCCGGTCAGCGAGATTTTCCCGCACGTGGCCAAACACGCCGACGACCTGTGCGTGCTGCGGGGCATGTACGCCGACGTGCCCAACCACGAGCCGTCGTTCCTGCTGATGAACACCGGCGACGGCCGGGTGGTGCGGCCGAGCCTCGGGTCGTGGCTCACCTACGGGCTGGGCAGCGAGAACCAGAACCTGCCCGGCTACGTGGCCATGTGCCCCGGCGGGATGCCGCTGCTGGAGAGCCAGAACTGGCAGAGCGGGTTCCTGCCAGGCGTGTTCCAGGGCACCTACGTGGACCCGGCCCTGACGGACGTGGAGAAGCTGATCGAGCACGTCCGCAACAAGGCCACCGGCGACGGCGACCAGCGGAAGCAGCTCGACCTGCTGGCCAAACTGAACCGCGCCCACTCGGAGCGGCGGCCGGGCGACGCGCTGCTGGAGGCCCGCATCCAGAGCTTCGAGCTGGCCTACCGGATGCAGACCGAGGCCACCGACGCCTTCGACACCCGCAAGGAGCCGCAGAGCGTACTCGACGCCTACGGCCCCGGCCCGCAGGCGCGGAGCCTGCTGCTGGCCCGCCGGCTGGTCGAGCGGGGCGTGCGGTTCGTGCAGGTGAGCCACGGGCCGGTGCAGCCGTGGGACAGCCACGACGACTTGGACGCCAACCACCGCCGGCTGGCGAAGGAGTGCGACCAGGGCATCGGGGCGCTTCTGAGCGACTTGAAGCGGCTCGGGCTGTTCGAGGAGACGCTGGTCATCTGGGGCGGGGAGTTCGGCCGGACGCCGGTGGTGGAGCTGCCGCAGCCGGGGTCGAACGCCGGCAAGATGAACGGCCGCGACCACAACCACTGGGGGTTCAGCGTCTGGCTGGCCGGCGGCGGGGTGAAGGGCGGGCAGGCCGTCGGCGCCACCGACGAGTTCGGGTTCAAGGCGGTCGAGGGCCGGACGCACGTCCACGATCTGCACGCCACCATCCTGCACCTGATGGGGTTCGACCACGAGAAGCTCACCTTCCGCTACGCCGGCCGCGACTTCCGGCTGACCGACGTGCACGGGCAGGTCATCAAGCAGGCTCTGGCGTGAAGTCGCCGGCCGAGCTGCGGGCCGACGCCGTCGCCATCTGGACGGCCGGCGTCGAGGCCGTCAAGCCGGCCCCGCTGGTCGAGCGGGCAGTGCGGGAGCTGCTGCCGGAACTGGCGACCGCCCGTCGCATCCTGGTGGTCGGCGGCGGCAAGGCCGGGGCCGGCATGGCGGCCGGATTGGAAGCTGGCCTCGGCGAACACTTGTCGAAAGTCATCGGCCTGTTAAACGTCCCCGAGGGGGCATCGGCCGATCTGCGCCGCATCCGGCTGCACCCGGCCCGGCCGGCAGGCTACAACTTTCCGACCGCCGCCGGGGTGGCCGGTGTCGAGGAAATGCTGGCCCTGCTGCGGTCGGCCGGGCCGGACGACGTGGCCGTGTGTCTGCTGTCCGGCGGCGGGTCGGCACTGTTACCGTACCCGGCCGATGGCATCACACTCGAAGACAAGCTGGCGGTGACGCAGGCGTTGACCGCCGCCGGGGCGACCATCCGCGAACTGAACGCCGTCCGCAAGCACCTGTCGGCGGTGAAGGGCGGGCGGCTGGCCGAGGGGTTCCGCGGCCGGCAACTGGTGTCGCTCGTCATCTCGGACGTGGTCGGCGATTCGCTGGACGTGATCTCCTCCGGCCCGACCGCCCCCGACCCGACGACCTACGCCGATGCACTGGGAGTGTTGGAGCGGTACGCGGTCGTCGTGCCGGCTGTGGTCGCACACCTCCGGCGTGGAGCGGGCGGAGAGTTGCCCGAAACGCCGAAGACCCTTCCGCCGCATGTCGAGAACCGGGTGATCGGCAGCAACTGGTTCGCACGCATGGCTGCCGCCACCGAAGCCACTCGCCTCGGATACCGGGCACTCACAGCTGGCTTTTATCCGCTGATCGGTGAAGCTGCTGAACGGGGTACTACGCTGGCCCGGACGGTCAGCAAGTCCCGCGGACCGGTCGCCGGCGGACAGCCAATTTGTGTCGTGGCAGGCGGTGAGACGACGGTGACACTCGGTCCGACTCCCGGCAAAGGCGGTCGCAACCAGGAGCTGGTGCTCGCCACCATGCTGGCACTCGGCGACGGGATGGCCGGCCTTTGCATCCTGAGCGGCGGCACCGACGGCGAGGACGGCCCGACCGACGCCGCCGGGGCGGTGGCCACCCTCGACACCTGGCAGGCGGCGAAAGGCCTCGACCCGGCCGGCCACCTCGCCCGGCACGACAGCTACCCGCTGTTCGACCGCTGCGGTGGGCTGCTCCGCACCGGCCTGACCGGCACCAACGTCATGGACCTGCAAGTGGTTCTCGTCACCTGATTCCGCCGCAAGTCGTTGGCCGGCATGGGCTAGGAAAGTGGTTCGCATCCGGCGCATGGTTCGCACGACCACCCCGCGTGGCGTGAGAACCATTTTCCTGCACGACGGCACCCGCGGCGGCCCACTACTACTGGTGTGCCTTACCGGAGCCGCCGATGCGCCTGACCCTCCGCACCCTGCTCGCCTACCTGGACGACACGCTCCAACCGGCCGAGGCCGCCGAGATCGGCCGCAAGCTGACCGCCAATGCCGAGGCGAAAACGCTGGTGGACCGCATCCGCACGGTCGCCCGCCGCCGCAGCGTTGTGCCGCCGACGGGCGACGCCAACGGCCCGGCCGACTACCTGAGCGACGCCTTGGTCGGCGACGACGTGTCCGCCTTCGAGACGGCCTGCCTGGCCGACGACGCGGCGTTGGCCGAGGTGGCGGCGTGCCATCAGGTGCTGACGCTGGTGCTGAGCGAACAGGTGAAGGTGCCGCCGACCGCCCGCAGCCGCATGTACGCCCTGGTGAAAGGGCGGGAGGCGGTGCCGGGGCGGAAGCCGGCGGCCGGGCTGTCGGTGGCCACCGTCCGGGACGCCGACCCGGCGGCCGACGCCGAGGCCGACGCCCAGTTGTTACTCGGCCTGCCGGCCTACTCGGCGGGCGAGTCCGGCGGCCGGCGGGCGGCCTGGCTCGGGACGGCCGCGGCGTTACTGGCCGGGTTCGGTGTGTGTGCCTGGGCGGCCTGGCCGGCGGCCGACACCGACCCGCCGGCCGTCAAGGCGTTCGTCCTGAACGACCCGACTCCGCCGCCGGCCCCGACCGCTGAAAAGCAGCCTGCAACCATTCCCCAACTGGCAACCATCCAGCCGCCCACGACTGCCCCGCCGCTGGCGGCCGTGCCGGCGAAGCCCGAGAAGCCGGCCCCGCCCAACGCGGACCGGCTGGCCGTCGGCCAAGTGGACAAGCCGGCCGGCGGGGCGGTCGGGCTGGTGGTCCGGCGGACGGCCGGGGCCGACGCCTGGGAGCGGGTCGGCCCCGGGGCCGGCGGGGTGTCGTCCGGCGACCGGCTGGTGTGCCTGCCCGGCTACCGGGCGGCGGTGCGGTTCGACTCCGGGGCCACCGCCGACCTGTGGGGCAACCTGCCCGACCTGCTGCCGGTGCCGCTGCTGGAGGCGGCCGTCACCCCGGCGGTGCCGGCCGACGGCTTCCACGCCGACCTGACGGTTCACGCCGGCCGGGTGTACCTGGGCAGCAAGCAGCCGGGCGGGGTGACGGTGCGGCTGCGGTTCGCCGGCCAGGTGTGGGACGTGGCCCTGCCAGACGACAAGGCGGAAGTGGTGTTCGAACTGGTCGGCCTGCCGACGCCGGGGGAACAGCCGGCCCTGCCGGTCCGCACCGCCCGGCTGGTGACGCTGGCCGGGTCGGTGAGCGTCACCCCGGCCGGCGAGCCGGCGGTCCCGCTGGAGAAGGCGGCCGGGGTGACCTGGGTCAGCGGTGGTCCGACGCAGAAGCTGCCGCCGCTCGGCCGGCCCGAACGCGACCAGTTGGCCCGGCTCGGCCCCACGCCGCCGGGCGCCCAGCCGACCCTGACGGCCCTCGGCGACCTGTCCCGCCGGGCCGGCGAGGGCGGTGCGGTGGCGGCCCTGTTAGACGAGTTGGTGCAGGCGGTGCCGGAGAACCGTGGTGCCGCGGCGGCGGTGGTGGCCGGCAACCGGGTCGGGGTGTACGGGCTGGCCGCCCTGGGTCGGGCTGACAAGCTGGCCGACCTGCTGGCCGGTACCGCCAACCCGGTGTCCCGCCAGCTCGCCGCCGAGGCGCTGGTGCCGGCACTGGCCACCGACCCGGAACTGGTCGGCCCGGCCCGCAAGGTGTTGGTCGAACAAAAGGGCTTAGCTGCCGCCGAGGCGGACGAGGTGTTCCGGCTGTTGCGGGGGGTGTCGGTGGCCGAGCGCGGCGACCCGGCCACGCTCGACCGGCTGCTGGACGACTTGCTGTCCCCGGCCCTGCCGCTGCGGGAACTGGCCCTGTCCAACCTGATCGGGCTGACCCCGGCCGAGGACCGTTCGAAGGTGACGGCGCCGCCGTTCGTGTACGACGTGGCCGCCCCGGAGGCCGACCGCGAGGCCAGCCAGAAGGCGTGGAAGGGGCGGGTCGAGGCGATGAAGAAGAAGATGCCGAAGGGCTGAGTCCCCAGTTCGTAGCCTGACGCGCGAGCGAGGTCTGGTCCTCCTCGCTCGCGCGTCAGGCTACGAACCACCGACTACGCCAGCTTCACGTGCAGGTCCTTGAGCTGCCGCGCCTCAACCGCGGCCGGCGCCCCACTCATCAGGTCGCGGGCCTGTTTGTTCTTCGGGAAGGCGATCACGTCCCGGATGTTGCTGGTGCCGGTCAGCAACATGCACAGCCGGTCCAGACCGAGGGCGATGCCGCCGTGCGGCGGCGCCCCGCTGCCGAGCGCGTCCAGCAGGAAGCCGAACCGCGACTTGGCGTCCTCGGTCGTCATCCCGAGCATCGAGAACACCCGGCTCTGCACCTCCGGCGAGTGGATGCGGATGCTGCCGCCGCCGGCCTCGTAGCCGTTGCACACCAGGTCGTAGGCCTTCGCCCGCACCTTGCCGGGGTCGCCCTCCAGGTGGGCAACGTCTTCGTCCCGCGGCGACGTGAACGGGTGGTGCATAGCGGCCCACCGCTTCTCCTCGTCGTCCCAGCCGAACATCGGGAAGTCCACCACCCAGGCGAACTGGTAGTCCTTCTTCGCCGGGTCGATGAGGCCGAGCTTGTTGGCCAGGTACACCCGCAGCGCCCCCAGGCTGTCGCACACCACGCTCTCCGTGTCGGCGACGAACAGCACCAGGTCGCCGTCGGCCACGCCCAGCCGCTCGACCAGTCGGGCCTTCACCGCCTCGGGGAAGAACTTCTCGATGCTGCCGGTGAACTTGCCGGCCTCGAACTTCATCCAGGCCAGGCCCTTCGCCTTGTACGTCTCGACCACCTTGGGCAGTTCGCCGCCGGGCTTGAGGGCACTGTTGCTGAACTTGGCCGCCCCGCCCTTGGCATTGATGCCACGCACCTTGCCGCCACTTTCCAGCACGCTCTTGAACACCGTGAACTCACCGTCGGCCGCGATGTCGCCGACGTCCACGATCTCCAGGCCGAAGCGCAGGTCCGGCTTGTCGCTGCCGTACTTCAACATCACGTCGGCGTACTTCAGCCGGGGCAGCGGCGTCGGGATGGTGACGCCCACCGCCTGCCGGAACACGTCGACCACCAGGCCCTCCATGAGGCCGAGCACGTCGTCGATTTCAACGAACGCCATCTCCACGTCGAGCTGGGTGAACTCCGGCTGGCGGTCGGCCCGCAGGTCTTCGTCCCGCAGGCAGCGGGCGATCTGGAAGTAGCGGTCGTACCCGGCGACCATCAGCAGTTGCTTGTACAACTGCGGCGACTGTGGCAGGGCGTAGAACTCGCCCGGATGCACCCGGCTCGGCACCAGGTAGTCCCGTGCGCCTTCCGGCGTGGACTTGCCGAGCAGCGGCGTTTCCACCTCCAGGAACTCGCGCTCGCTCAGGTAGTCGCGGATGGCCTTCACCATCTTGTGCCGGGTGACGAGCGTCTGCTGGAGGGACTTGCGGCGGAGGTCGAGGTAGCGGTGCTGGAGCCGCAGGTCTTCGTTGGCCAGTTGCTCGTCCGGGAACTCGGTGACGCTGAACGGCAGCGGCGGGCAGGCGTTCAGCACCTGCACCCCGGTCGCCTTCAGCTCGACCTGGCCGGTCGGGGTGTCGGCCCGCTCCTTGCCCGGCAGCCGTCGCCGCACCTCGCCGGTGATCGACACGCAGGTTTCGCGGCCGAGGCCGTTGGCCTGGGCGAACAGGTCGGCGGCATCGGCCTCGAACACCACCTGGGTCAGCCCGTAGCGGTCGCGGAGGTCGATGAACGTCTGGTTGCCGTAGTTGCGGCTGGTCAGCACCCAGCCGTTGAGCGTGACCGTCTGGCCGAGGTGCGTGTCGCGGAGGTCGCCGCAGGTGTGGGAGCGCTGCCAGCCGGCCATGGGCGGGGTTCCTGGGGGATGGGAAAAGGACATTCTACGGGCCGGCCGGGTTCAGCCGAACACGTCCCGCAGCCGGGCGTCGATCCGCCGCGGCCGGCCGGTGTCGGCGTTCACCAGCACCCACACCGTCCTGGCCCTCGCCAGCGTCTCGGCGCCGCGGCGGATGTCCACGAACCGCTCCCAGGTGGCGGCCGTCGGCGACCCGACCCAGGTGACGAGGTCCAGCTCGTCGCCCGGCCGCACCGGCTTGAGGTAGTCGATCTCGTGCCGGCGGACGTACCAGGTGAGCGTGTCGCGGAGGTCGTCGGGGGCGACGGCCCGCCAGTGGCCGGCGGCCGCGTCTTGCACCAGCTTCACATAGGCCACATTGTTCAGGTGGCCGTGTTGGTCGAAGTCGGCGGCGGCCGGCGACGCCCGGAGCGTGTAGGGTGGGGGCATCGGCACCTCGGCGGGGGGCGGTCAATGTATCTGGGCGTGGAGATCGGCGGCAGCAAGCTGCAACTCGGCCTCGGGCCGGGCGACGGGACGCTGGCCGGTCTGTGGCGGGGCACCGTAGACCCGGCCGCCGGCGGGGAGGGCATCCGGCGGCAGATCGTCGAGGCAGTGCCGCGGCTGCTCGCCGACAACGGGTTGACACCGAACGACCTGCGCGGGGTCGGTGTGGGCTTCGGCGGGCCGACCGACGACGCCACGCAAACCGTCATCAAATCACACCACGTCGCCGGCTGGGACGACTTTCCGCTGGCCGCGTGGCTGGGCAAGGTGTGCCGGGTGCCGGCGGTCGTCTGCAACGACGCCGACGTGGCCGCGCTGGCCGAGGCGCTGTTCGGGGCGGGCAAGGGGCTGTCGCCGGTGTTTTACATGACGGTCGGCAGCGGCATCGGCGGCGGGCTGGTGATCGACGGCCAGATGTACCGCGGGGTGGGGAAGGGGGCGGCCGAGGTCGGCCACCTACGGCCCGCGTACCCGCTCCTCGATGCTCCGCACGCCGGCATCCTCGAAGACTACGCCGCCGGCTGGGGCATCGCCCGGCGGGCCGGGGCCGCTTCGGGGGAAGCCGTGTTCGACGCCGCCGCGGCCGGCGACCCGCACGCCCGCCGTGTGGTGGACGAGGCCGTGCAGGCACTCGCGGAGGGAGTGTGTTCCGTCATCAAGCTGCTGTGCCCGCGGCGGATCGTCATCGGCGGCGGGGTGTCGCTGGCCGGCGACGTGGTGTTCGAGCCGCTGCGACGGTACGTCGCCGAGCGGGGGTTCGTGGCGTTCGCCGGACTGACCGACATCGTGCCGGCGGCGCTCGGCGAAGCGGTGGTGGTCCACGGGGCACTGGCGTTGGCCCACCGGCGGTTCGGCGGGTAGACTCTTGTCGGAGGAATGCATGACACCGACCGCCACCCCGGCCCATCCCCCGCCTCCCGCCGCTCGGCGAATGACGGTCGACGAGTACTGGGAGTTCTGCCAGCGGCCAGAGAACCATAACCGGCTTACCGAACTCGTTCGCGGGGAGGTGATCGACGTGTCCCGCGGCAACCTGCTGCACGGCCGGCTTTGTTCGCGGGTGTCTTACCTGCTTGAGGCGTATGCCGAGACGGCCGGCAACGGCTACCCGGCTGGCAACGACACGGGCGTTGTGCTGGATGAGCAGGCCGGTACCGTCGTCGGGCCGGACGTGGCCTACTACCTGGACGAAGCCGAGACGACCGCCGACATCGCGGCGAAATGGGGTGACCGGGTGCCGGTGCTGGTCGTTGAGGTACTGTCTCCGAGCGACCGGCCGGGCCGTGTCAACGCCAAGGTGGCCGACTATCTCGCCGGCGGCGTGGCTGCCGTTTGGGTGGTGGACCCGGACGAGGCGACGGTGACTGTCTATCTGCCCCGGCACAACCTGACGGTAGTCCCCCAGACCGGGAGTGTGACCGGCCCGGCCGTGCTGCCGGGGCTGCTCGTTCAGGTAGCCGACATCTTTCGCATACCCGGCCGGGGCCGGCCGCAGTGACCCGCGTCCGCGTCAAAATCTGTGGCGTCACCACGCCGGCCGACGCCGCCTTCGTCGCCGACGCCGGGGCCGATGCCGTCGGGCTGAACTTCTACCCCGGGTCGCCGCGGTTCCTGTCCGACGAGCTTGCCGCGCGGATTGTGAGCGGCCTGCCGCCGCTGGCCGTTACGGTCGGGGTGTTTGTGGACACGTCGTCCGACGCGATCACCGAGACCGCCCGCCGGCTCCACCTGTCCGTCGTGCAGACCTACCAGCCGGCGCCCGCCGCCCTGCCGGTCGCCCACATCCCGGCCTTCCGCGTGTCGGCCGCCGCCGACCTGGATGCGATCCGCCGGGAGGTCGAACGGGTCAGACCCGCGGCCGTGCTCATCGACTCGTTCGTGGCCGGCGAGATGGGCGGCACCGGCCACCGCGCCCCGTGGCACCTGCTGGCCGGGTTCGACCCCGGGGTGCCGGTCATCCTGGCCGGCGGGCTGACCCCGGACAACGTGGCCGAGGCCGTCCGCGTCGTGCGGCCGTGGGGGGTGGACGTGGCCAGCGGGGTCGAGTCCGCCCCGGGCGTCAAGGACCGCGGCAAGGTGGCGGCGTTCCTGGCGGCGGTGCGGGCCGCCGGTTCGTAAACTGATTTCATGTCAGACGCCACTCGCGGAGCCACCCCATGACCGACGGGTACTGGATCGGCGTCGACCTCGGCGGCACCAAAATCCTGGCCGGCCTGTTCGACCACGACCTGACCGTACTCGCCCGGGCCAAGCAGCCGACCGGCGCTGAGGGCGGGCCGGCCGGCGTGTTCGGCCGTATCGGTCAGGCGGTGGACGCCGTCATCCGCGAGGCCAAGATCGACCCGACCCGGGTCCGCGGCCTCGGGTTCGGCATCCCCGGCCAGATCGAACCCGGCACCACGCTGGTGCGGTTCGCCCCGAACCTGAACTGGCGGGACGTGGACGTGCAGCCGCTGCTGCCGGCCGACTGGCACTGGCCGGTGGTGCTGGAGAACGACGTGCGGATGGGCACCTACGGCGAGTTCGCCCACGGGGCGGCCAAGGGGTGCAGGCATGTGTTCGGCATCTTCGTCGGCACCGGGGTCGGTGGCGGGCTGATCCTGAACGGCGAATTGTACAACGGGTTCAACGGCCACGCCGGCGAGGTCGGGCACATCGTCCTGCACTGGCGGAAGGGCGAGACGCTGGAGAGCCTGGCCGGCCGCCGCTACCAGATGAAGCGGGCCAAAAGCCTGCTGGACGACGGGCCGAAGCGGGTCCGCAAGGAGTGGAAGGGCATCGACCTGGACAAGGTGAAGAGCAAGGACCTGGCCGAGATGTACGCCAAGGACGACCCGGTGGCCGTGCAGGTGGTGGACGACGCCGCCCGGGCGGTGGGGGCGGCCATCGGCAGCGTGGTCAACCTGCTCAGCCCGGAGGTGGTGGTGCTCGGCGGCGGGGTGGCCGGGGCGCTCGGCGAGCCGTTCCGCGAGCGGGTGTGGGAGGTGGCCCAGAAGTTCGCCCTGCCCGGCGCCACCCACGGCATGCGGTGCGTGCCGGCCGCCCTGGCCGACGACTCCGGCATCGTCGGCTGCGCCGCCTTCGCCCGGTCCAAGCTGTCTGCGCCGAAACTGACCCTCGGAGTCGCCTGAGCATGACGACGGACGACTTGCAGAGCCGCTACGACCTGGCCCGCACTGCGGCCCGGGAAGCCGGGCAGGTGGCCAAGGCGATCTTCGACAGCACCTTCGAGGTGGAGTGGAAAGCCGACCAGAGTCCGGTGACGGTGGCCGACCGCGACGCCGAGCGGCACATCCGCAAGCTGGTCGCCGAACAGTTCCCGGCCGACGGCGTGGTGGGCGAGGAGTACGGGGCGACGCCGACGGCCAGCGGGTTCAAATGGATCGTCGACCCGATCGACGGCACCAAGTCGTTCATCCGCGGGGTGCCGCTGTGGGGCACGCTCGTCGGCCTGGAGTATAATGGCGAGATGGTCGCCGGGGCGGTGGCCGTGCCGTGCCTGAACCAACTGTTCCACGCCGCCCGCGGCCACGGGGCGTACCGGGACGACAGCCGCATCCGCGTGTCGGACGTCAGCGACCTGGGCAAGGCCCACATGTGCTACAGCAGCATCGGCTGGTTCCGCAAGGCGGGGAAGGAGAAGGCGTTCTTCGACTTGGTCGCCACGACCGACCGGCAGCGGGGGTTCGGCGACTTCTACGGCTTCCTGCTGGTGGCCCAGGGGTCGTTCGAGTTCATGATCGACCACGGCGTCCACCCGTGGGACGTGGCCGCCTTGGTGCCGATCGTGGAAGAGGCCGGCGGCCGGATGACCGACTGGCGGGACAACGTGACCATCGACACGCCGGACACGCTGGCCAGCAACGGCCGGCTCCACGCGGCCGTGCTGGAACGCCTGCAATAGTTGGGTTCCCGGTCGTAGGTCGTAGGTCGTAGCCCGAAGCGCTAGCGAGGGAGAGTGTCCCTCGCTAGCGCTTCGGGCTACGACCGGGGAAAGCTGCTGTTGCCGACCGGCCCCTCGCCCCGAACAATGCCCGTAACTCGCCGACGGCGAGTCCCGCCGATCGCGCCCCTCCCGAGGTTTCCCATGCGCCGCATCCGTCTGGCCGCCGTGGCCGGGGCGTTCGCCCTGACCGCCGGCCTGTCCGCCGCCGCCGACTACGGCACCGTCAAGGGTCAGGTGAAGCTGACGAAGGCCCCGGAGCTGCCGCCCATCGGTGTGACGACGGACAAAGACCACTGCCTGAGTAAGGGGCCGCTGAAGGACGAGACGGTGGTGACGGACAAGGCCGGCGGCCTGCGATCCGTCATCATCTACCTGCGGCCCGACAACACCGACCGCGCCGCCGTCTTCCCGAAAGACCAGGTCCACCCGGACCTGAAGGCCGCCAAGCCGGGCAGCTTCGCCATCGACCAGCCGTGCTGCCAGTTCCTGCCGCGGGTGTTCGCCGTGCGGGAGGGGACGACCTTGGACGTGAAGAACAGCAGCCCGGTCAGCCACAACGTGAACTTCAAGAGCGAGCTGGAGTCGTTCAACGAGACCGTGCCGCCGGGCAAGACCAAGACCACCAAGCCGCTCAAGGCCGACAACGCCCTGATCACCTTCGAGTGCAACATCCACCCGTGGATGAAGGGCATCGGCATGGTGTTCGACCACCCGTACTTCGCGGTGACCGATGACGCCGGCAACTTCACGCTGGACAAGGTGCCGGCCGGCAAGTGGCGGCTGGTGTACCGCCACGAGAAGGGGTACCACAAGGGACGGGACGGGCGGTTCGGCTTCACCGTCGAGGTGAAGGCCGGTGACAACACGCTGCCGCCGCTGGAGTTCGAGTTCCCCGGTAAGTAACCGTTACACCGCCGCGAGCGCCCGCCCTTTGGCCGGCTCGCGGCGGTGGCGGTGCTGGAGGGCCGCCCCGACGAAGTCCCGGAACAGCGGGTGCGGCTCGGTCGGCTTGCTCAGGAACTCCGGGTGGCTCTGGATGCCGACGAACCACGGGTGGTCGGCCAGCTCGACCACCTCGACCAGTTGTCCGTCCGGGCTGGTGCCGGACACCACCAGCCCCGCCTCTTCCAGCCGCGCCCGGTAGCTGTTGTTCACCTCGTAGCGGTGGCGGTGCCGCTCGCTGATCAGGTCCACCCCGAACGCTGCGTGCGCTTTGGTCCCCGGCACCAGCTTGCACGGGTAAGCGCCGAGCCGCATGGTGCCGCCGACCCGCGTCACCTGCCGCTGGGCGTCCATCAGGCAGACCACCGGGTGCGGCGTGTCCTTGGCGAACTCCGTGCTGTTGGCGTCCTCCAGGCCGAGGACGTTGCGGGCGATCTCGATGGTGGCACACTGCAACCCCAGGCAGATGCCGAAGAACGGCACCCCCCGCTCCCGGGCGAACCGGGCCGCCTCGATCTTGCCGGCGATGCCCCGCTTGTCGAACCCGCTGGCCACCAGCACCCCGTCGGCGTTCGCTAGCAGTTTCTCCGGCCCGTCCTTCTCGATCTGCTCGGCCTCCACCCGCAGCACCCGCACCTTGGCGTGGTGGGCGATGCCGGCGTGGTCGAGCGACTCGTACTTGCTCTTGTAGGCGTCGCGGTGGCGGACGTACTTGCCGACCAGGGCGATCGTCACCTCGTGGGCCGGGTGCTTCATCCGCTCCAGCATGGCCCGCCAGTCGTCCAGCTTGGGGACCGCCGCCGCGTGGGCCAGTCCGAGCTTCTCCACCACCAGGGCGTCCAGCCCGTTGCCGTGCAGGCTCAGAGGCACCTCGTAGATGCTGAACTCCCGGTCCTTCTCCTCGATGACGGCCCGCCGCTCGACGTTGCAGAACAGGGCGATCTTTTCGCAGTCGCTTTCGGGGATCTCCCGCTCGGTGCGGCACACGAGCACGTCCGGCTGGATGCCGATCTTCCGCAGCTCCATGACGCTGTGCTGGGTCGGCTTGGTCTTCAGCTCGCCGGCCGCCTTGAGGTACGGCACCAGCGTCAGGTGGATGAACAGGCAGTTGCTCTTGCCCACCTCCAGGGCGAACTGGCGGATGGCCTCCAGGAACGGCATGGCCTCGATGTCGCCGACCGTCCCGCCGATCTCCGTGATCACCACGTCCACGCCGTCCGTCGCCAGCCGGCGGATGCCCGACTTGATCTCGTCCGTGACGTGCGGGATCACCTGCACCGTCTTCCCCTTATAGCCGCCGCTCCGCTCCTTGTCGATGACGCTCAGGTAAATCTTGCCGGTCGTGTAGTTGCAGTCGCGGTTGAGCGGGGCGTGGGTGAACCGCTCGTAGTGGCCGAGGTCCAGGTCGGTCTCGGCACCGTCGTCCAACACGTACACTTCGCCGTGCTGGTACGGCGACATGGTCCCCGGATCAACGTTCAAATACGGATCGAATTTCTGGAGCCGCACCTTCAGCCCGCGACGCTCGAGCAACATGCCGATGGACGCGGACGTGAGGCCTTTGCCCAGTGAGCTGACCACGCCGCCGGTAACAAAGATATGCTTGGCCACGCGGCAAGCCCCTGAAGGTCGGGTTGGGCGAACGGGGGGTCGGGCGGAAGACGCGCGGTCGCCCGTTGACAGTTTACACGCCCGGCCGCCGGATGTCAGCCGGCGGCGGCCCGCCCGGCGGCGACCGTGGCCACAAACTCGGCGTAATCGGCCGGCGTGTCGATGCCGCGGTGCGTGGCCGGCACCGCCCCGACCAGGATCGTCGCCCCGGCCGCCAGCCAACGGAGCTGCTCCAGCTTTTCCGTCTGCTCCAGCGGGTGCGGCGGCAGTGCGGCCAGCCGTAGCAGCGACGCCCGGCGGAAGGCGTAGACGCCGACGTGCAGTCGGAACTGGGGCGGGTCGGACAAGAAGTCGGGTTCGCCCTCGCGGACGAACGGCACCGGGCTGCGGCTGAAGTACAACGCCCGGCCGTGGTCGTCGCACACTACCTTTACGGCGTTCGGGCTGTGGTACGTCGTCGCGTCGCGGATCGGGGCGGCCAGGGTCGCCACGTCCGCCCCGTCGGCCAACAGGCCGGCCAGTCGCATCACCCCGGCCGGGTCGAACTGCGGCTCGTCCCCTTGCAGGTTGACGACGACATCCGCATCCAGCCCGGCCGCCACCTCGGCCACCCGGTCGGTGCCGGACGGGTGGTCGGCCCGAGTCATGGCCGCAACCCCGCCGAACGCCCGCACCGCCCCGGCGATCCGTTCGTCGTCGGTGGCGACCACCACGGCCGCCGCCCCGGCCTCGGCGGCCCGCTCGTAGACGTGCTGGATGAGGTACTTGCCGGTGTCGCGGAGGAGCGGCTTGCCGGGCAGCCGGGTGGACGCGAACCGGGCCGGGATGACGACGGCGACCCTCATGCCGACGGGTGGCCGTTCGGCCCGATGAACGTGCCGATGCGGGCCTTCAGCTTGCGGTGGGCGGCCGTCCGGCCCTCGGCCAACTGGATGGCGTCGCGGAGGCTCAGCCCGGGGTCGGGGAAGGGAAGTCGGTCCAACGCCGCGTCCAGGTCGTCGTCCAACTTGTAGCGGTCGCCGTCACAGGTGAGGGTGATGGCCAGCTCGCGCAGGAAGCCGACATCCCGGTAGAAGCCGCGGAGGTCCACCTTCAGCTTCTTCAGCAGGGCGGCCCGGGTGCGCGGGGTGGCCGCGGTGAGCGTCAGCAGTTGGTACAGCCGCGCGGCCCGGCCGGGGGTGATCGCCGGCGGGGCCGGCTTGGCGGCCGGTTTGCGGCGTCCGGTGGTGGTGGCCCGAAGGGTCATGATGGGGCATGATAGTAGGATCGCGGACGGTCGATTGCAAGCGTTCGCCGGTCGCTTTACCGTGCCGGCCACACGAACAGCGACAGCCCGGTGAGGTCGCGGACCACCACCTGGTCGCCGGCCACGGCCAAGTGTGCCCACGTCTCGGACTCGGCCACCTTCGTCTCGGCCAGCAGCTCGAACTCCTTCGGGTTGGCCCGCAGCAGGTACAGGGTGCCGCGGTTGTCGAGGGCCAGCAGCTTGTCGCCGCTGGCGACCAGGCTCCAGTAGGTGCCGAACAGCTTGTCGCTCCGCCACGCCTGGGTGCCGGCGGCCAGGTCGAAGCAGGCCATCCGCTGGTCCCGGCCGAGCAGGTAGGCGAATCCGCCGACCACCACCGGGCTGGTCATGTGGCCCTCATACTTCACCGCCCAGCCGTCCTGCTGGCTCAATTTGCCGCCGTCGGACAGCACCTTCACCAGTTGGGTGGTGCCGCCGTAGGTGCTGATGAACACGCCATCGCCGACCGGCTGCGGGGTCAGGATGTTCATGCCGCGGAACGACGGGACGGCCCGCTTCCACAGCACCTCGCCCGACTTGCGATCCACCCCGGCCAAGTCTGTACGGGTCTGGACCACCAGTTGGTCGGTGCCGCCGAGGGTGGCGAACACCGGCGACGAGAAGGCGCTGCCCGTCATCCCGCCGGCGTCGGCCAGGGTCTTCCAGACCGGCTTGCCGGTGGCCTTGTCCAGCTTCACGAGCGCCGCCCCGGCCTGGGCGTACACCCCGTCGGCGTCCACCAGCGGCGAGCAGACGTTGCCGAACTGGGGCAACGGCGACCCGTACACCTTCATCAGGTCAGTCCGCCATACCTCGGCCCCGGTGCCGGCGTCCAGGCACACCAGCACGTCCCGCATCCCGGCGACGTACAGCCGGTTGCCGTCGAGGGCCGGCGTCGCCCGCACCCAACTGCCGTTCTTGGCGGCGAAGAACGGCACCTCCATGACGCCGTCCCAGCCGGTCTGCCAGAGCTGCTTGCCGGTGGCCCGGTCGAAGGCCGTCACCACCTCCCGTTTCTTGTCCACGGTGGCCGTGGTGAACACCGCCGTGTCCGACACGAGGGGGCCGGAATAGCTCGGCCCGAGGTCGTCGGCCCGCCACACCCGCTTGAGGCCGGCGAGGGAGTCCGGCCAGGCGACATCGCCGCGGGCGACGCCGTCGCGGGTCGGCCCCCGCCACTGCGGCCAGGGGGCCGGGTCGGCGGCGAGGGCGAGGGCAGCGAGGGTCAGAAGCATAAAGCGGCTCGTGGACGGATATCCTATTGTAGGGTGGTGCCGAGTCTTCGAGGCCCACCGTTCGCCACCAACCGCCCGACGGTGGGCCTCGAAGGCTCGGCACCACCCTACGGATTACGGCCGGTCAACCCCGACCGCGTCGGCGGATCAGCTCATCGACGAGCGTGCCGAACAGCAGCGTCAGCCCGATGACGGCTGGGATCACGTCGCTGCTCAGCCCTTCCAGCCCGACCAGATTTTCCAGCACCGGCAGCACCATCGCCCCGAGGACCATGCCGGCGGCCGTGCCCTCCCCGCCGCGGAGGCTGCACCCGCCGAGGACGGCCCCGAGGATGGCGTACAGTTCGAGGTTCGCCCCGGCGCTGTCCGACTGCACGCTCGGCATGTCCAGGAACAGGAGCACCCCGGCCAACGCCGCCAACGTGGAGCAGACGACGTACACCACCAGCCGCTGGCGGGTGACCGCCACGCCGGCGTACTTGGCCGCCTGCTCGTTGTGGCCGATGGCGTACCAGTATCGGCCGTGGGCGGTGCGGTGGAGGACGAACCCGACCACCACGGCGAGGCCCAGCAGCAGGAAGAACTGGGCCGGGAAGTGCAGCCCGTCGGCGTCCTTGCCGACCAGCACCCACCGCAGCGAGTCGAGCGGGCCGGCGAACGCCGGCTGGGCGTCGGCCACCCGGCTACGACTGACCACCCCGCCGGTCATGCGGGCGGCCCCGCGGAAGATGAACATGCCGCACAGCGTCACCAGGAACGGCTGGAGCCGGAGCAGGGTGATGAGGCCGCCTTGCACCCCGCCGACGGCCGCCCCGAGCAGTAGCACCAGCCCGCCGGCCAGGTACGGGTGAACCCCCTTGAGCATGAGCGCCCCGAAGGCCACGGCCGACAGGCCGACCACCGACCCGAGGGACAGGTCGATGCCGCCGACGATGATGACCAGGGCCGCCCCGATGGTGAGGACGCCGTACCGGCCCTGGATGTTGGCCACGTCCGTCAGGTTGCCCCACTCCAGGGCCGCCGGGTTGGACCGGCCCAGCAGCGCGTACAGGACGACCAGCAGCCCCAGCACCCCGAAGATTCGGCTCATCGTCGGTCAGCCTCCGGTGGCGAGCCGCATGACGGCCTGCTCGCTCAACTGCGTGCGGTCCAGGGTGCCGGCCAGGCGGCCCTCGTGCATCACCACCACCCGGTCGCTCAGGCCGAGCAGCTCTTCCATGTCGGACGAGATCATCCAGACGGCCACCCCGCGGCCGGCCAGCTCGTCGATGAGGGCGTAGATTTCCGCCTTCGCCCCCACGTCCACGCCGCGGGTCGGCTCGTCCAGGACCAGCACCCGCGGGGTGCGGGCTAGCCACTTGCCGTAGACAACCTTCTGCTGGTTGCCACCGGACAGCTTGCCGACCGCCTGCCGGGCGTTCGGCGTCTTCACCCGCAGCCGGCCGATCATGGCCGCGTGCAGCGCCGCCTCAGCCCGCCGGCCGACCCCGAGCCACGAGCTGAGCGAGAACAGGTTCGGCAGGCTCAGGTTGTCGCCGACGCCTTCCTCCAGCACCAGGCCGTTGAGGCGTCGGTCCTCCGGCACCAGCAGCACGCCGGCGGCGATGGCGTCGGCCGGCCGACGGACGGTCAGCGGTTTGCCGTCCAGGGTGAGCTTGCCGCCGGTCAGGCGGCGGACGCCGAACACTGCCTCGGACAGCTCGGTGCGGCCGGCCCCGACCAGCCCGGCCATGCCGAGGACTTCCCCGGCCTTGACGGCCAGTGACACGCCGGCCGCCGGCCCGCCGCGGTACCGCACGTCGGCCAGTGACAGCACGGTGTCACCGGCCCCGGCGCGGGTGCGGGGGTACAGGGTCGTCACCTCGCGGCCGACCATCAGCCGCACGAGGTTGTCGTGCGAGACGTCGGCCTTGGCCAGTTCGCCGGCATTCTTGCCGTCGCGGAGAACCGTCACCCGGTCGGCGATCCGCTTCACCTCGGCCAGCCGGTGCGAGATGTACAGGATCGTCACCCCGGTCGTTTTGAGGGCGTCCAGCACCTCGTACAGCCGGTCGGTTTCCTTCTGGGTGAGGCTAGATGTCGGCTCGTCGAGGATCAGCACCCGGCACGTCTGGCCGAGGGCACGGGCGATCTCGACCAGTTGCTTTTCGCCCGGCGGCAGCCGGTGGACGGCCCGGTTCAACCGATCGGCCGGCAGGCCGACCCGGGCCAGCAGCTCCAACCCCGTCGCCTTGGTGCCGCCGGTCAGGATGCGCAACGGGCCGCCAACAGTGCGTTCGCGGCCGAGGTACAGGTTGTCCCGGACGCTCAGGTTCTCCGCGAGGTTCAGCTCCTGGTGGATCAGTACCACGCCGCCGGCCAGGGCGTCGCCCGGGCCGGCGAACGTCACCGGCCGACCGTCGAGTTCCACGGTGCCGGCGTCCGGGGCGTAGACGCCGGCGATCACCATCATGAGGGTGGACTTGCCGGCGCCGTTCTCACCGACCACGGCCAACGCCTCGCCCGGGGCGGCGGCCAGGGACACCCCGTCCAGGGCGACCACCCCGCCGAACCGCTTGCGGACGCCGCGGGCCGCCAGACGGGGGGCCGTCATTTGCCGACCGAGGCGAGCTGCTTCTTGATCGTCTCCAGGTAGTCGGCCGCCTTCGGGTTCTTGACCTTCAGGCCGTCAACGTCCTGTTCCGGCCCGCCGTCTTTCGTCACCACCTGGTACGGCATCGACCCCTTGACCAGCTTGGACTCGTCCTTGCGGGCCAGGGCGGCGAGCACCTCAACCGCCTTGTAGCCGTAGTTATACGGGTCTTGCACCACCGTCCCGACGATGTCGCCGGCGGCCACAAACGCCAGCGTCTCCCGCTGCTCGTCGAACCCGACGATCTTCACCTTGCCGGTGAGCGACTTGCTCCGCACGGCTTCGAGGATGGCCGGCGGGTTGTAGGCGTACAGCCCGACCAGGCACACGTTCGGGTCGCCGGCCAGCCGGCCGAGCACGTCCCGGGCGTTAGACACCGCCTTGTCGCCGGGGCCGCCGTCCGTCTTGGCCTCGCCGTCCAGCAGGAAGTACTTGCCGTACTTCTTGCCCTTCAGCCCGGGGATGGTCGGGTGGGTGGCCTCGGCCCCGCCGCTCGGGTCGAGGATTTCCAGCAGCCCGCCGATGCGGCCGATGGCGTTGGCCGAAGTGGTGTTGCCGATGAACAGGGCGACGGTGCCGCCGTCCGGCAGGGCCTTCTGAACCAGCCGCCCGGCCGCCCGGCCGGCCAGCTTGTTGTCCACCCCGATGTAGCACTTGCGGCCGGTGCTCTCCGGGGCATCATTGTCCATCGTCACGACGGGCAGCTTCTTGGCGAACCGGGTCAGGTCTTCGGCCTGGCCCTTCGGGTCGATGACCGACACCGCCAGCCCGCTCACGCCCTTCTTGACGAACTGCTCCAGGATGGGCGTCTGCACGCTGGCGTCCAGACTCTGCGGCTGGCGGAACTCCAGGTCCACGTCGGACTCTTTGGCCGCCTGCTTGGCCCCGGCCTCGCACAAGTCCCAGAACGGGTCAGTCGTATTGGTCACGACTGCGATGGTCGGCCGGCCGCCGGCCTTGGTCACGTCTTTGGTGTCAGAAGTGCCGGTCTTGTTACAGCCGGCGGCAACCGCCACCGCGGCCAGGAGGAGCCAACGCCGCATGAGTCACCTGGGGGAGGAATTTCACAGGGAACCCCTACCATTTTAGTCAGACCGGCGACGGTGGCAAGCGGTCAGTTGGACCACCGCGGTTCGCCGCCCCGGCCGCCGAAGGTCGCCGCCGCCTTATGGTGCTTGGCCGCCTCGGCCAGCAGCGGCTCGACCGCGTCCAACGCCTTCGGGTCGTAGCCGGCGTTCTTGAGCAGGTCGGCGGCGACCGACCGGCGGTCCTCCGGCTTGGGCGGCGGCGGTGATGCCGGGCGGCTGCCGAGTTTCTTGTCGAACACCGCCTGCGTGCCGAGTTGGGTCGGGTCGGTGCCGGCGCCGCCGTCGGGCAGGGTGGCCAGCGGCTCCAGCTTGCGGGGGCGGTCGGTCAGCCGCTTCTCGGCCCGCATGATGGCCAGTTCGGTTGCCAGCACGGCGGCGAGTTCGGCATCGTCCCGGCACTTCTCGACCAGCCCGGCGGTGACGAACACGCCGCCGCTGTCCGGGTGGCAGACCTCCGGCTCGGTCTGCCCGATGGCGTGGAAGGTCGGCTCGAAGCCGAGGAACGGGTTGGTGCCGACCAGTTGCCGGCCGACCTGGTCCACCCGGGCGGCGAGTTCGGTCGGGGCGGCCGGGTACTTGCTGGTGTCCACCGGCACGTTGTTCAGCCCGCCGCGGGGCTTGTCGGCGTCCAGGCAGCCGGCGGCGAGGAGCAGCACGGGTAGCAGGCGGTACATCGGTGGCTCCGGGGTCCGGTTGGGGGATACCCGTCGGGCGAGTGATCCGCAACCCGAGTCAGACGTACAGCCGCCCCTCGTGCCGGTAGCGGGGGTGGCGGCGGATGGCCGCATGGTCGGCGGTGGCCACGGCACGGGCGGCCCCGATGCCCGCAATCACGGCGTCCAGGGCGTCGCCGCCGGGGTTCCGCATCATCCGCCGCTCCAGAGTGGGCGGGATGATGACTTCGGTCCGCAGCCAGTCGAGGATGTCGTGCCGGGTGCGTCTGCGAATCGCGGTCAGCGGCCCGCCCGCCGGCTGCTTGTAGTTCTGGTGCGGCAGCCCTAGCCGTTTCAACACGCTCGACGGGCAGCACTCGACCACCACCCGCTCGGCCGTCGGCAGCTTGGCGTACTGGAACGGCAGCACAGCCGTCGTCGGGTCCAGGCGGAGCCGGCCGATCACGTCCCGCATCCCGAAGAACGTCTGGTAGATGAGGCGGTAGTGGAAGGTGTCGAACGGCGCCTTGGCTTCCACGTCGGTCAGCCGACGGCAGTGCAGGGCGGTGCGGTGGGGCGTGCCCGACGTGACCGGGCACAGCCCCCGCGCCCGGCGGACGAACTCCAGCCCGCAGTCGTAGGCCCGGTCGTCCCAGCCCCGCAGGAACTCGAACTGGCTGGCCCAACTCGACCGCGGCGGGAACAGCTCGCGGGGCAGGCCGAACGGGAAGTCCATGCCCCAAAGAGCCGACTGCGAAGACAGGATGAGGTCGGTCAAGTGGGCGTGGGCCGGGGAGCGGTCGGCCGTCCCGGCGAGGGTGTGCAGCCGGTCGAGAGCGACGAGCCGGAGCCGCCGCCGGCCGGGCACCAGGGACGCCACCCAGATGTTGCGGCCGGCCAGCTTGGCCCCGCTGAAGTCCACCCCGCAGTACATGTCGAACGCCGGCACCATCCAACCAGTCTGGGCCGGAAGGGTGCCGGTGTCGAGGTCGGTTACTTCCGCAGCCGGATGGTGTACTCGACCACGAACTTGGCCGGCTCGACCGTTGAGTTCGCCCCGCGGAGGGTGGCGACCCCGTCCGCCAGCGTGTACTCGAACGGCTTGCCGGTGAACGGGTCGTCGCCCAGCGGCAGTTTGGTGTCGGCGAGGGTGGCCGGAAGTTGGCCGGTCGCCCCGGCGTGGAGCCGCACCGCTTCCACCGCCCGCAACAGGGCCGTCCGCTGGATCAGCCGCGTCTCGGCCGTCTTCACCTTCAGCGCGTTGACGCTCAGCAGCGGGATGAGTGGGTCGTCCTTGCCGGCCGCCTGGATGGCCGCGTCGGCGGCCTGTAAGCCGGACTTGGCCTGTATGTAGGGTAGCGGGTACCACTTCATCAGCTCCTCCCGCAACTCCTCGAACCGCAGGAAGGATGCGGTCAGGCCGAGCTGGGCGGGCGGCACAACCTCGATGTCGGCCGCCTTGGCCCCGCGATCCGCCAGCCACTTCCGCATCGCGGCCAGCCGGCCCGCGTCCTCCCGGATGCGGCCGAAGTAGGCCCCCGGCCTGGCCATCAACTCGGCCGCCCGCGGGTACTTTTGGAACTCCTCCCGGTCGCCGGCCGACTTGACCGTTTCGGCGGCCAGGTCGAGGAACGCTTTCAACTCGGCCGGTGGCAGCGGCCCCTTGGCGTCGAGCAGTCCCTGGAAGGTGGCGGTCGGGAACACCCGCGTGCCCTCCAACCCGTGCCGGCTGTCTACCGGCGTGGCTGGCACGGCGGCCAGCGCCCAGAACAGGCTCGGGCAGCCGGGCTGGCCGGCCATCTCCTCCACCCCGTTCAGCCCGATCTGGTAGATGGCGATGCCCACCAGGTTGCCGATGAACGTCGGGTGCTGCTCCAACGCCTGGGCGATGCCCCAAATTGTCTTCACCGACTCGACCGCCCGGGGCCACTCGCCGGCCTTGATCTCGCCCCGCAGCCGCAGTTGGATGGCGGCGGCCAGATAACGCATCTTCTGCACTTCCGGCAGCAGCATGTTGATGCCGTCCTTGCGGAGGTCGAAGTACTCGTTCCACTCGGTCCGGCTGAACCGGGCGGCGTAGTCGGCGATGCCCAGGAACTGGGTGGTCTTGTCGTACATCATGCCGGAGTTGACCCGGGCCTGCTCCCGCACGTCGGCCGGCAGCTCGGCCAGCGGCAGCCGCTGCCACTTGTCCCGCTGCTCGAACCGCACCTTGTTGGCGAAGAAGTCGTCCTGCTCGGCGAAGGTGCGGAGCAGCCCTTGCACCCGGTTGCCCGGCTGCTGGTCGCGGTACTCCGGGTACAGGTTGTACTTGCTGGCCGGCACCGGCGGCTTGGCCGGCGACACCTCCAACGCGATGCGAACCACGCCGTCCTTGTCCGGACTCGGCGGGTAGTCGGCGGTAGCGGGGCCGGCCGCCAGTATGACGGCGGCCAGGGTGAACAGTCGGCGCATGAGCGGGCCTCGGGTCAGAAGGAACGCGAGCCGGCTTTGAGGGCCGGCCCGTCGGGGACGACGGCCGCCGGCGGTGAGGCCGGCGGCTGGTCCCAGGTGCGGAGCAGGGCGAGGTACGAACTCGGGTCGGGCGGCGAGGGCGCCGGCAAAGTCGGTGACGCGGCGGGCAATGGCTCGTCCACACGAGTCGGCTGCGGGCGGCTGGTGAGCCATAGCCCGAGCGTGACGAGCTGCGTCACGGCCAGCAGGCCGCACGCCCGCCGCCACCACCGCGGCGACGGGGCTGACGCCCGGCCGGCGGCGAACAGTAACGCATCCCGGTCTACGGCGGCCGGCGACAGGTCGGACAACTTTCGCTCGAACTCGGTCATGCCTCCCCCAGCCGTTCGCGGAGTGCCTGGATTCCGGCCTCGTACCGGCGGTGGGCGGTGCTGACCGAACACCCGGCCAGCGCCGCGACCTCCTCCAACGTCCGCCCGCCCCACAGCCGGGCGACAATCACTTCCTGCTGCTCCGGCGGTAGCGCGTCGAGCGCTGCCACCGCCGATGCCGCGTCGAGCTGGTCGCTCGGGGCGAACCAGCCTTCCGGCTTCGCCACGGCCTGTTCCCGCCGGGTCCGCCGCCGCGCGGCCTTGCCGGCGTCGATGGCCGCGTGCCGCACCACGCGGAACAGCCACGCCGCCGGGTCGTCCGGCCACGTCGTCAGCCCGGCCAGCTTGCCGAACGCGGCCTGCACCACGTCGTCCGGGGTGCCGGTCCACTGCCGGGCGTACAGCGTCAGGGCCGCCGCGTGCCGGTCGATCAGCACGGCATATTTCTGGTCTGTCGTCACCTCATCACCCGAGACGGCGCGGCCGCCGCACTTTTCCGCCAAGTGTCTCGTCCGTAAGACACCTGACGAACACGCGCCGGCCGGTCGCCGGCTACTTTCTCCGAGAGATGCGGACCGATGTCCACGCAGCACGTCTACTACTTCGGCGGCAAGTCGGCCGACGGCGACGGGTCCATGAAGACCCTGCTCGGCGGCAAGGGGGCCAACCTGGCCGAGATGTGCAAGATCGGCATCCCGGTGCCGCCCGGCTTCACCATCACCACCGAGGTGTGTGCCGCCTACTACGAGCAGGGCAAGAAGCTTCCCCCCGCCGCCCTGCCCGAGATCGACGCGGCACTCGTCAAGGTGGAGAAGGAGTTCGGCAAGACGTTCGGCGACTCCACCGACCCGCTGCTCGTGAGCGTGCGGAGCGGGGCCGCCCTGTCCATGCCCGGGATGATGAACACCATCCTCAACCTGGGCCTGACCGACGCCTCCGTGGAGGGGCTGGCCAAGAAGACCGGCAACGCCCGCTTCGCCTACGACAGCTACCGCCGGCTCATCGACATGTTCGGCAGCACGGCAATGGGGTGCGAGCACGAGGCGTTCGAGCACGAGATTCACACGCTCAAGGCCGAGAAGGGGGCGAAGCTCGACACCGACCTGAGCGAGGCCGACCTCAAGGAGCTGGTGAATCGCTACAAGGCGGTGTACAAGAAGCACGTCAAGGACGACTTCCCGCAGGACGCCAAGACGCAGTTGCTGCTGGCCGTGAACGCCGTGTTCAACTCGTGGAACGGCAACAAGGCCATCGAGTACCGCCGCATCGAGCGGATCACCGGCCTCAAGGGCACGGCGGTCAACGTCCAGGCGATGGTATTCGGCAACATGGGCGACACTTCGGGTACGGGGGTGGCCTTCACCCGTGACCCGAACACCGGCGAGAACGTGTTCTACGGCGACTACCTGATCAACGCCCAGGGAGAGGACGTGGTGGCCGGCATCCGCACCCCGGAGCCGATCAGTAAGCTCGACAGCGAGATGCCCAAGGTGTATGCCCAACTGATGGCCATCCGTCAGCAGTTGGAGAAGCACTACACGGAGATGCAGGACATCGAGTTCACGGTGCAGGACGGCACCCTGTACATGCTCCAGACCCGCGGCGGCAAGCGGACCGGCACGGCCGCCGTGCGGATCGCCGTCGAGATGGCCGGGGAGAAGCTCATCACCGAGGAGGCGGCCGTCAAGCGGGTGCCGCCGGACAGCCTGAACCACCTGCTCCAGCCGCAGCTCGACCCGAAGAGCAAGGTCAAGCCGGTGGCCCAGGGCATCGCCGCCAGCCCCGGCGGGGCATCCGGCATGGTGATCCTGTCGGCGGAAGCGGCCGTCGCCCACGCCGAGAAGCACCCGAACGACCCGATCATGCTGGTCCGCAAGGAGACCAGCCCGGAGGACGTGGCCGGCATGCACCTGGCCAAGGGCATCCTGACCAGCACCGGCGGCAAGGCGAGCCACGCGGCCGTGGTGGCCCGCGGCTGGGGCAAGCCCTGTGTCGTCGGCTGCGAGGCGGTCAAGATCGACGAGAAGGCCCAGACCGTGACCATCGCCGGGCACGTGGTGAAGGCGGGCGACTTTCTGACCATCAACGGAACGACTGGCGACGTGATGATTGGCAAGGTCGAGACGATCGCTCCGACCATGACCGGCGACTTTCAGACGCTCATGCGGTGGGCCGACAAGAGTCGCAAGCTGAAGATTCGCACCAACGCCGACAGCCCGGCGGACGCCCTCAAGGCCCGCGAGTTCGGGGCCGAAGGCATCGGCCTGTGCCGCACCGAGCACATGTTCTTCGGCGACGACCGCATTACGGCCGTGCGGGAGATGATCCTGTCCACCACGGTCGAGGGGCGGGAGAAGGCCCTGGCCAAGATCGAGCCGTTCCAGAAGGCCGACTTCGTCGGGATTTTCGAGGCGATGGACGGCTTCCCGGTGACCATCCGGCTGCTCGACCCGCCGCTGCACGAGTTCCTACCGCAGAAGGACAACACGGCCGGGGCCGAGGCGGTGGCCAAGCAGATCGGCACCACCGTCGAGAAGATTTTCGAGCGGGTGGACGAGTTGCATGAGTTCAACCCGATGATGGGGTTCCGCGGCTGCCGGCTGCCCATCGTGTTCCCGGAAATCGGCGACATGCAGGTGCGGGCGATCATTGAGGCGGCCATCCAAGTGAAGAAGGCGGGCAAAAGTGTGCTGCCCGAGATCATGATTCCGCTGGTCGGCACGGTCGAGGAACTGGTAGTGCTCAAGAAGCGGGCCATCGCCACGGCCGAGGCGTGCATGGCGAAGGCCGGTCTGAAGGTGGACTACCAGATCGGCACCATGATCGAGATCCCCCGGGCCTGTGTCGTCGCCGACCAGATCGCCGAGGAGGCCGAGTTCTTCAGCTTCGGCACGAACGACCTGACGCAGATGACGTTCGGCTTCAGCCGGGACGACATCAAGGGGTTCATGCCGACATACCTGCGGGAGAAGATTCTGCCGATCGACCCGTTCCAGACGATCGACTTTGGTGGCGTGGGCGAGCTGATCAAGTTGGGCATCCAGAAGGGCCGCGACAGTCGCCAGGCGAAGCACGGCCAGCACCTGAAGGTGGGCATCTGTGGGGAGCACGGGGGCGACCCGGACAGCGTGTTCTTCTGCCACAAGCTGGGCATGGATTATGTGAGCTGCTCGCCGTTCCGGGTGCCCATCGCCCGGCTGGCCGCCGCCCAAGCGGCGATGGGGGTGAAGGCCGAGGGCAACAAGTAGGTGAGGGTGTCGGCCCGTGTAAGGAGCGGTTTGTGTCCGGCCGACTTCATCTTGTGCTATTGGGCTACCTACTGGCGGTCGGGTGCGGTCGCCCCGACCGCCCGCCGCCGGCAGCCCTGCTGGCTCCACAGTCATCGGCCGATCCGGAACCGGAATTGCCGCCGCTACACGCTGCCGCACAGGCTGGGGATGTGGAGCGTGTTCGCCGCCTGCTGGCGAATGGGGCGGACCCATTAGCCTGCGACGCCATGCAAGGGCTACCGGTACTCCACTTCGCCGCTAACTCCGAAGTGGTGGCGGCACTGCTGGCCGGCGGGGCCGACTTGACGGCTGGTGTTAAAGGTGTCACCCCGGTATCCACCGCGGCATTTCGGGGGCGGCTCTCCGTCGTGCAGGCGCTGGAAGCGGCCGGAGTCGACCTGACCGCCCGCTCGCACAACCGTAACTCACTCATCCAGTGGGCGTGCATCGGCGGGGCGATGGGCACGGACGATGCGACCGCAGACCAGATGCGGGCGGCCGGGCGGCATGCCGTGGTCGAGTACCTGGGAACACGCGGCGCCGACGTGAACGCCCGCAACGGCGACGGGGAGACGGCCCTACATACGGCCGCCAAGTTCGAGCCGGACATGGTTCGGCGATTGCTCAACATGGGAGCCGACCCGACGGTGCAGAGCGGGGACGGAAAGCTGCCGATCGACTGGGCACGAGAATGCAACCAGCCGGAGGCTGTGGACCTACTCACGAAAGCTCTGAAGCCGAAGGCCGAGGGCAACAAGTAGCCGGCCGCTGACAGCCGGCTGTCAGCGACCGCGGGGCGAACGCCCCGCGGTGTCGTTGTCCGGCCGGGTGTGGTACAGCCGGGTGATCGAAGGAGGTGTCAGATGTCCGCCGTCGTAACGCCGCCGCCCGTCGGGGTCCGCTCGCTCGCACCCCCGCCGCTGCCGCCGCACGACTTGTTCGACCGGCTCCGGCGGTTCAGCCGGGACGAGTACCACAAAATGATGGGTGCCGGGGTGCTGTATGAGGGCGAGCCGGTCGAACTCCTCGAAGGGCTAGTGGTGTGCAAAATATCCAAGGGCACGCCGCACGAATCATGCGTCCGTCGTCTAACGGTGCGCCTGCCTCGGTATTTGCCGGATTGCTGGTTCGTTCAGATTCAGAATGCCATCGGGTTGGCGGACGGCGAACCCGAGCCGGATGGGGCTATCCTCCGCGGCGACGTGGCCGACTTCGACGGCCACCACCCCGAGCCGGACGAAATCGGGGTCGTCGTCGAGGTGTCGGACTCGTCACTCATCGCCGACCGCCGTGACAAGGGGCGGCAGTACTCTCGGGCCGCTATCGCCGTGTATTGGGTGATGAACCTCATCGACCGACAGGTCGAGGTGTACACCGACCCCGACCCGTCCGCCGACCCGCCGCGTTACCAGACCACGACCATCTACACCCCCGGCCAGGACGTGCCCGTCGTGCTCGAAGGCGTACAGGTCGCCACCATCCCGGCCGCCGACCTGCTGCCCTGACCGCCGGCGGCATGTACACTGACTCACCGCCCACACCCCGGACCCGCCCCATGACGCCGTTCTCGCTCAAAGAGTACGACATCCACGTCGCCGACGTGCGGCGGAACGAGTCGCCGGCCCACCTGTACGAGGACGCCGTCAAGTTCGACGGGGCCAAGATTTCGTCCACCGGCGCCCTGGTGTCATACTCCGGCGAGAAGACCGGCCGCAGCCCGAAGGACAAGCGGGTGGTCCGCCACCCGGACAGCGAGGCCGACATCTGGTGGGGGAACGTCAACATCCCGCTGGAGTACGGCAGCTTCCAGATCAACCGGGAGCGTGCCCGGGATTACCTGAACAGCAAGTCCCGGCTGTACTGCTTCGACGGGTTCGCCGGCTGGGACGCGGCCCACCGGCTGAAGGTGCGGGTCATCTGCTCGCGGCCGTACCACGCCCTGTTCATGCACACCATGCTCATCCGCCCGACCCCGGCGGAGCTGGAGCAGTTCGGCACCCCGGACTTCGTCATCACCAACGCCGGCCAGTTCCCGGCCAACCGGCTGACCGCCGGCATGACCTCCAAGACCAGCGTGGACGTGTCGTTCGAGGACCGGGAACTGGTCATCCTCGGCACCGAGTACGCCGGGGAGATGAAGAAGGGCGTGTTCACCATCATGAACTACCTGATGCCGAAACGCGGGGTGCTGAGCATGCACTGCTCGGCCACCGCCGACCCGGCGACGGACAGGAGTAGCCTGCTGTTCGGGCTGAGCGGCACCGGCAAAACGACCTTGTCCGCCGACCCCAAGCGGCAGCTCGTCGGGGACGACGAACACTGCTGGACCGACGACGGCGTGTTCAACATCGAAGGCGGCTGCTACGCGAAAGCCATCGGCCTGAACCCGGAGAGTGAGCCGGACATCTACCGGGCGCTGCGGTTCGGGGCGGTGCTGGAGAACGTCGTTCTGCACCCGGACCACACGGTAAGCTACGACGATAAAACGATCACCGAGAACACCCGCGGGGCGTACCCGGTCGAGTCCATCCCGAACGCCCGCATCCCGTGCCTGGCCGGCCACCCGACGGACGCCATCTTCCTCACGTGCGACGCCACCGGGGTGCTGCCGCCGGTCAGCCGGCTGACGCCCGAGCAGGCCATGTACCACTTCGTCAGCGGGTACACGGCGAAGGTGGCCGGCACCGAGATGGGCGTGACCGAGCCGGAGGCGACGTTCTCCGCCTGCTTCGGGGCGGCGTTCATGGTCTGGCACCCGGCCAAGTACGCCGAACTGCTGGCCGGCAAGCTGCGGCAGCACGGCACGAGCGTCTGGCTGGTGAACACCGGCTGGACCGGCGGCGGGGCGGGCGTGGGCAAACGCATGAAGCTGGCCCACACCCGGGCGGTCGTGGACGCCATCCACGCCGGCACGCTGGCCGACGCCCCGACCGAGCGCGACCCGGTGTTCGGGCTGCACGTCGTCACCGCGGTGCCCGGAGTGCCGGCCGAGGTGCTGCGGCCGCGGGGCACCTGGGCCGACCCGGCGACCTACGACGCGGCGGCTCGGAAGCTGGCCGGGCTGTTCCGGGCCAACTTCGACAAGTACGCGGCCATCGTCGGCCCGGCCGTGGTAGCCGCCGGCCCCCCAGGGTGATCGCATGTTCCGCACGCCGAATGAAGTCATCGTCCGCAGTTTGTCCGCGTCCGCCGGGCTGTTCCGCCGCTACATCGCTGTGCGGTAGCGACCCACGGCGGCTGTACTCGCAGCGTCGCCCGAGAAGTTGGCCGAACCGCTGGCGACCCCCGGCCCGCTGTTCGCCAACCAAGGGGGAGGCGGCGCTGTTCATGGGCCAGCACGCGGCGTTGCACCTGGGGCAAGTCACCGTCATCCGCCGGCTGCTCGGGTACCCGCCGGTGACGTGACGAAGCCGGATCGCAGCCCGAAGCGCGAGCGAGGAACAACACGACCTCGCTTGCGCTTCGGGCTGCGATCCGAAACTCACCCCAACATGTGCCCGAGCTTGTCCCGCTTGGTCCGCAGGTAGTCGGCGTTGTGCTCGCCGGGGGCCACCTGGATCGGCACCCGCTCGACGATCTTCATCCCGTACCCTTCGAGGCCGATCACCTTCCGCGGGTTGTTGGTCAGCAGCCGGATGCTCCGCACCCCAAGCTCGTGCAGGATTTGGGCGCCGATGCCGAAGTGCCGCAGGTCCGGGGCGAACCCGAGACGCTGGTTGGCTTCGACCGTGTCCAGCCCCTCGTCCTGCTGGAGCTTGTAGGCCCGCAACTTGTTCAGCAGGCCGATGCCCCGGCCCTCCTGCCGCATGTATACGATCACCCCGCGGCCGACGGCCGCCACCTGGCTCATGGCGTGGGCCAGTTGCGGCCCGCAGTCGCACTTCTGGCTGTGCAGGGCGTCGCCGGTCAGGCACTCGCTGTGCATCCGCACCAGCACCGCGTCCGGCTGCTCCGGCACCACGCCGGGGCCGGTTTCCAGGCCGATGCCGCCGAGGGTCAGGGCCAGGTGCGGCTCGGCGTCCACCGGCGACGAGAAGGCGAACAGGTCGAATGTGCCGTGGGCCGTCGGCAGCTTCAGGACGATCTCCCGCTTCACCAGCTTCTCGGTCCGCCGGCGGTACTCGATCAGGTCGGCGATGCTCACCATCGTGAAGGCGTGTTCGCCGCAGTACTTCACGAGGTCCGGCAGGCGGGCCATCGTGCCGTCTTCGTTCAGCACTTCGCACAGCACCCCGACCTCGCGGAACCCGGCCAGCCGGCACAGGTCGGCAACGCCCTCAGTGTGCCCGGCCCGTACCAGCACCCCGCCGTTTCGGGCCACCAGCCCGTCCATGTGCCCCTTGTCGCGGACCAGGTCGTGCGGCCCGCTGGCCGGGTCGGCACAGACGCGGACGGTGCGACAGCGGTCGGCGGCCGAGATGCCGGTTGTCACCCCGGTGCGGGCGTCGAAGTTGCGGGTGAACGGGGTGGCCGACGGGTCGAGTTGCAGGCCGGGCAGCAGTTCCATGCCCAGCCGGTCCGCTTCCGCCTTGCCGAAGACGACGCACAGCCGCCCGCAGGCCCGGCGGATCATGAAGTTGACCGCCTCCGGTGTGGCGGCCTCGGCGGCCATCACCACGTCCCCTTCGTTCTCCCTCTGCTCGTCGTCCACGAGGACGACCATTTTGCCGGCCCGCAGGTCGGCCAGGGCTTCCGGGATCGGGCGGAACGGGGGAGTGGTCATGCGGTGTCAGCCGCCGGGCATACCCGACCTCGCACCGTTCACGGGCGGATCGGAGTTGACCAGCTTGAGGTCGGTTTCCAGACGCACCAGTCGCCACGGCCGGCGGGGCAGGTTGAACAGTTCGGCCGGCGGCTCGGTGGTCCGCGGCCCGCCGCCACCCGCCGCCCGGTCGGCCGGGTACGACCCGGCGTCGGCGGCCGACAGGGTGAACACCAGCCGCCCCTTGTATCCCGACGGGGCCGGCCCGCCACCGAGCGGCAGCTCGACCGGGAAGCGGAACTCCAGCCCGTCCGGCCGGACGGCCAGCACCGGGGAGACATCCGGGTTGCCCCGCAGGACGCCGCCGGCCGGCACCACCTGGCTACCGGCGTTGAGCATCCGGAACAGCCGGTCGGCGTCGGCCGGGGCGTGCGGGCTGCCGTCCGGCTTGGTGAACAGGGTGCGGGTGACGGTGTCGGCCCAGCCGGGCGGCACCGGCAGACCGGCCGGCACCGCCGCCCCGCCGCCACTGGCGGCCAGCGGTTCGGCCGTCTGGCGGGTGAAGCGGTTGAGGGCGGCCGCCGCCTTGTTCGGGTCGCCGCCGGGCTGCATGTAGCCGAGGTACACTACCGCCCCCTGGCCGGGCGAGGCTAGCCGGATGACCAGCTCCTTGCCGGCCGCCCCGCCGTCCACCTCCAAGGCGAGCGCCTCCCAGCCGAGGCGGGTCAGGTTGCGGGACTTGATGAAGCCCTCCGGCCCGACCGGCTTGATCTGCCAGCGGCGCTGGCCCTTGTCGTCCACCGCCGCCCGCATCGGCAACTCCAGGCCATAGTCGCCCTCCGGGCCGGTGACGGTGGCCGTCAGCACGCAGTCGATGTCGTTGGCCTTCACGCTCCAGTCCCGCAGCCCCTGCGGCACGAACGTCAGGCTGCCCTTGTTCCTCATGCACACCCGGGCCAGGTCGGTCTGGCGGAACCCGGCGAGCTGGTCGGCGAACGCCGCCTCGATGCGGGCGGCGTCCTTCTTGGCGTTCGGCCGGGTGCCCGGCGGCAGGGTGAGCCAGACGGCTTCGGACAGGTTCGGGTCTTTCGGGTTGAAGGCGTCCAGCTCGGCCAGACTCTTGGACCAGTCCAGGAACACGTCCTTGGCGTCCCGCTGGACGGTGTAGTTGTTGCCCAGCAGGCTGGCGAGGAACACCACGCCGCTGACCACCCCCACCCACCAGGCGGCGTTAGCGTACCGCTCCCCGGTGCGGGCGCCCTCGGAGGCGCGGATCTGGCGGTGGGCGACGAAGGCCAGCACCACCACCACGGGCGGGACGAACAACAGCCAGGTGTCGGTGAGTGGCAGCCCCTTGAAGTACGAGGCGACGGTCAGGTAGCCGAGCACGACCACGTACAGGCAAGCCAGCCCGAGGGCCACCACCG
This sequence comes from Fimbriiglobus sp., assembly GCA_043787415.1. Classification (GTDB taxonomy): domain Bacteria; phylum Planctomycetota; class Planctomycetia; order Gemmatales; family Gemmataceae; genus JAXMAZ01. The sequence continues at coordinate 2,359 of JAYVUZ010000058.1, read as the reverse complement.
CCAGCGGGGCGATGGGGGCGTACCTCGGCTGGGCGGACACGTCGCTCGACAGGCGGGGCGAGGTCGGCTGCATTCGGGGCCACCCGGGAGGGCAGGGGGACACCGGCGGTACGCCGGCCGGGCGGCCGGGGTTCGCCGCTACTCGGCCTCCTCCGGCGGGGCCGAGGCGGTGGCCGCCGGCTGGCCGGTGACGCCCGGCAGGAACTGCTTGGGCAGGTTTTCCAGAATCGTCATGTTGGTGGTGGCCACCTCGCTGGCCGGGTCCAGGTAGATTTTGTCCTCCAGAATTTCCTGGATGACGATGGCCATGCGGTCGCCGGACCGCGAGTCCACCAGCGGCTTGGCCCCGGTGTTGAGCATCACCATCCGCTTCTGGATGAGGGTGCTCAGCTTGAACCGGCCCCCCACCTTGTTGACGATCTCTTCTTCCTTCAGGTCGTCCAGCACGTCACGCCCCCCGGTTGTGAAACTCGCCCCGCACCAACTTTTCCAGCTCCGCCGCCGTGGCCGCCACCTCGGCGTTCTCCAGGCACACGTCGAACTCGTCCGCTCGCACCAGCTCGCCGCGGGCCGTGTCCAGCCGACGGCGGATCGACTCCTCCGGCTCGCCCCGGCCCCGCAGGCGGGCGGCCAGGTCGTCGAACGTCGGCGGCACCATGAAGATGCTCAGGTGATCGTCCGGATACCGAAGCCGTACCTGCCCGGCCCCCTGCACGTCAATCACCAGCATCACCCCGACCCCGGCGGCCCGGTGCGGGTCCACCTCGCTCCGCGGGGTGCCGTAGAAGTCCCGGCCGTGGACCTCGGCCCACTCCAGCATGTCGCCGTGGTCGATGGCCGCCCGGAACTGGTCGCGGGTCCAGTAGTGGTAGTCCCGCTCCGGCACCTCGCCCGGCCGGGGGCCGCGTGTGGTGGCCGTCACCGCCCGCCGTAACTTCAGCCCGCTGTGAGCCAGCAGGTGCTCGACCAGCGTGGTCTTGCCCACCCCGCTCGGGCCGGACAAAACGATGAGGGGGGCGCTGGACACAATCGGCTCGCTACTCGACGTTCTGGATCAGTTCCCGGATTTTCTCGAGGGCCGCCTTCATCTCTACCACCTCGCGGGAGATGGACACATCGCCGGCCTTCGAGCCGAGGGTGTTCACCTCCCGGCCCATCTCCTGCGCCACGAACTCGAGCCGCCGGCCGGCCCCCTCGCCGCCGGCCGTCACCAGTTCGGCAAACTGCCGGAGGTGGGCCGTCAGCCGGCTCACCTCCTCGCTTACGTCCGAGCGGTCGGCAAACAGGGCCACCTCGCGGATGAGGTGGTCCGGTTCGACCGCAACGCCACCGTCTTGGATCGCCTGACGCACCCGGCCGAGCAGCCGGGCACGGTAGCCACCCACCACCCCCGGCAACAAACCACGCACTGTCGTCAGATGCTGGCCGATCTGACCGTGCAGGGAGGTCAACTCGGCGGCCATTCCCCGGCCTTCGCGGCGGCGGTCGGCCTCCAGGTGGGCCAACGCCTCCAGCAGGGCCGCTTCCACCGCCGCCCACTCGCCGTCGGGCAACTCGCTCGACTCACTGGTGGCCGAGGTCACGCCCGGAAGGCTCATCACCCCGGCTAGCACGCCGGCGGTCAGTCCCTCGGTCAGCCCGGCATCGAAGCAGGCGGCCCGCACGTCGCGGAGGTAGCTGGTCAACACCTCGGGGTTGAGCCGGGAATCGCCGACGACGGTCGCCCGGTCCACCCGCACGTTCACCAGCACGCTACCGCGGCGGACGGTGCGGCGGACCAGCTTCTCCAGCTCGGCCTCGTGCAGCGGGTACGGGTCGGTGCCGCGGACGGTCAGCTTGAGGTGGCGGTTGTTGACCGCCCGCACCTCGACGGCCGCCGCATCGGAGCGGCCCTGGCCGAATCCGGTCATGCTGAGCAGCACGGCCGCCCTCGTGGTGTTACTGGGCGGCCTGGATGGCGATCGGCTGGTCGGAGCCGCTCCGGCCGTCACCCTGGGCCACCTTCACGTGGATCATGATGACCAGCACCCAGACGGCGGCAAAGTACAGGGTGATCTTGGTGAAGGCGTCGCCGGCCCGGGAGCCGAACGCACTCGACCCGCCGGCCCCGCCGAACGCCCCGGCCAGCCCGCCGCCCTTGCCACGCTGGATCAGCACGATGAACATCATAATGATGCTCAGTAGAATCACCACGACGTTGAGCAGCACCGACCCGGTGGACACGCTAGCGAGCAACGGCACGATGGCACTCCGAGCCGACTTCGGTTGAACAAGTATCCTATCGCTGAACCGGCCGGTCGGAAAGGGAGCGTCAGGGTTCGTAGCCCGAAGCGCTAGCGAGGCAGAATGCCCTCGCTAG